>CAYWWA010000001.1:0-5705 GCA_964462115.1 uncultured Candidatus Saccharibacteria bacterium
GAATTAAAGGCAGGACGTCAATGTTATGTCATTTGTCCCCGCATCGATGAACCAGATCCGAATCAAGAAAAAACTATTGAAGCCAAATCAGTGGAAGCTGAAAGTAAACGACTGAAAAAGGACATTTTTCCAGAATTTGAAATTGGGATTTTACACGGCAAAATGAAACCAGATGAAAAAGATAGTGTGATGTCAGATTTTCTCAGCAATAAATTTCAAATTTTGGTTGCTACCTCGGTGGTGGAAGTCGGGGTCAATAATCCTAATGCCTCGGTAATTATTATTGAAGGTGGAGAAAGGTTTGGCTTAGCCCAACTCCACCAACTTCGCGGTCGTGTGATTCGTGGCAACCACCAACCCTACTGTTACATTTTTACCGAAACCTTTTCGCAAAAAACCGCCGAACGAATGCATGCGATGAAGACCGCTAAAAATGGTTTTGAACTCGCCGAACACGATCTCCAACAACGTGGCAGTGGTGATTTGCTGGGCCGTAAACAGTGGGGTATTTCCGATATTGCTATGGAAGCCTTGAAAAACTTGAAATTAGTTGAAGCTGCCCGCAGCGAAGCGCAAAATATAATCACCACCGATCCCAATTTGCAACTTCCTCCACACCAACAGCTTGCCGAAAAAATCGCCAGCAAAAAAGAGATACATTTTGAATAAGTGTCACAAAAATGCTTGACTTTTAATAGAAAAATTTTTATAATGTAGGCATTATCCATAAACTATTTTACAATATGAAATATATATTGAATTCTCTCCTTGTTCCGTCAAATAGCTATAAATCAAATCGTTAAGCTATGTCTTACGGAGAGTAAGTTTCGGGGTGGTGGTGGTTCACCTTAAAAAACTTATTTTTATAAAAATATTTTTAAAATAAAAAGGCGGTAAGACAAACAGATAGTTTTTGATAAAAACTATCTTAATAAAGAACAACGCCTCTCGAACAAAAAACCGGTTGTAATCGGTTTTTTGCTTTTGCAATATTTTTTTGATCCGCACTATCTATAACACTCTGTATATTAACATATCAAACATTATTTTTTTTCCTGTCAACCAGTCTTTGAGTTTCTTTTTCTAAATTTGTTTTCAAGTCTATATCAGAATTTTCCCATAAAGATATTTTTTTAACATCATAATTACTACCATAATATTCTTTATTTAAATAAACTATCCTATTAAGGTCATTAAATAACATCTCTATTTCCTCAACCGGTTCTTTTTTAAAATTATCTGATATTGTTCTCTTGTTTTCTAAACATGATTCAAAAATTGAAAGAATTTGATCTACAACAGATAATAAATCGTCTATGCAATCTCTTGAAATATTTATTTCTTCCAAACTCTCATTATGAGCTATAAACTTATTCCTTATACCAATGATTTTTTCTATATTTTCTTTATTGAGCTTAAGTGTTTCATCAATTTCAAGTAGTTTTTCTTGTGATAGCATTTCCCAACTATCAAAATAATCATCTGTATATTTTTGTTTATTAGTTTTCTCAAAATTTTTTATTAACTCATTCTTATCTGATAAAACACAATAATTATCTTTTGCTGATTTAAATAATTTTACAACTGATAATGTTCTACTATCTTTGTCAAAGAGTTTAGCAAGTTCTAATAAAAAATATTGTTTAAAGGCTAATTTCATCGCTCTAAAAAAATAATTATATCTTTTCAGGACTTCTATATCATTTTTACATTCTAATTCATCAAAACAGGTTTTAGCAGATATAAGTATCAAAAATTTATATCTCAACCTTTTGATCTGTTCTATCGTACTGACCACTTTTTCATCAACTCTTATCAATTGAGCCTCTTCCTCTGTCATTTTATACTTAATCAAAGAAACAATTTCGGTTTTAATATTATTTTTCATAAGTTATTAATCTACTTTCAAAATAATTGGACTTAAAACATCTAAAATTTTCTTTTCAACCCTTTTGATTTGTTTTTGACTATCTTTTCTATTTTGTAAGTTTTGTTCTAAGTCTTCAAATCTTTTAATAGACAAATCTAAATACTTTTTTTCTAAGTCTATACCAATGTATTTCCTACCATAAAGATGGGCCATAATTCCGGTAGTGGAACTACCGGTAAATGGATCTAGAACCACATCACCCCTATTTGTACTAGCTAAAATAATTCGTTTCAAAAGATTTTCTGGTTTTTGGGTCGGGTGTTTGCCAAATTTTTTCTCAATACTTTTAGGTGTTCCTATTGACCAAACCGATCTCATTTGTAATCCTGGTTTTTTAAGAACATCTTCTGGCCAAGTTCCATTCTTCATTAAATCATAATTAAAAATATGTTTGGCGTTTTTATCTTTTCTTGCCCAAATTACGGTTTCATGTGAGGCGGTAAAAAACCGGCAAGACAAATTCGGTGAAGCGTTCGGCTTAAACCAAGCAATATCATTCAAAATATGGAAACCAGAAACCTGTAAAGCAAAACCGCATTGATAGATAGAATGATAAGTACCAGAAATCCAGATTGTTCCACTGGGTTTTAAAACTCGATGGACCGCCCCAATCCATTTCAGCTGAAATTCAAAATCTTGTTTAACCCCCTTACTCTTATCCCAATCGCCCTTATTTACAGAAACTCTTTTACCAGCATGAAGTGAAAAACCACCATTTGATAAAAGATACGGAGGATCAGCAAAAACCATATCTACTGAATTATCAGGAAGTTGTTCTAAAATTTTTAAACAATCGTTCTGAAATAAGACAAAATCATCTCTTTTATAAAAAGCAGTTTCAATTAGTTTTTTAGTCAAAATTTTGGACATATGCAATAAATTATTTTGGTATTGGTAGACCAATTTTTTCCAACGGAATATAATCAAAATAATATTTACAACCAACAGAGATTATATAATCTAAAACATCTTTATATTCAGGTTTTGCAAACCACTTACCCCGCAATAAATACATGTACTCAACCTCTTTGTTTAATCGGGAAAAAAGTTTTAAATATTGTTTTTTCTTAAAATCGCAAGTTTGTAATTTTTCATCAACCGATCCAGCTACCTCTTGCCATTTTTTCTCAATAATATAAATCGTGTTTTTTGAAACAACGAAAATACTATCATCAGGTAAAAGTTTTTTACTTATGACTTTCTTATAATCAAATTTGATCTCATCAAAATACCTATACAACCCATCTTTTTGAAAAATTTCACCAACTTCTATACCGTCGTATAAAACTTTCCAGCGAGAATTTTTAACTCCATTCTTATCATTTTTGATGACTTTATATTTTTTTTGTCTACCTAAAAACGTCGGCAAATCTGTCGAGTTTTCAAATTTTAACCCTGTTTGAGTATTGGCACCACCAAAACCTTGCTTTTTCATAATATGATTATACCATAATAAACAAAAAAATAAAACAGTAATTAATATTAATTAGGTGACTAAAATTAAATTTCAATATTTACTTTATTTAAAAACCGATTACAATAGTTAATGTGAAAAGAGAAGTCAAAATTGAACCCAGTTGGAAAAATGTTTTGCAAGGTGAATTTACTAAAGACTATTGGCAAAAATTGACCGACTTCGTCCGCCATGAATACCAAAGTCAAAAAATCTACCCTGCTCCGCAAAATATTTTCAAAGCTTTTGAGCTTTGCCCGTTTGACCAAACCAAAGTAGTCATTTTAGGTCAAGACCCATACCACACCCCCAATGTCGCCAACGGTCTATCCTTCGCCACTTCCCAAAGCAAAATTCCACCATCCTTACAAAATATCTTCAAAGAAATTTCCGCCGAATTTCCAGAATTAAAAATTGAAACCCAAAACGGCGACCTAACCCGCTACGCCAAACAAGGTGTTTTATTATTAAACGCTACCTTAACTGTGCGAGAAAATTCCCCCACCTCCCACAGCGACAAAGGCTGGGAACTTTTCACCGACGAAGTAATAAAAGTATTATCCGATCAAAAAGAAAATTTAGTTTTTATTTTATGGGGCAACTACGCTAAACAAAAAGGTAAAATCATCGACCGCCAAAAACATTTAGTTTTAGAATCAGCCCATCCTTCCCCGTTTTCGGCCAACCACGGTTTTTTGGGCAACCAACATTTTATCCAGACCAATAAATATCTCCGTGAGCATAGCAAACCCGAAATAGATTGGCGATAAAAATAAAAACTAAAAACCGCAATCTTAATCGCGGTTTTTAGTTTCAATTTTCGTGATAGCTAATAACTAAATTTTATTTTGTTATCAACCTTCGCATATTAGCCTGCTTAAATTCTTCAATAGCATTGCTTCGTTCTTTGCGGTTTCTGTGTTGAATAATCATATAGGCTCCGACACCAGACATCAGCACAATCAAACCAGCAAAGCCCCAAACCATTGGATTATCAGCCAAACCGGTATAAGGTACTTGGTTCAAGTATACACCTGAAACATTAACATTATTACTTGGGTTTTGAGGATAACTTGGAGTAGTAGTATATTGTCTAACCACTACCGTAGGACAATCTAAAGTTTTTCTTTGGCCATCACCAGACTTAACAGTTAGGGTCATAGTCTTGGTGCCAGTTCTCTGATATTGCGCAGTCAGAGCAGATCGTCTTCCTGAATTAGATTCGGAACCAGACCATGAGTAAGTATAGTCACCATCGCCACCAGATACAATAGCGGAATAAATTATTTTTTCATCAATTATTGCGTTAGTATTGGATACACGACAGGTAAATTGTAGGTTGTTATAATCAGTAGTTGTTCTCTTAACAGTTACCGTAGGACAATCCACAGTTTTTCTTTGACCATCACCCGAACGAACTACTAAAGACATATTTTTACTACCAGTTTTAGAGTAACGCACCGACAAGCTAGAATTAGAACCCGAATTAGATTCTGAACCAGACCAAGAATAAGTGTAATTACCGTTGCCACCTGATACTGAGGCTGAGTAAGTGATTCTTTCATTGACAGTTGGATTACTGTTGGAAACACGACAGCTTACTTGAAGGTTGTTATAATCTGGATCAGGATAACTTGGGTAAGAAGGATAAGATGGATAGGAGGGATAAGATGGATAATAATAACCATAATCCCAACCGTCCCAATAACCCCAGTTGTCCCAGTAACCATAACCCCAATCATAATTGTAGCTAGGATAATTGTATGCGATATCAGTATAATAACCACTTCCTAACCAACCACCGTAGTCATAAGATGGAATGGAGTAATCGTAAGAGTAGGAAGGAATAGAATAATCATAGGAATAAGACGGTATGGAGTAATCGTAACTGTAGCTTGGGATGCTGTAGTCATAAGAATAGCTAGGGATTGAATAATCGTAACTGTAACTAGGGATACTGTAGTCATAAGAATAGCTAGGGATTGAATAATCGTAACTGTAACTAGGGATACTGTAGTCATAACTAAAAGTAGGAATTGAATAATCATACGAGTATGAAGGAATACTGTAGTCATAGGAATATGTTGGAATAGAATAGTCATAGCTGTAACTAGGGATACTGTAGTCATAAGAATAAGACGGGATGGAATAATCGTAGGAGTAGCTAGGAATGCTATAATCGTAACTATAACTTGGAATACTATAATCATATGAGTATGAAGGGATACTGTAATCATAGCTATAACTTGGTATGCTGTAGTCGTAAGAGTAAGATGGGACACTGTAATCGTAGGAGTAGCTAGGGACAGAATAGTCATAAGA
>CAYWWA010000001.1:5805-25694 GCA_964462115.1 uncultured Candidatus Saccharibacteria bacterium
AGTAAGATGGGACACTGTAATCGTAGGAGTAGCTAGGGACAGAATAGTCATAAGAATAGCTAGGGACAGAATAGTCATAAGAATATGTCGGAATAGAATAGTCGTAACTATAAGTAGGAATGCTATAGTCGTAGGAGTAATATTCTTCAGCTAACACCAAATTAGCAGCCAAAACAAAGATAGCTATAATCAAAATATTTAGTTTTTTTAATATTTCTCTCATTCTTATATTGTATCATATTTTGTAATTTTTGTCAATAAAAAGACACCATTTTCGCATTTCGCTACTTATGGTGTCACGTCCTCAGCTCAGCCTACTTGGTAATAGGCCTCAGAGAGAATTTGCCACGAGTGGTTTCGTACCACTCGTAGCCGATAGGTGTCGGCGGCCGTGTCTCATTCGCCGGCCGGTGATGCACGGCGGCATCAGTGCCGCTGCCGCCGGTAATGGCGACGTTACGAGCACGCTCGGCATCAAGCGCCCAATCGCGGCGCAGCTTTTCCTGCTGCGCCTGCAGTAGGAGAAGCTTAGCCTCGGCCAGCTCTTTCTCCACCCGCAACCGCTCGTTTGCGACTCCAACCGCTCCGATGTCATCGGAACTGATCGAAACGCTTACGCCGGCTGCCGAGCGGGCGACGGTGTTCGAGAAGGCCGACTTGGCCAGGGTGGCCAGGGTGGCCGCCGCGTTCTGGGTGGCGGCCGAGATTTCGGCTGCCTGGTCGGTTGCAACGCTATCGGCGGTATCACTACCGACTTTCGCGTTACAGCCTCCGACGAAGAAGCCGCCGGAACCCGCCAACAAGATCGCCGCAACAATTGCGATAATCCACCATTTCATTTTTAACTCCCTTTTTTGTGAAAAAACCATGATGTCCCTTTCATAATAACTCCCCAACCACTCGGCTAGTTCATCATCACGAAACACATCATCTCCTTACATTGTATCATATTTAAGTTTTTTTGTCAAGTATGTAATAATCAAAATCGCTAATTTTAGCCAAAAAAACCTTGTAAAATAAAGAAAAAGTAGATAATAGCTAATTTTTAGGATACACAGTAAACAAGCCGAATAGACCTAGTTTTTACTTTTTCTCAAAACGATCTTTGTCTCTACCATAACATTTATCCATTACCGCCTTGAAACCACGATCCATATCTAAATTTAATGAGTTAGAAAGGCATATCAAGGTAAAAACCACATCATTACTTCCCCGCCATATCCTTTTAAATTCAAAAAATATTAGAGATATTAGCTTGAATTAGAAGTTAAAAAAAAATATAAAAAAGAGCCCACCGTTACAAAAACAAGTAAGCTCAGATAATTTCTGCCAGTTTGTTAGTTTGGCGCAAAAAATGCTGCCGCCCGCGATAAACCAAGCACAAAAATGACCCCCAGCACGATAGCAACAACCTGACTATCCCAGATTGTTTCTGACTTGTCATCTTTTTTACCCATGTTTTTTCCAATCAATTTGCACAAGTAATACGACCTTTAACCTTCCTATCCACCTGATAGTCAAGACTTAGGTCTAGTAATATTACCAGTTTTCCGAAAAAAATATAACATACTTTATCGGGTTTATCAAGAAAATGGTATGGATTTCGTATTTTTAAAAATACACTCAACACCTTCTATTCCCCAACAAAAATGCCTCTGGCATTTTTGTGACTCTACGGGGAATCGAACCCCGATTACAGCCTTGAGAAGGCTATGTCCTAACCGTTAGACGATAGAGCCAAAAATATATCGGTGAAGTAAAAACTTACACCGTCCTCTATATCATAACATCTTAAACAGTTTTTTTCAAGTTGGTTTTTTATTAAGTTAATGTTAAAATATAAGAATGGGACTAAAAACTTGGGCAATGAAACAAGCCCTCAAATCACAATTAAAAAATATGCCTCAACAGCAACAAGATTTAATATTAAAAGCTGTTGAAACTAATCCAGAATTTTTTGAAAATTTAGCCAAAGAAATTAAAGCTGAAACTGATAAAGGCGGCGATCAAACCGCCGTAATGATGACTGTAATGCGCAAACACCAAGCTGAGTTACAAAAAATAATGGGAGGGTTGCAATAATTTTAAATCAAAATTAAACCACCAACTCTTTGCGAGCGGGTGGTTTTTGTTTTTATTGGTATGGTTTAAGCGAGCAGACCAAAATTGGTCAACATCTCTCCTCTGTCTTTTTCCCCTTCTTGCCCAGTTTGGATAGGGCGATTAACCAAGTCCAAGGCCCAGAGAGCCAGAGCGTAAGAGCTTTGAGTTTCCCCTAAAGACAGCTGCTTACCTTTTCTCTTGGCCGCTAAAAGCAGCCTCTCTTTTTCAGAAATTTTTTCCTCCTTCCTTAGCAGCATCAGTTGGAAGAACAACTTTGTCAAATCAGCGTCGAACATCTTTTCCTCTTTTCCGTTGACAATGAAACAAAAAAAGAACTAAACCGTTTAGTCCCTCCTTTAATTATAGCATATTTTAATAAAAAAATCAAGGACAATAATAAAAACCTTTATTTTCCCTAAACTAAGCAAAAAACTCCATTTAATCTTTTTTCAAAAAGCTCTTTATTTTAGTCCAGAAAAATTCGTCTACTATCTGACTAGAGCTTAGATGTCCACCTTCGTTCAGCTCCACTAATTCACATCCTATATTTTGAGCAAAATCCTTGGTCGGTTGAAACGGCACTATGGCGTCATCTTTGCAGTGAAAAATTAAAATTTTATCCCCTATTTTTCGGTTTTGAAATTCTGTAATTTTAGTAGATGGACTAAAATCTTTTTCTTCAATCAGTTTCTGGTGACCAGCGCTACCTAAGCGATAACAGTTGGCAAAGGCTAAGTTGGCATAATCAAACTCTTTTTTGAAACCATCGGTCTGACTTTCTACTTGCCAATCAACCACTGGTGACAGAGCTACAACTTTTTTTATCTCTTCATGCAAAGCTAAATTCAAAGCTACCGCTCCGCCAAATGAGGTGCCGAAAATATAAATCTCTGGCTCGGGGATTGACATTTTTTGTCCAGACCACAATTCTATAAAACCGCTTTTGAGTTCACTGATTAAGTCTAAAATATCATAGTGGGGTGCCTGCTCCAAAAAAATTCCATCACTTTCCCAAGTGCCACGATATCTAGGAGTAAAAACCCAAAAACCTCGTTGGGATAAAAATTCAGCAGCCTCAGTAGCTTTACCTGGATAACCCGGAAAACCTTTGGTTAAAATAATTATTTTATGAGATGAATTCGGGGCGAACTGACCATCAATAATAGGTGGTAAAAATTCACTTAAAATTTCTCCCTTAAATTTAGTACGTAACAGTTGCATATGCAATATTATAGCATAAATATAATTTTTATAGAAAGTAATTAGCCATGATGCAAACCTATCATTTTCATATTTTCACTTCTCTACCTAATAAAATTGAATAGTTTATAAGACCCAAACAAAAGCAACAAAAGCAAAATCGCTATAACAGAATTGATCAATAAATTTCCTTGATCGTCTATCTTGTCGAGATTGTTATCATCAACTGTTGAGTCGTTGGGTAGAATTGTCTCGTCATTTAAATTATTATAACTATCATATGTGACCACTGAACTAAGTAAATTTAGATAATTAAAATCTTCGTCATTGCCACAAAGTTCATCAGTGCAAAAAAGTTGGTGAGTTCGTGAACAAAGACTTACACGCAACTCAGCCTCACCTCCCTCATCTTGTAACAGTGAAGCGTAAACTAAATAATCTTCACCTGCTTCAAAATTAAAACCACAGGTAGCTGAATCTTTAGCTGTCCAAATGGTGATACTATCCACAATTACATCTGGTGGTGCCGGGAAGATGTCATTTTTAGGTAGAGTATATTTTTTAACCAGCTCGCTTCCCTTCCAAATTTTTGATACCGCCAAACGCACTTCCATTTCTGTGGTTGTAAAACTATCCAGACCTGAACCAATTTTTATTTCGCGTTCCGCAATTTCAATTACCTTACCCATAAAAACTGCCTGAGCCGTAACTAAACTTTCTTGAGCTGGACGAGGTTCCACACAAGAACAAGCGTTAGCTGTTTCGACAAAAAATAATTGAGAGAATGGTAAAAGCAGACTAAGGATGACTAATAAATAAGATGACTTTGAAATTTTATTCATACTAAAACTATAGCACAAAATGAATATCTTTTAAAAAGATATAAAAAGGTAAATCAAGACTAGCTTTTGAATAAATAAGATATACATTATATATTACTTGCTATATTTTTCCAACCAGGTTGTTTTAAACCCCTCAAAATCCCCGTCCAAAATACTTTGGCGCATTTTTTTGACGAGGTTGATGATAAAAAATTCGTTGTGAATGGAGGCTAGAGTGGCAGCAAACATTTCTTTGCTTCTAAAAAGATGTGATAAATAAGCTTTGGTATAATTTTGACAAGTGTAGCAATCACAATTTTCAATCGCCGAAAAATCGTCTTGGAACTCTGAGTTAAATAAATTTACTTTCCCCTGTTCGGTGTAAACTTGGCCATTGCGCGCAATCCGTGTTGGTGCTACACAATCAAACAGATCACAACCGTTTTCCACTGCCATAAATAAATCTTCTGGCTCGCCGATGCCGAGCAAGTGCCGCGGCTTTTCTTCGGGCAAAATTTCATTGACCCATTTAACCGCGCTACTCATATCCTCTTTTGCAAAAGAACCACCAATACCATAGCCATCAAAATCCATCTTACTCAAAATTTCCGCACTTTCCTTGCGTAAATCTTCGTAACGCGCACCTTGTACAATTCCAAATAACGCCTGTTTTTCTACATTCGGTGAAGCTTGGTGAAAAGTCAGACTTCGCTTTGCCCAACGATGTGTCCTGTCCATTGCTTCGTGTTGGTAATGCTTACTTTCATTTGGCGAAGTGCATTCATCAAAAGCAAAAATGATATCCGCACCAATATTGTGTTGAACTTCAATACTACGTTCGGGAGTAAAATAATGAGTGCTGCCATCAATGATTGATTTAAATAACACACCGTCAGAATCAATCTGTGCCATTTTCATTACTGGCTCGGTTGATAAATCCGAACTTTCATTTAGTAATAATTCTGAATTTTGCGCTGAAGTAATTTTAGAAATATTCTTACCATATCCCGCACCGAGCGAAAAAACTTGAAAACCTCCCGAGTCGGTCATCGTCGGACCTTGCCAATTCATAAATTTTCCTAAACCGCCCGCCTTGGCGATACGCCAATCACTTGGCTGTAAATATAGATGATAGGTGTTGGCTAAAACTACCTGAGAACCGCTTTCTTTTATTTGTTCTGGACTCATTGCTTTAACTGTCGCTTTGGTGCCAACCGTAACAAAGGCTGGAGTTTCAATCTTACCGTGTGGCGTTGTTAAAACACCGGCCCGCATCAATGGAAGCGCTCCAGTTTTATCCTGCTTAATGATTTCAAATTTAATTGGTTTATTCATTTACTTGTCTTGTGAAAATTAAAAGCGGCAAAAACACGCTTTACTGTAAAGATTCAATATCATCTTCACGGTTGAAATATACCACAAAAATAAAGCAAAATCTAATTTGATTTTTATTTATTTTTACTGTAAACCTTACTATCCTTTTTGCTGTTCACACAAAGCAAACATCTTCGTGTTTTTATCTACATACATTTTATTTAGGTAATTAGTTACAGAAAACCCGTTAGTCTGACCATTATCATAAACCCAATATTCTTTATTTTTATCAAAGATATTTTGGTAATACAACACATCTCCATATAAAGCTAATCCCCACTGACCCCAGCCTAATTCTTTATTTAAACTTTTACAAAATTTTTCGGCATCTTCATAATTAAACTTTTGATTAGACTGAAACCAATTTGTGTAACCATTGGCATCATAAAACCACCTGTCACCATCTCCAACAAGATAATTACCTAACGAATCAGGATTGTACTCCCCCTCAACATTAATAGTAAAACTGGTTTTTTTATCACCATTAGCAACAACTACTTTGTGTTTTCCAGATGAAATATTGTCTGGCACCCTAACTGTTAAATTATTATTTACCAAAGATGAACGAACTATTGATAGTGGATTATCGTTTAAATAGACGACAGTATTAATGTTTAGATTTTTTGCCCAAATCAGCAATTCTCCACCAGCCTTAACAATACTCGCAGTTTTACTTTTATTAATTCGTGGTTTTTTGGGTTTAGAAGTATCAGGAATAATAGTTATAGTTTTTTTATTACTGTATGATATTTTATTAGGATCGTTATTAACGTCATCATATGTCATTAAGTAAAAATCAAGTTGTGAATCACAATTTGCAACGCTAAACCTTTTAGTACTAAAGTTAATATTCATCTGTGTTCCTTTTTTATTAACCACTATTTTATCAGAAGGAATACAATCAAAATTATTATTATAATCCCAACCATAACAATAATTTTCTATATAAGTGGTAATATTATTAAAAATAATATTTTTAGCATTTTGTAGATTAGCACCAATAATTTTTACCTTAACATTTTTATTACACGGTATAGTACTTGGGGATATTCTACTAATTATAATTTCATCAGTATTAGTTATGGTCTTTGCATAAATATCAATGTTAGATAACGAAAAAAAACACAACAACACCAAACAAACCTTCAATAAATGATTCATAATTTATTTTTACTTAATTCTATACTAATTTTTCCATATTATCATATAAGAATAAAACCAGCATTTTTTTATGTTCACAAAAAACTAGATTTAAATAACAAAATATTTTTACCAGTTCTGTTTATTCACTATGCTGTTTACAAAGACAATATATACCCACAAAAATAAAGCAAAATCTAATCTAACTTAAAGAAATTTAGTCAAAGACTCTTTAGTGATATCTGAACACTTAATAGTCTGGCCAAAATAATAGTTTTGCTGTTCAGTTGGAGACATCTCAGCATATTCATAACCAAATCCAACTGACGCAAGATTAGCTTTACCTGTCAACTTATTAAAATTATAACCATGCAGGGTGCAAAAGGTTTTACCATCAGATCCAAAGTATGTCACTTCAGTTGCCCCTGAAAATACTGCAAAATCATTCTTGAACGAAACATCATCATATTTGTTTTCAGCAAAAACAAAAGTGTCTTTCTCAAAAAAATTCTGGTTAACAAAACCTCTTTTTGCTAAACTGGAAAATAGTTTATCCACCGAACCACAAGGAATTTCAGTCAAACTATCAATCACACCCGGCAAGGGAGATTCAGAAAGCAAGCCTTGACCATAGTAATTATTATTTCTTATTGAAGTAAGCAAACTGTCTTCGATTTGATAACACACATCTGATTGAAGAACTATTTCTTTTGTTAAAACTCCAATAGTATTAACGAATTTATTTTTTTGTTGGTAGTCAATTTTCTGAGCTTCATATAAGACAACCACTTGATTATATAATTGTCTAAGCAAAGGGAGATAAGATGGTAAATTGTTGGTGGTGGCTCCAATTGCACCAAATGGTGTTTGAAAAGCCATCAGGCACAAGATTAAAGCAAGTATTTTTAAAAGTTTTTTCTTCATAATATTTTAAGTTAAATAATAATTTAATTTCAATAAAAAGTCAATATGCAACAAGATGGAATGTTTCAGTCTTGTTGCATATTTTCTGTTATTGATTTAATTCTTTTTCTTTGTTTTCAAACAAAGTTTCTAAATCCTTATTGGCGGTGTCAATCATTTTCTGTACTTCTTCTTTGTGGCGGAATTTATCATCCTCACTTACCTCTCCATCTTTTTCTTTATTGTCTAAATCTTTAATCACCTCCTCTCGAGCTTTACGCAAAGCAATCCTAGCTTCTTCTAATTTTTCCTTGGCTACTTTAATCAACATTTGTCGGCGTTCGCCAGTTAGTTCCGGAAAAATTAATCTAAGACCATTACTATCTGCCACCGTACTTAAACCAAGGTTGGAATTAGTGATAGCTTTTTCAATCGCAGAAACAGCACTTTTGTCCCACGGTGAAATTCTTAGAGTTTTGGCATCTTCGATAGAAATGTTTGCCACTTGGTTCATCGGCATATAGGAACCGTAAAGCTCCACTTGAATAGAATCTAAAACCGTCAAGTTGGCTCTACCAGTACGCATTGAAGTTAATTCTTTTTTAAGCCACTCGTTGGTCTCTTTAATTTTAGTTTGAAAACTATTAAAATTGTATGACATAATACAGCTATTATAGCAAAAGATGAGAGAAAAACAACAAAGTTAAGGTAAATTAATAGCGGCATCTTCACTTCGTGAAAATGCCGCTATTAATTTACCTACCCTTTATTTTATTTATTTACTTTCAACTACCTCTTCATCTTTCTTACCCTTCTCTACTGAGAGTCCAATGTTGGCCACATCCACCGGAGCAACTTCTTCCACTTCTTCCTTGGTTTCGTTTACCAAAGCTACAATTTGCTCTTTGTCAGTATCAATCTCTACCCCAGCTGGTGCCTTCAAATCAGCGACAGTAATTCTAGCATCAAAATCAAGCAAACTACTTAAATCAACATCAATATGTTCTGGCAATTTATCAGCTTCAGCCTTAATGTCTACTTCGTGTAACACCTTTACTAAGGCACCACCCAGTTTTTCAGCTGGTGCTACCCCAATAAAGTTTAATGGCACAGCCACCTCAATTTTTGCACCTTTTTCTACCACGTAGAAATCAATATGAACAAAATCTTGAGTCAATGGATCACGGTTATAATCATGAATTAAAGCGTTGTGGTTAACACCATCTAAGACCAAAGTAATCACTGCTGATTCTCCCGCTTTTTTATATACTTGAAAAAATTCTTTTGCGTTAACTGATATTGAGGTGCTTTTTTCTTTTCGTCCATAAAAAACTGCTGGGATAAAGCCAGTAGCTCGTAATTTGTCTAAATTGCTTTTGCTGTCTCGTTTAACAATATTAAGTTTTAACATAATGACAGCAATTATACATAAATTTTAAAAAAAAACAAGTTTTTTATAACACATAAACTTTATCATTACAAGATTTGCAGAAAAGGTTAAAAACTGATAAGATATGGACATCTTAATAAATTAACAAATTCCTCAAACAGTAAACACTATGGCCCAAAAAGTTGAACCACAAATTGAAACCTTCGCCCGCATTAAAGTTATCGGGGTCGGCGGTTCTGGAAAAAATGCTACCAATCACATGATCGAATCAAAAGTGCGTGGCGGCATAGAGTTTATTGCTATCAACACTGATGCACAAGACTTACATCACTCTCAAGCCAAGCATAAAATTCATATTGGTAAAAACTTAACTCGAGGTTTGGGAACTGGCATGAACCCAGAATTGGGACGAGCCGCAGCTGAAGAAACTAAGGAAGAAATTCAAAATGCTATTAAAGGAGCTGATATGGTTTTTGTCACCTGCGGAACTGGCGGTGGAACCGGCTCAGGAGGAGCACCAGTGGTGGCTCAACTATCTAAAGATTTAGGAATTTTGACTATCGCAGTAGTGACTAAGCCGTTTTGGTTTGAGGGTAAAACTCGTATGTCTATCTCAGCCCAAGCTTTAGCTAATTTAAAAAAATCAGTTGATGCTCTAATTGTGATCCCTAATGATAGAATTATGCAGTTGTCCGATAAAGATACTGGGGTGTTCGGACCAAACTCTGGCTTTATTTGGAGCGATGAGATTTTAAAGCAAGCTGTGGAGGGTATTTCTGATCTAATTACTACTCCTGGTTTTATGAACGTAGACTTTGCAGATGTCCGCACTATTCTTAAAGATGCCGGCACCACTTTAATGGGAATTGGCACAGCGACTGGTGAAAAACGTGCCGAAGAGGCGGCTCGTAATGCTATTCAGTCTCCGTTGCTGGAGGTAACAATCAATGGCGCCAAGGGTGTACTTTTGTCAATTGCTGGAGGTGAGGACTTAAAAATGCTAGAGCTACAAACTGTAGCTAAAGTAATCACCGAATCCATTGATCCAAGCGCTAAGGTAATTTTTGGTACTATCTATGATAATCGTCTAAAGAAAAATGAACTTAAAGTTACCGTAATTGCTTCTGGTTTTCCAGATACCAATAATAATGAGTTAGCTTGGGGTGGACTTGAATCACTGTTAGATAATAAAGAAAATCAGCCAACTGTTCCACAAATTAATAACAAGCCAGAGATAAAAAATTCTAAAAACTTTCAAACCATCACTGAAGAAATCGAAGAAGAGATTGAAGAAATTATTGAAGAAAAACCAAAATTTATCAACCACCCTCCAGTTATTTCCAAAAAAGAACCAAGGATAATCGAAATCAACTCTGATGAAGATGAAGCAGAAGATGATAATACTAGTAATGGTTGGGTACCGACCTTCATGCGACATAAATAAAATACAAAAAGATGCGAATAGCATCTTTTTTATTGTTTAATTCTTTGGTGCGCGGTAAGGGACTTGAACCCCTGACCTTCCCGGTGTAAACGGGTTGCTCTACCAACTGAGCTAACCGCGCAAATATTACTAATCTAGCCCAGTAAGTATAACATAATTTATTTTTTTTGACAAATTAAAAATCTGGTCAATTGCCAGATTTTTAATTTTTAGCTAAATCAATTTATTTTCCCCCTTTGAGCAAATTCTTAATTTTTCTTGCCCCCTTCTTCCAAACACTTTCTCTTTTGTGTTTTTGATTATTTAAAATCTGTTTAATTTCATCTTCTACTATATCAATCGCTGCATACAAATCTTCAGCCACTGCTTCAGCAAAATAATTTTGACCAGAAAACATCACGTTGATTTCTGCTCGAAAAACCTCACCGTGGTTTTGTTTAACAAACTTACCAATCTCAACTTCCACACTAGTAATTTTTTCTATTGGCACAACTTTCCCTAAAACTGCTTGCCCTAATTTATTTTCCACATAATCGGTTAAAGCTGGGGTTAATGTGGTGCCTGTAGCTTTGATTTTTGTTTCCATAATAAATTAATTATAGCATTAAGCTTACTAATTTTCAAACATCGTCCTTTTGTCATTGACTGACATGTATTTTTTCATAATTCCCTCTTCTACGCTGTGTCGATCTTGACCATAAGTTAAATAAGAAAGTTGTTTGAGTTTATCCAAGTTTTCAGCCTTAGCACCATGAGGAGTTGGTTGCAGAGACCAATGAGATTTCATCGAAAAAGGTCGCACCGGTCGTCCCCCAGATAAAAATTTCATATACGAGCAAAAATTGTCCTGATTGATAATGTCTTTAATTGAAAAAACTGGCTCAAAAGACTGTTGGAACATTTCCGCATCTTCAGTAGAGATTCGATAAACCGCCATGGAACCCACGTTACCGAAAACTGCATCACGGATTTTTTCGTCAATTTGTTTAACATATTGGTGAGCAATAGTGAGAGACAGTTTGTATTTTCGAGCTTCGGACAAAATCCCAGCAATAGAATCGGTGGTCACATTTTGAAACTCATCAATATAGAGATAAAATGGTGAAAAATCTTGCTTGCCTAAAATGTCTACCCTCGACATCGCGGCCATGTAAATTTTACCTACTAAAATTAAACCAAGGAGGTTGGCGTTTAATTCCCCCAAACGTCCCTTAGATAAATTTACCAGCAAAATCTTTTTTTCATCCATAATCTGACGAAAATTAAACGATGATTTCTCTTGAGCAATAATCGGACGCATAAAGTCATTAGACAAAAAACCATCAAACTTACTGGTAATATATGGCACGTAGTTTTCAAACCCTTGTTCTCCCGAAGTCGCTTCGGCATTCTTAAAAAACTGATTGATTAAAGGGTTTTTAGACTTAGATAATTTATATTGACGATAACGACCATCTGACAAAACTCGAGAAATATCAATCAAGGTGTTACCTGACTCTGGATCCTCCATTACCAACAGGGCTGAATTTCTAAAATATTGGTCGAAGGCTGGGCCCATGGTTTCAGCTGAGAAAAGTTTTTTGAAGATGGACAAGAGCTCGTTCACTACAAAAGTTTTTTGTTCAGGATACCTAACATCAAATTCCATCATATTTAGTCCCATCGGTCTTGGCATATAAGCTGGATCAAAATAAATTACATCCTGATATCTTTCGGGTGGAATCTTTTTCATAATATCGTCCACATCAGATCCGTGTGGATCAATAAAACAAACTCCCTCACCGTTCATGATGTCTTGGATAATCATGTTTTTTAAAATTGTAGTTTTACCAGTTCCAGTTTGCCCAATCACGTATAGGTGTCGCAAACGATCCTCTCGATCATAGTGTATTTCTACCTCGCGTCCTTGGTGGGAATTGATGCCTAACAAAATTCCTTCTGGAGACAAACCAGCGGGCGCAGGAGCGGTGCCAGCCTTAGCTAATTTCAGGGTTGGATTTTCCGCGTGATCACCTGAAATAAAGTGCATAGTCGTAGTTAACTCCCGTAATGACATGGGTATAGTTTCACCAGAGATAAAATAACGAAAAATAAAATTTTTCTCTAAAGCTTGCATCTGTCGCCCTTCACATTTTACAAACCTGAGACTATTACCGGTGGAGTTGGTAAACTGATTAAATACTGCTTCTAACTCCTTTTGAATTTCTTCCGCTCGGTTACGGTTAGGGGCTGAAGATAAAATTCTAAGATTAACCGACACGATGGTAGTAGAAATTTTTTTCTTAAGAGTGTCTACTACAAGACTGTTAGTCAATTTATTTTCTTCTTTTTCTTTATCCTTTTTTTCTTTAGCTTTTGTTTCAGCTTCCTCGCTCAAAGTTAGTTCCGTCACAGTCTCCTTCAGCCCTCCCCAGAGCAAATGACTAAAAGAATTATCAAAATCTAAGGCCTCTTTTATTTTTTCTCCTTTCTCTACTTTTTCTAAGGCTTTTTTATATTTTTTTAGATAATCTTCTTGGGGTGGAGCGATCACGAATTGCACAGCGGCACCCTCACCACTTTTATTTATTTTAGAGAAAGCATTAAGTAAAACATTCAATGGGTCAAAGTCAAATTCATCATAAGTCTTAATGGGTAAAGCTTCGGATTCGGCATAGTGGGCAAAAGATCCGACAGAAACTCCATCGGGGTTGAATATATTAAAATCGTTGGTTTGAATAGTAATAGTAGATTTAGGAAAAATAGCCAACATTTGTTTTTCAAAAAGCTCTTTACGATAATCAGGCACAGACACATAAAAAACACTCTCTTCGCCAATAAAAGCATTAGCTAGTTCTACTGTAATATAATCATCATTATCTTTGTTGGAAGCTGGCAAGACTCCAGCATAAAACTGCTCCATCAGAGAAACAAACTCTTTTAATTGCTTACCTTTATCCTCATCCGCATCGGCCTCAGCAAAGGCCACCTCATAAACTGTCCGTTTTAAAAT
Organism: uncultured Candidatus Saccharibacteria bacterium; assembly: GCA_964462115.1. Taxonomy (GTDB): domain Bacteria; phylum Patescibacteriota; class Minisyncoccia; order Phycocordibacterales; family CAIZIN01; genus CAYWWA01. The sequence goes on from CAYWWA010000001.1 coordinate 19,173, forward strand.
TTTAGACAAAGAACTTTTTTCCAAACCATCCACCGGTAAACCCTGTTTAATATATTCTACAATAAAACGATGAAAATCATCCTCAAGGTGAGGATCGTTAATTCTCTCTATAATTGCCAAAGCATTTTTGATGCCAGAAGTCTGCACAATACCCAAAAATTCCTCCATTCTAGAATCGTGTGCTTCGGGTACTAAATTTAAAGTGACACCGCCCACTTCCTCATGAGTCATTGCAAAATCATTGTGTAACGCCTGAGCTGGTGCTAAATTTTTATAAGCATCTAACTGTTCCCGAATCAAAGTTTCGCGATCCACCGCTTGCCCCTCAATTTTATAATTTTGCTCCAAGGTCGCCAATCTTTGTCGTAAAAATTGCAACTCTTCATCGGGGTTAGTAAATTTTTTTTCAATGTTAAAGTCCATCAACTGCAATTATAGCACAGATCCTCTGAGGAGGATAAAAAAAAGTTAATTTTTATCTATTATTTTTCCTCCAATCTTCAATTGTTTGGTGATTCCCAGTCAACAAAACTTTGGGCACTGAATATTTTTTATTTTTCCATTTTAAAACTTCAGGACGAGTATAAACCTCCACTGAAGCACTACGCTCTTCTTCTCGAGAAGAAAAATTACCCAAAACTCCATCAATCTGACGCGCAATACAATCGGTCAAGACCATAGCTGGCAGCTCTCCACCGGTTAAAACGTAATCACCAATAGATATTTTATCTGTTGAAAAAACTTGGTTAACCCGCTCATCGACTCCCTCATAACGACCACAAATAAAAATAATGTCTGAATATTTTTGAGCTAACTGTTTAGCACAACTAGTGGTAAATTTTTCTCCACTTGGTACAAAAAATATGATTTTAACTTTTGCTAATTTCTTTTTACCAACCGCTTTTTGAATCGCTTTTAAAACTGGTTCTGCCTGAATCACCATCCCTGGACCACCCCCAAAAGGCTTATCGTCAACCCGTAAATAGGCTTGGTTAAAATTTTGTTCATGCTTTAATCTCCATTTTTGTGTCTTGGATGGTTTAACAAAATCTCGCGGATTATAAAATTTAAAATCAATTAATTTATTTTTCTGAGCACGAGACAAAATGCTTTCAGCAAAATAAGTTGCGAAACTGTCTGGAAAAAGTGAAATAAAATGAAAAGTAATTTTAGCTTTGTTTTTCATAATGAAGGTTGAGGGGCGAATTTTACTGATAATTTCAGCCGTTTTGCAAACGGCGAAAATTTCGCAAAATTCGCCCCCTTATCTTTATATTATAGCATATTTTACTAAAAAATGCAAGCTAGCTGGTACAAACCCCTGTTATCTGAAAAACCCAGCCGAAATTTTATCAATAAACTTTAGTTAGTTAGCTAAAACATTAAAATAACTTGTCAACACTTCCAATTGAAAAAGCGCCATTATATTATACAATAGTTAGATGAAGCAAAAAATGCATTTCTTTTCGGTGGTAGACATCGGCACCTATCAGGTCAAGACCTTGATTGCTCAAAAAATCAACAAAGACCAGATAGCGGTATTAGGTGCTGGAGTGGCTGACACTGAAGGAATGCAGTTTGGGGTAGTTAGTAATATTGATGCCTTAAGCAAAAGTATCCGCAATTCAGTACTGGCGGCCGAAAAAACAGCTAACCGCAAAATTGGTGATGTTTTTTTGGCAGTCAATAATTACGGTATGATTGGCACCATCACTCACAGTGAAGTAGCCACCTCGCGTTCTGATCTGCAAATTACCGAAATGGATTTAGAGAAATTAAAGCAAGTTAGTCAAGACAAGCTTTACAGTCTACATAAAAAAGATTTAGACAATGATATCGTTTGGCAAACTCCCATCTCCTATAAAATAGATGGAGAATTAAATTATAGTGATCCATTGGATATGTTGGGAAACAAAATTGAAGCCGATACTCTTTTTATCACCTCGCGCAAAAAACATACTGATGATTTCATCCGTGCCACCGAAAGAGCTGGTTTGTCAGTTTTAGAAATTTTGCCATCACCTATCGCTATGAGTTGCATTCCCCAGATTTCTCGGGTTTCCATGCGGGCAGGTGCCGCTTTGGTAAATATTGGTTATGAAACTACTACCATTATGCTATACCAAAATGAAATTCCTATCTCATTTGAAATTTTCAAAATTGGTTCTAATGATATTACTAATGACATCGCTGTTAATTTAAAAGTTTCCCCCGAAGAAGCCGAAAAAATAAAGTTGGGTGAAGTAAAAAAATTTAACAATCCAATTCTGGATAACATTATTCGTAACCGAGTAATCCAAATCTTAGATTTAATTGAAAAACACATCACCAAATATTTAGGCCATCATTATCTCCCAGGTGGTTTGATTATTACTGGCGGTGGTTCTAAAATCACCAATCTAGACAGTATTGTCCGAACCAACCTCCAACTACCGGTTTCTATTATTATTCCTTCAACCACCAGTAAGGTTTCCATTAAAGACCAAAAGTGGTCGGTGGTTTATGGACTTTGCTATTATTGTTTATTCTTGCCTCAAAGAAAAAGTGGCGCGTCTCTTTGGCATAAATTTTGGTTTGGGGTGCAGAAGTTATTTCATAAAATCACCCCCTAAATTTAAAAATTTACCTTGCTTTTCTCTTAATAAAGGCTATAATCGAGGTTGGCTGTTAAAAATATAATGCCACTTTAGCTCAGTTGGTAGAGCATTTCACTCGTAACGAAAAGGTCGTGAGTTCAATTCTCACAAGTGGCTCAAAAATAATATCAATCTCTGACTGCTGGAAAGAGATTGTTAGGTATTTTTGTCAGTTGTCTTTTACTATCTACTCCACTATAATTTTTAAGTTGAATGTCACTCCCATGGCGCAGACAAATCTATACTCTCCTTTCTCGCTGGCAGTGATATAGAAACTGATCGGTTGATTAGCTCGTATCAATTTAGGTCTGTCATTAGATAATTTGGGTAACATAATGGTGGACATGCAACCCGCCCCATCTTTTTCGGGTAAGATTTCCAATTGATAATTTTTCCCCTGTTCCAACTTAATCTCTTTTAAAGCAAACTGCCGATTGACATCATAAAATTTCAGTGAAATCTTTTGTATTTCATTAGATAATTCTTCTTTGGACCCCAGACCTGTCTGATCTAATTCAGTAATAGTTTCACTTCTAACTGTGGAAGTAGATTTAAAACTCACCAAATTACAAGCGTTGCCGATGGTGTAGACTGACATTGCCACTACTAAAACTCCAATAATTTTAAAGATACGCTGACCCCACTTGCCTTTAAGGAAAGCCGATACAGTTCCCACCAGCAACAGCCCAGGTGTGGTGCCTAAAGCGAACAGCCCCATCATTATTCCGCCCATCCACCAAGAACCCGCAGCCAAAGCTAATAATTGCATCGCTTGAGTAAAACCGCAGGGTAAAAAAAAGGTTAATACGCCTAAAACTATAGCGCCATGATTACTATATTCCGCATTGCGCTTTTCTTTCCAACCGAGTTTTTCTAACCAAGTTTTAGGAACCGTCCAAGCAGTAAAACGGGGAAAAATTCCAGATAACTGCAGACCTAAAGCTAACATAAATAGCCCCGCTAAAATTGTCAATAAAGCAGTTAAGAAAGGTGAAAAGACAAAAAAACTACCAAACAAACCTAGCAAACTTCCTAAAACTACGAAACCCAAAATACGTCCCAGATTGAAAAAAAATTGCGGTTTTGTTTTTTGCCATATAGTATTCTGGGGTTGTTGTTGGGTAATTTTAGCCGAAATACTTAAAACTAAACCACCAACTAGGGCCATACAAGTAGAAAAACCAGCCGCTAAGCCCATGACTAAACTATAACTAAAAACTCCATTATTTTGAATTGCTAAATTACCCCAGCGCAGAAAAGCCCAATAGACTAAAAGCACTACACCTACGCCAAATAACAAACAAATCCAATCATCCTTTTTTTTAGTTATCCAAGTTTGGTGATCTTCCCCAATTTCATATCCGCTCTGTTTAATTACCTGCTCAATTTTGTCTAAACTAACTTCCCCGTTTGTCTCAATAGTCGCTTCACCAATTTTGACTTCGGCTTTTTTAACACCCTTTATTTCCTCAAAAGCATCTTTAATTAAGACTTCGCAGGAGGCGCAATGCATCCCTCGAATTTTAATTTGAACTTTTTTGGAAGACATCTATTTATGATATCATAAATAAAACCAAAACACCACCTCTCGTTGGTAGTGTTTTAGTTTTTTTAATAAAGTTTGTTTACTGGATTTCTATATGCTTGAGAATCATCATGTTTAAGCGTAGTGCGGCATCTAGTGCTGTTGTAGGCGGTGTTTCCAAAATCGTCAGTTCCAGAATAGATAGAAAAACGACCAATTAACTCATGATCTTTACAGTTAGCTCCATTAGAATTCCCAGTAGTATCCCCCACGGTCCACTCACAAGCTAAACCAGTATAATAATCAACAATAGTTGGAACTATATCACATTGATCAATAGAAGAATTTATCTTACCTAATCCAGTACTACCATCTGTGGTAGTTAAAAAATTATTATTGTTAGAGACTAAAGGGAAGATACAGGCCTTATTAGTAGCAGGATTAGCGCCACAGTTGCCACTATGGCTGGTATCGGTATCAGCAGCGTTCCAGCCATGATCTGCGCCAATCAAAATATTAGCATCAATATTGTGTTCCTCTAAGTAATCTAATAGATTACCAATTGCCTCATCAACCCCCAACAGACCATCCTTATACCCCTGAGAACCCCAACCGCCCTTATGACCCAACCCGTCCAATTCGCCAAAATATATATCTAAGAAGAATGAGCCATGACCATATTGAGATAAGAATGTGGAAGTAGCTAAGTTGACAACGTTAGGAGCATAGCCGTAATTGGTTTGGGAAACGCCATACGCCGTGTAGGGATTACCCACTGTCCAAGTTGCCACCTTTAAGACAGTATTATCATCCCAAACGCTGCTTAATAAGTTTTCTATAATATAATTAGTGTCCTTGCCATATATTACCCCCATCGGCAGAGAGCATAATTCTGCTTGAATTATTTCAAACATTGAAGTTCCGGGATCATTGGTTGCGGTGTTGTCTAAAACTCTATTAGTTAAACCTGTCATTAAAGTTGCGTTACCAGCTTGAGTAGCCGGCTGTCTGGTTGCAACACCTCTAATCGAGGTGGTAGCCCAACCACCATCATCACCAATCAATCTTTCAAAATTAGGTAAGGATAATTGACTCTCGGCACCCTCTGCTCCTACATAGTATCTTTGCCAAGCGTCAATTGAAAAACCATCAATACCGATAAAAATCATTTTTTTATCAGCTGGAAGGGTCTGAGCGCAAATCATCTGTAATTGACTGTAACTCAAAGTCTGCAAGACTTCACCGTCCTTATGGCGAATAACTACATTGCCATCTTTGTTTCGGACAATCTCTAAATCGGTGTTGTCTATTAAACCTTCGCTAATATTCAAACCATCAAATCCGTCTTGATTATAATTAGCTTGGGTAAATTCTGAATTCTCATAGCTGGGAATTGCCGCAAAAATTTCATCCAAAGTAGGCAGGGTATCAAAAGTAGAAGTAGCGGCGGTGATGGGAGAAGACGAAGTGGCACTACCGTCTGTTAGTTTATTATATATATCTAGCAACGTAATTGAAGGTGGTGTCCCCAGACTGCTGGTTGGTATCCAGTTACCACCAGTAAAGGCGTTAGAAATACCTACCACAACCAAAAAGGCTGGCAGAGCGACTAAAATATATTTAATAATTTTTTTCATGTTGTATTTTGTAAATTTAATTTTAATAATTTATTTTAAAGAATCCCGAGTTTTAGACCCAAAATATCCTTCGGCCGGGGTAATATTGTGGGACTGCTGATAACGAACCAAGGCGGCGCGGGTCGCATCACCAAACTTATTAGTTTCATAGCCAATTGATCCTGGCTGACCAGCAATTTCATTAACCATAAAACCGTTTTGGTTGAGATATTGTTGTAACAGCTTAACCCAGGCGTTTTCATCTTTCCACTCTAAGTCTGGAGCCTGTTTTAATTGCGCTAGCAGATCAGATTTTGTCGTGGTGTTAGAACTATCTGCCACTAAAATTTTTTCATCTGATAAATTGACTAAAGTCAAAATGGCGCTTGGTATTTCTATTCCTCTAGCTTGTAAGACCGAGACTATGGATTTAATTTGGGTCAAGATAAGCACCTTACGTTGCTCCAAGCTTTGTCCCGAGTCTGCGCTTAAAGATTGTCTGTGCGAACTACCCGATGTAATAGACCCTCCGCCTCCACCACCGCCTCCGCTACCACTGCCGCCGGTACTAGGACCAGTCTGAGAAGGTGAACTTAAACCAGTGACAATTACTTCACTGTCAGCAAAATTTAGAAAACCAGCGGACAGAGAATAAGCATACCCCGATAACCGGCCGGTGGTAGTGCTAACTTGCACATTGTTAAAATTAAACCAATCGTTTAGGCTGGGCGCCCAAACTGAACCG
>CAYWWA010000001.1:25794-87061 GCA_964462115.1 uncultured Candidatus Saccharibacteria bacterium
TTGCACATTGTTAAAATTAAACCAATCGTTTAGGCTGGGCGCCCAAACTGAACCGGTGACTTCAGCGGCAGATAAACTATTTACTATTAAAAATTGGAAGCACAAAAAAAAGAAAGCGTATGAGGTGACTTTCTTGGTTGAAACTTTACCCATGTAACATATGCTAACACAGAAAAAAATAGAAAGAAAAAATTTTGTGTATATCTGTATAAAAAAGTATAAAAAATTAAATTTTGAACTCTATCACGTCGCCATCTTTGACTACATATTCTTTACCTTCAGTGCGAATTTTACCATTTTCACGAGCCTCACCAGCCAATAGGTCACTCCAGTAAACCACTTCAGCGCGAATAAATTTTTCTTTAAAGTCGTTATGAATCGCTGTCCCAGCCAGTGGCGCCGTCCAACCATTCTCCACTGTCCAAGCGCGGGTTTCGTCGGTGCCAGTGGTAAAAAAAGTAATCAAGCCCAACAGCTCATAACTTTTTTTAATTAAGTCATCCACTCCATCATTTTTGGCCCCTAATTCAGCGCGGAACATTTCTTTTTCTTCACCTACTAAATCCTTTAATTCCTGTTCAATTCCAGCATCAACCACTACAAATTTAGAACCAGTCTCAATAAAAAAATTCATTAAATCTTGCCAACGACTATCTGCCAGTTCGTCAAGATTTTTGCCTCCAGATTTTTTATTTAAAACATAGAGAAAACTTTTTAAGGTTATTAACCCCAAGCTCTTAATTACTTTTTTCTCCTCCTCATCCAGCCCGGCGGTGTGGGCCAGTTTTTCTTCTCTTAACACGGACAATACTTTTACTAAAACTTCTTTTTCCTTAATGGCAATCTTATCTCCTCGCTTAACCTCCTTTTCCACATTGTTTAATCTTTTTTCCACCACCTGAATATCAGCTAAAATTAATTCTAAATTTATTACCTCAATATCATCAAGTGGACTAACTTTTCCCGCAGTATGAATTATCTTATCGTCTTCAAAAATCCTGACCACTTCCGCCACTGCGTCTGTCTCTCTGATATTGGCCAAGAATTTATTACCTAAGCCTTCGCCCTCTGAGGCACCCTTTACCAACCCAGCAATATCAACAAATTCAATCGCCGCTGGAATGGTCTTGGCTGATTTAGAAAAATCGGATAATTTTTGTAGTCGCTCATCAGGCACAGCGACCACCCCCACGCTCGGATCAATGGTGCAAAATGGATAATTAGCGCACTCAACAGATTTTTTAGTCAGCGCATTAAAAAGTGTGGATTTTCCTACGTTGGGCAGACCGACAATCCCGATTGATAATTTCATTGCTCTAATATAACAAAAAATATAGAAAAAATCTATGTAATAAAATGAAAGAGACCAACCTTATTTAAAGATTGGCCCCATACTTTATTTTTTTCTTCCCAAGTCAAAATTATTAATGGCTCTATTAGCAAGGTTGTTTATAACTAAGGCATCGCCGATTCCTAATCTAGTTGCAATCTCAGCTCTAACGAAACATGATTGAATATTTTCTCCATCACGCAAAGCATGAACAAAGTTTTGATATAGCGATCTGGTGGCCAAAAATTTTGCGTTTCTCTCCTCGGCTCCCATCGCCACCACTACACCCAGAACATCACTGTCTATTCTGGTGAAGCCTGACCCATACATATTCTTTAATGCGCTATGCTTGATAACGAGCATTCTTTTACCTCAAGTAACTGTTAACTAATTCAATGTGTCAAGCACCCTACTTTACACATTAAACTATCTCTTATAATTATAACATTTTATATATAAAAGTCAAACAAAAAACCCACAGAAGTGAGTCTTTTGTTTTTCTCTCGAGAGAAAATTATTTCACAGCTTCCTTCAAAGCCTTAGCAGCTCTAAACTTTGGAACTTTGGTGGCTGGCACCTTAACAGTTGCCCCAGTTTTTGGGTTGCGTGCTTCGCGGGCTGCGCGGGTCTTCACCGAAAAGATTCCCAATCCGGCAATAGATACCTCTCCGCCTTTCTTGAGAGTGCTTACAATTTCTCCAATCAACGATTCTACAATCTCTTCAGATTGAACTTTGGTTGATTGAACGATGTTGTAAACAACTTCTGCAAGTTCTTTCTTAGTCGTTTTCATTTTGTTCTTTTATTTTTTGATAATGAACCTCGACCCTACGAAATTCCATTTAACTTGTGTTGTAATTAAACAAAATTATCGCTACCTACATTATAAATCCAACTATCCTTTTTTGCAAGTATTTATAAGGTTATTTTGTGTAATTTTTTAGTAAACAACTTTATAAACTTTTGTCAAGCTTATCTGGTTAAGAGGCGCTATTCCGCCACTTAAAGCATAATTAACTCAAAGCCAACCCAAAAAAACTAATCCAGTTTTTTCTAAAGCAAAATAATTAATTATTTTGCTGACCAAGCAAAGATTTTACACGTTCTTCTACTGGCGGATGGGTCGCAAACAAATTACTAAACCAACTAGTTTTTGTCTGCTTTTTGCTAATCTGTTTTTCTATTTTGCCCTTGTTGTTAAACATTAAACGAGAATTATCCGCGAACGGATCAGAGATAAATAAGTGAGCAGTAGCAGTTGAGGATTTCTTAAGTGGCACCGCTGAATTAGAAATTTTTTGTAGCGCCGAAGCTAGTCCCTCTGGATAACGAGTCATAAGCGCACCCGAAGCGTCAGCTAAAAATTCTCGCTTACGCGAAATGGCCAACTGAATTATCTGAGCAAGCAGTGGAGCTAAGATTAAACCGATAAGTCCGATGACCAAACCTACTAAACCAGCTTTGCCATTATTATCATTTCTCCTAAAACCAACCCTGATGGCAACATCGCAGATGATGGCAATAATCCCTACCAAAACTACCACCACTGAAGCTAACAAAATATCACGATTTTTAATGTGTGATAATTCGTGAGCAGCCACCCCTTCCAATTCAGAACGATCCAGAATCTGTAACAAACCAGTGGTAAAAGCTATGGCACAATGTTTTTCATCACGACCAGTCGCAAAAGCGTTGGGGGAGGTATCGTTGATAATATAAATTGGTGGTAGCTGCATACCCGAGCTGATACATAGATTCTCTACCACCTTATATAGTTGAGGGTATTGTTTGGAATCGGCTGGCACTGCTCCACTAGCCTTTAGAGCGATTTTGTCTGAGTAAAAATAGCTAATAAAATTCATCACCAAGCTAATTACAATGGCGACAATCAAAAAAGAGATATCATTGTAATACCATTCTAACCACCAACCGATTCCTACAATAATTGCTAAAAAAATTGCCATGAGAGCCCAAGTTTTTTCGGTATTTTTCTTTTGTTCAGTATATAGAGTTGCCATTACTTTTAATATAGTAACATATTTAATAATATTGTTCAAAAAATAAATTTATTTTCTAAAAAAACTAAACCGCATTGTTGTTTAATGGGATAAACAAATCTTAGCTAAATATTCTTATTCTAAATATTCTGGAGTATTAGTGGCCATCCAATCTAACATGGTTCGCATTACGTAAGTTCCACCAATATTATTCGCTTCCGGACCGCGTTCCATAATGACCACAAAAGCATATTGTGGCTCATCATAAGGGAAGAACCCCTCAATCCAAGCGTTAACAAAGTCCTTCTTCACTCCCAACTCAGCCGTTCCTGTTTTAGCTGCTACTTTGACATGGGGAGTGTTGAGACCTACCGCCGCACCCTCAGTGACTGATAGTCGCATACCATCTTTAGCAATTTGAAATTTTTCATCAGAAAATTCAACTTGAACATAAGGAGCAGAAGAAGTGCTTTTTTCAATAGTTGGTTCAATTAGCTTACCACCATTAGCTAGACTAGCTACCGCCCGCAGAGCCTGCATCGGCACCACCTGAGTGCTATATTGTCCAATTGACATGTTATATGTATCACCTAAACGCCAATCATCTTCAAAAACTTCCTGTTTCCATTCGGGAGTGGGAATCAAGCCGACATTTCGATTATAAAAGAAGGAGTCAGCGGAGAAGGGTTTGGTAAAACCAAAAATTTCTAAATATTTTTTAATATTATAAATCCCTATTCCCTTTTGCTTAGTCGGCTCATAACCTCCACCTATTTCATAAAAATAAACATCGCAAGAAGTGGAAATCGCCTTTCGCATATCCACACAACCATGCGCCTTCCAGTCACGAAAGATGGTTGGCTTATCTGGATTATAGGGGTTAGGAATAGAGATATAACCACTTTCGCAAATTAGTTTGTCTGGCGAAATAACATTTTCTTCCAAGGCACCAATAGCTAAAAATGGTTTAACAATCGAACCTGGAGTATAAAGCCCATCGATCATCCGATTTAAAAATGGTTTATTAGAATCTTGATAATATTCCTCTATTTGCTCCACATCTTGACCATCGGTCATTATTTGGGAAGAATACTCTGGATAAGAAACCAAGGCCAGCATTTCTCCGGTCTCAATATCCATAATTGCCGCCCCGCCGCCATCAAAACTGTAATCTATAGCTAAATTTTTTATAATATCAAAAAGTTTTTCCTGTAATCGCACGTCAATAGATAAATAAATTTTCTCTCCAGCCGTAGCCTGAACCTTCATATTAGAAGAAACGGCTTGGCCATCTGCATCTACCTCTAAAATCTTTCGACCGTTTTCACCAGTTAACTGCTGATTATAAAATGCTTCCACTCCCTGCACTCCACTATAATCATTTTTATAATAAACCCCACTTTTATCTTTCAGTGGATATTTCACAAAACCTAATAAATTGTTTACCCCACTCACTGTAGTATATTGTCGCAAGGGAAAATCTGTTCCCTCGATTAACTGATTCCAAGCTAAGATTTCACCATTTCTATCATAGATCAATCCTCGTTCAGCAAAAATCAGTGAATAATCAAGTCGATTATTTTCAGCAATGGAAAAATGTTTTTGATATTCAATAACTTGTAATTTGAAAGCTTGCCAAATGAACAATAAAGCAATTAACAAAAAAATACCAGCTATAATTAAAATAGTTTTTAGTTTCAGTGGCACCTCAAACTGCCCCTCTAACTGTTCGGTGTCTAGGTTAGAAACATTTTCTCCTTGAATAAAAATATCTTCAGGAGTAATATCGGCTAGTTTATATTTTTTTTTGTATTTGTTTTGGTGCCACATTTTTACCATGATTCAAACTGTCTTATTTTTGCGCCTCTAAGACTATTACTTCACCATTTTTGCCATCTAAGTCTTTAGGTTTAATTGTTAATTTCTCTATTTTTTCTGTCTTTTCAGCATCGCATTCTTTCAAAAAAGTCTTTAAGGCATCTTTATCTCCTACCTGACCATAGTGCAGAGGGATAATTATCTTTGCTTCTAACTTTACCGCCACCTTAGCAGCCTCCACCGCATTCAAAACTCCATCCCCACCAATCGGTACAAATAAAATATCCACATCACCTAAGCCAGATTTTACCTCTTGGGGCAACTCACCATCTAATAATCCTAAAAAGCATAAATTGATACCATCCACCGCTAAACTATAAATGGTATTAACTTTATTTTCTTCGTATTTGGTTTTGGATAAAAAACCGTGCACAAAATTGCCCATTATCTCATACTCACCAGGGCCAGTAATTACAAAAGGATTTTTGTTGTTTCCACTGACCAACTCTACCCCATTAGTTTCGGGAGTGTTGGCTGAGACCAAAACCAAATCCGCTCCAAATCTTGAGCTGTTATATTTTGATTGTTTAGAGATGGGGTTAACGGCTAAAACAAAATCACCTACTTGAATTTTGATAAAATCTACACCGTAATTTGTTATAATCATGATAATAATATTAAGTTAATTTATACACTAATAAAAAATTATACATCCAAATTCGCTAACTTAGCATTAGTTTGAATAAAGCTTTTACGAGCTGGAACATCATTTCCCATCAACATATCAAATACCACATCTGCCTCGGCTGCATCATTAATTGAAACCTGTTTTAGAACTCGATTATCTGGATCAAGTGTAGTTTCCCACAACTCATCTGAGTTCATTTCTCCCAGACCTTTATATCGTTGGACATGCATTTTAGATGTTTTCTTTTCCTCTTTCTTTTTATCTTTTTTATCAGTTTTTTCTTCTTCGTTGACATCTGGTTCAGTGTTTTGCTCAGCATTTTCGGCATTGATATCCTGAACTTCTTCCAAGACTATCCCCTCTTTTTTGACAAACTCACCTTTTTCCTCTTCGGTATAAAAATAGAAAACTTCTTTACCTTTCTTAATTTTATAGAGAGGAGACTGGGCAATGTAAATATGTCCCTGTTCAACCAAAACTGGAAAATGACGATAGAACAAAGTTAACAATAAGGTGCGGATGTGCGCCCCGTCCACGTCGGCATCGGTCGCAATGATTATTTTATGATATCGCAATTTACTAATATCAAAAGTATCACCCAAAGTAGTGCCAATAGCAATGACCAAAGATTTAATCGTATCCGAGGCTAACATCTTATCCAACCTAGCTCGCTCCACATTCAAAATTTTACCACGCAACGGCAACACCGCTTGAATTCTTCGGTCTCGCCCAGTTTTAGCTGTGCCGCCCGCTGAATCTCCCTCTACAATAATTAGCTCTGTTTCTTCAGCTTTGTTACTTGAACAGTCAGCCAATTTACCAGGTAGAGTCATACCATCCAGAGCTCCTTTGCGCAAAATTGAATCTTTAGCAGCTTTAGCCGCTTTTCTGGCTCGTAGAGCTAAAATAGATTTATTGACAATTGATCTCGCGTCATCAGGGTGCTCCTCCAAGAAAGCAGAGAAAGCTTCACTGAAAGCATCGGAAACCATTTTGGTCGCTTCTACCGATCCCAGCTTGGCTTTAGTCTGTCCTTCAAATTGTATTTCTCGCAACTTCACCGAAACTACCGCTGTTAAACCTTCCAACACATCATCACCAGTAAAGTTATCGTCTTTCTCTTTAAGGATTTCCGCTTTACGAGCATAGGAGTTAATCAAACGAGTAAGAGTAGTTTTAAATCCAGTAATATGGGTTCCTCCTTCGGGGGTGGAAATATTATTCGCAAAACCCACAATCCGAGCCGAGATATCATCGACGTATTGCAAAGCAATTTCTATCCCTTCTACTCCCTCAGCATCTTTCTTCTCAATATAAAAAACCTGTTTATGAATTGGTTTTTGGGAGGAGTTATAGAACTTAACCAATGATAGCAAGCCGCCTTCAAAATAGAAGGTTTGAGATGGAGCATCAAAGACTGTATCAGCTAAATAATATGCTTTATTGGTATCAATTTTGACGGCACAGTTTCGTAAATCAATAATTGTAATTCGCAAACCTTTAACTAAATAAGCTTGCTGACGCATATGACCCACCACTCGATTAAAATCAAACTCTTGTTGGCCGAAAATATCTACATCAGGCTGAAACTCCACGATGGTGCCATGCTCTTCGGTCTTAGCAATTTTCTTAACATCGTTTTTCTTTTTACCTCGAGAATATTCCTGCATGTAAACCCCACCCTCTTTATGCACCAAGACTTTAGCAAATGATGACAGAGCATTAACCACCGAAGCTCCTACCCCGTGCAAACCACCAGATACCTTATAGCCGCAGCCGCCAAATTTACCTCCGGCGTGCAAGGTGGTCATAATGGTTTCTAAGGCGGAGACCTTAGTCTGTTTATGAATATCCACGGGAATACCTCGCCCATTATCAACTACTCTAATATGATTGTCGGATAAAAAAGCGACTTCAATTCTGTCAGCAAAACCACCCATCGCCTCATCACGTGAGTTGTCAAAAATTTCAGTAATTAAGTGATGAAAACCGTCTGGACCAGTTGTGCCAATATACATACCTGGTCGTTTTCGCACCGGCTCTAAACCTTCTAAAACCTGAATGGAATCTGCTCCATAATTGTCTTTTTTAAGCTTTTTTTCGTCTTTCTCTTTGGACATAATTTTATTTTATTATTTTACTTTTTCTATAAACACACGAAGGTGGCAATTTTGTCTCCCTCTCGTAATTTCATAATTCGCACGCCTTGCGTCGCCCGACCTAACGAAGGCACCTCGTTTAATGACAATCTAATTACTTGAGAATTCTTAGACATTGCTACCGCTTCTTCAATCTCCTCGGTAATAATTTTAGCTGCCACAATTTTACCAATTTTAGTAGTAACTTCCGCGGCTTTAATTCCGCTACCGCCACGACCTTGGATTTTGAACTCATCAATATCGGTTTTCTTACCATAACCATTTTCTGACATCACTAACAAATCAGCGCTGTCCCATTCTTTATGAACGATATCGGCTGAAATAATTTTATCGCTCTTATCTAATCGCATCACGATTACTCCCATCGCTGAACGACCTAATTGACTAACGTCTTCTTCTAAGAAATGAATTGACTGACCTTCTTCTGTAACGATCACTACGCTATCACCTTTGTTAACAAAACTAGCTGAGACCAGACGATCGCCCGCCTCCTTGAACTTCATAGCGATGATACCGTTTCGTCTGACGTCTTCAAATTCGCTCAATGCTACCTGTTTACCAATTCCTTTCTCGGTAATCATCATGACTGCCATATCTTTTCCTTTGACATCTTTAGGCATCGGCAAAATAGAGGTAATCTTTTCATCCACCTCAATTTGTAAGAAATTAACAATTGCCTTACCTCTAGTAGCTCGCTTGCTTTCTGGTAAATCATACATCTTGGTGCGATAAACCTTACCCTTATCAGTAAAGAATAGAATATCATTGTGAGCGGTAGCAGAAACCAAATGAGTCACGAAATCTTCTTCCTTTGTATCAAGGTCCACCACTCCAACTCCACCCCGCTTTTGTTTCTTGTATTCTTCTGGAGCAGTTCGTTTAACATAACCGCCAGCTGTCAACACTAAAACCGAATCGTCGTCTGGTACCAAATCTTCAATAGAAAAGTTTTTAGCACCATGTTTAACAATTCTGGTTTTGCGATCATCACCATATTTTTCTTTAATTTCCAAAAGTTCAGTTTTAATTAACTTTGAAATCTTTTTAGGTGAAGCCAGCAGTTCCTCCAATTCCTTAATCAAGGCCTGCACCGCATTCAATTCATCTTCAATTTTCTTTCTTTCCAAACCAGCTAATTTCTGCAACTTCATCTCCAAAATTGCATTGGCTTGCAAAATAGAAAATTTAAACTTAGTCATCAAGTTCTGTCGTGCTTCGTCAACGGTTTTAGATTTCTTGATCAACTGAATAATTTCATCAATATGGTCAAGTGCTTTTTTTAAACCAAGTAAGATATGTTCTCGCTCTTTTGCTTTACGCAAATCAAACTCAGTGCGACGGCGCACCACAACCTGACGGTGAGCGATGAATTCAGTTAACAAAGACTTCAAAGATAAAGTCTGAGGCACTCCATCTACCAAAGCCACCATGTTGTAGTGAAAAGTATCCTCTAACTGAGTGTGTTTATATAAATAGTTTAATAAGACCTGAGGTGAGGCACCGGTTTTTACATCTATCACAATCCGAATATCCTTGGCTGACTCATCCCGCAAACCTTTTACCCCTTCTACTTTTTTCTCACGTACCAAATCAGCGATCTGTTCAATTAAAGAAGCTTTAACCACTCTAAACGGAATAGAGGTGATGAGAATTTGAAACTGCCCAGATTTACTTTCTACAATTTCGGCTTCACCCCGACAAACCACCCCACCTCGTCCAGTCGCAAAAGCGTGGTGAATATCAACTTCGCTAAAAGCAATACCTCCAGTCGGGAAATCTGGACCTTTAACAAATTTAGCCACATCATCGTTGGTAGCTTTTTCATTATCAATCAAATGGGCGGTGGCATCAATAATTTCACTTAAGTTATGAGGAGGAATATTGGTGGCCATACCGACCGCAATACCCAAAGTGCCATTTAAAAGTAAGTTAGGCACACGAGTTGGTAAGACTACTGGCTCTTTACGAGTGGCATCATAGTTGGGAGTAAAATCTACTGTTTCTTTTTCAATATCAGCCAACATATCGCCCGCCAATTTAGCCATTTTAGCTTCGGTATATCGCATCGCCGCTGCGCCGTCACCATCAATGTTACCGAAGTTACCCTGTCCTACAATTAGCGGATAACGCATAGAAAAGTCTTGGGCCATTTTGACCATCGCTTCGTAAACTGAAGAATCACCATGGGGGTGATAGTTACCCAACACCTCTCCTACCACTGCAGCTGATTTTCTGGTTTTAGCTGAGGCGGTTAGGTGGAGTTCGTTCATCGCGTGTAAAATACGGCGATGCACCGGCTTGAGACCATCACGAGCGTCGGGCAGAGCTCGAGCAGTAATCACTGACATCGCGTAGTCCAAATAACACGACTTCATTTCAGCTGAAATATTTTGATCCACGATCCCTTTTAATACTGGAGTCTCAGGAGTTTTTGCAGTTTCTGATGACTTATTTTCATCATTATCTTTGTTTTTTGCCATTGATGTATTATAGCAAAAAATGCTAAAAATACAACAAAAATTAGGAGAAAATAGCCCTAATATTTAGGGTTAAAAAGACAAAAAAACACCACCATCCCCGCGTTGCATACGTGTTGGGGACGGTGGTGTAACTACCAATAAAGTCGTGGGGGTTAACCCACTAGGTAAACCCGCTCATTGTAACCTCCTTTCTTGTTTGTAGGTATACGGCGTCGGGCCAAAAAAATTTAAAAAAACAATTTTCGACGTAGCCACTCAGCTACGTGAATCCGTCATAGTACATAGGACTTTTTCCTTTCCGAGAACCGCTTTTAGCTTACCACCAACCTCACGGCTGTGGGTTGAGTCCTCTCTGCTGTCTCTTATAAGTATAGCATACTTCGTATTTTTTGTCAAGTATTAACCAAAAAACGCTTATTTGACAAGCGTTTTTCTTCATTTTATAACCTTTAACTAAAAGCTAATATTTTGCGTTCTTACTTCTTACTGCACATCAAAGTTAGCAGCGGTGAAGCTTCGGCGGCAGCACATTTACTGTCAGCTAAAACATATTCTGAGGTGCTGACGCTGGCCTTACCTTGATAAGAAAAGATAATCCATTCATCAGTGTTTAAATAGCCCTTGCCAAAAGTGGTGCCCGAAAAATCTCCCACCCACACAATCTTAGTAAAGCTTGGTGCTACTACCAAAACTCCATCCTTAGATACGATACCCCATTTCCCGTCTTTCTCTACCTGCAATTCACCATTACCCAATTCAATTTGCTGAGCAAAACCACTTAAGGTTGGAATGGTTTCATCACCTTTAATAGCATCTTGAGCTTTCTTAATTTCTGCTTCTTGTTTTTTGATTTTATCAGCTGCCTCGTTCTCAAAAGTCTGGGCTAAATATTCTACTAGACTATCTTTAAGTAGTAATGGTTTAAGATCGCTCCAGCTAACAAAAACCTTAGTCCAATGACCTAATTCTTGCTCCGTAAAGAGCCAGACTATTCCACTGTTGGAAATATAAAAATTACTATTGGCTTTTAAATTATTTGTTTTGTATCCATCATTTTCTAATTCAGCTTCCGCGATGAAACTTTGAGCGAATTCTGGTTGATCATCCAAGTCTAAGGTATTAACTCGGGTTTTAAACAAACTCGCTAATTCAATAATTTTATCACTTTTAAATAAATCACTTTCATTTAAAAGTTTTTTGCCAGCGATATCAAAAGTATAATATTGATAGCTAAAACTATCATTGTCTAAGAAATAATTATTGGCATATTTTTCCAAACTAATTATCTTGCCATCATTAAAAATATCATTGACACTTAGAGTCCAATCACAGTCGTCAGCTTCAGCTACACATTCAGGATGAGTTGAGACTGTAGAACTGGCTTGGCTCTGTAAAAATATGGTTAAATCGGTAGTAGAAGCCAACACAAAATCTGGGAAAAGATTATTAACTACAACACTGTATAGAGCAGAGCTTTTAGCTGGTAAATTTAAACTATAACTAACAAAATCTTTTTCAATTCTAGTTTTAACTAAAGTTAAGCTGTCTTTAACTGCTACACCTGTTCCATCTTTTTTGGTTAAAATACCAGCCACAAACCCAATAACGACAATTAAAATAGCGGCCAAGACCACATACAAACCTGTTTTATTTTTCGGCATAATTCGGATATTAAAACACGAAATGCATAAAAAATAAAGTTCTAATCTAAATTATTTTCTTGGTCTAACTTAATAAAAAAAATAAAAAAGACCCCGACTTCAGCTTAGCTAAGTGGGGTCTGCGATTATTTTTTGATGGCCAAGGCAAAACCGCCGCCATCGTGCTTGGTCTGGTGGGAAAGATTTTTGAGACCTAAGAGTTTGTGTCCGTGGTTCCGACCCCAGCCCACCACTCCGCTGCCGACATCCATGGGGAGCTCTGTGCCCAGAGCCAACCAGTACCATTTGAGTTTGGTGACCATTTTTCCCTCTCTGTCGGGGTAAGTGAAGTCGCGTTCGGTTAGGTTTTGTACTTCACCTACCTTATGCACGAAATAGAAGAGTTCGGCCATGTTGGCTGGACGATATCCTTGTCTATCCATTGCGTCTATAGTGGTGGACCAAGTAGGATAAACATCAGTACTAAAATCTAAGTAATTATACTGAGACAAGTCTTCTTCTACACTAAGAGGAAACGCCTGCTTGGTGCCGGCCAGCAGAAATGGGCTGGTGTAGTCCAGATGGCCCAAATTTCTTATCATCTCAAGGACAGCATCCTCATTTGAAATGAGTATCATTTTTTTCTCCTTTTTAAAAGAACCTGTGGGTTTGCCTTTTAGTAATTTGATAGTAAATAATTACTTTTTTACTTAAACAAAACACCTGTCTTGCCAAGAAAAGACTAACTAAAACTCTTTTTATTATATCATATATTAAAAATTAAGTCAAATATAAGACTCTTAAACCACCAAAAATAGTTTACTGCCCTTTTTATCATTTTGATCATAATACTGCATCCCCACAAATTTAGCTTCACCCCGTAAAACTTTTTCTAAATCACGACAACAATAGCAACCAGCCTCTCCTCTAGGACACTGGAAAATATTTTTTTGTTTAAGCTCTTCACTAACCACTTGCTCTTTCGCCTGCCACCTGTCTCCAATCTGTCTAATCCGCTCTTCGGTTTTTTGGTTTAACTCCTGTCGCTTCGCGTTAACTTGTTGGGCCACCGCAAAAACTTTTTCAAAGGCATCCCGTTCTAATGGTAATTCTTTTTGTTTAACTTCCCCACTTTCTAAATACCAATAAAAAGCTTGGTCTACCATAAAATTCTCTTGCCACCAGGATTTTTTATTGGGCTGTTCTTGGCGTAAACGATTGATATAGTGTATCAACAATAGTTGATAAATTGGCAACTGCAAAGATTCCTCCTCTTCTTCTTTGCCTCCTTTATTGGTTTTAAAATCATAAATAGAAATCACAGCTTGACCGTTTTCTAAGTGATAATAGAGCCAATCAATTTTACCGCACAAGATAATATTCTCTTCTTCAGATAAATAAAAATTAGGCAACATACCATTTAAAGTATCCGGCAGCAAAACTCTTTTCTCAGTTAAGACTTTAGGATCGGCAATTACTTGTTCAATCATAGCTTTACCGCGGGCAAAAAATTCCTGCTCTTGCTCCACACTCAAAAAACCACCTTTCTCGCCAGAAACTTTTTGCCACTCCTGTTCAAACTGTTTGACAATTTTTTCGGGATCATTAAATCTTTGGTTAGACGCCAACAAACCCAAACTTTCTACCACATTATGCACTGTTGAGCCTAGAGATAGAGCGGGTGAAGCAATAGTAATTTTTGTGCCATTATCTTTATAGATATTTTTCAGAAAATAAGCCCGAGGACATTTCATAAAATCCCCCATAGAAGAATGGGACACCCAGGTAGCGTTATATTTATCTGCCATAAGATTATTTTAGCACAAAAACAAAAAACATTCCCTATCGAATGTTTTTTGTTTGGTATTTAGTGTTTTAACAATTACCTTGAAGCTCAGCAGAAGCATCGCCAAGTTTTTCGTTACAGATTTCTGGTGGATTAACCATTGCGTCACAGACCGCATTTTTTACTGCTTCTGCGCTTCGTCCTACCTCAGCCTTAACTCCGTTAATCACTACAGTAGGAGAACCAGAGATGCCATATTGACTGGACAGCGCTCGAGCATTGCTAAACAGTTCATCACCTTTTGTAGTTACGCATTCTAAGACCTTATCACTATCAATTCCAAGGGCAGTCATAGCTTTAACGGAAGCATTTTTATCACACTCTTCAGTTTTTACGTCAGCACAAGCTGGGTAAACCTCATCAACTACCTTTTTAGAATATGACCAAACTTTATCTGGGGCAACTTCTTGCATACATAATTCAATTTTATTTTGTTGATTTTCATAGGCACCGTGACCATCATGGAAAGGCACTAAACTAAAATCAGCATAATCTCTAAATAGAGCAGCAACTTCAGTAAATGGTCCTTGCATCTGGATACCATAAGGACAATAAGACCAGATAAATAATTCTACCTTTGGACGTTCAGACTTCTCAACTACAGCAACTGGCTCAGGTAGGGCTTGGGTATAGTCAATGATTTGACCGTAAACCAACTTACTACCATCGCGAGAAATGTAAATCTTACCCAACTCGGTAGGAGTAGCATTATTTAAAGTAGAAGCATCTAAAACATTAACCTCTTGCAGAGAAATTTTATTACCAACCTTTAGAGATATTAGATCACTTTTTTCGCCAGTTTGCTCCAATAGATAATCTACTTTTTCTAGTGCCAACTCTCTAGTTGAAAAATCTTTAGCTGAAAAAACAATTACTGCAATTAAGACTACTAATATAACTCCAATCGACAAACCGCTCCAAAAAACCTTGTTTTTGTGGATTTTGTGATGTCGTTTAGTGTGATGTTCGGTGTGTGAACCGTCATGATTGGCTGATAAATTAGTTTCTTGTTCTGACATTGAATAAAATATAAAAATTATTTTTAATGGTGACATTATAGAAAAAAAATGACTTTTGGTCAATTTTTTTGTTTGTTTCGCTATTATATATATCTTTAAAGGGTTTATTGCATTTTTTATCTTTAATCTCAATAAGATTGAGATATTTTCCTTTACTTAAAAGTCTGTTATACTTGTAACATTATGCCTGAACTACCAGAAGTTGAAACAGTTAAGTTGGGACTAGAAAAAGTTATCCGAGCTAAGAAGATTTTAACCACCGAAATCTTTTGGAAGAAATCATTCCCCTATTCAACAAAATTTTTACAAGATAATTTATATCAACAGAAAATAATCAAAGTTAGGCGCCGAGCTAAAATTTTGATTATTGATCTTGAGAATAGTTTTTCTCTACTTTTCCATCTTAAAATGACGGGACAAATAATTTTTGTTAAAAATGATAAACGAGTTGCTGGTGGTCACCCTAATGATAGCTTCATACACGGTTTACCTGATAAAAGCACTCGGGTCGTATTTAATTTTAATGATGGGTCAAAATTGTTTTTTAATGATCAAAGAAAATTTGGCTGGATTAAGTTTTTACCAACCGCCGAAATTAAACAAGAAAAATTTATGATGAGTGTCGGACCAGAGCCTTTGACAGATAGGTGGACTTGGCAAGAACTGAAGGCTCGAGCGATGCGACATCAAAATTCTAAAATTAAAACTACTATTTTAGATCAAACCGTAGTAGCTGGCGTGGGCAATATTTATGCTGTGGAGAGCTTATGGCAAGCTAAAATTCACCCCTTAAAATTAGTCAAAGATTTAAAAGATAGTGAGTGGAAAAAACTATGGCAAGCGATTAGAGAGACTATGACCCAATCAATTAAAAGTGGTGGGTCATCGTTAAAAAATTATGTCAAAGCCGATGGACAAAAAGGAGACTATTTAAAATTGTTTGCCAAACTTTATAATAAAGAAGGTAATAAATGTCCTAGATGTAAAACTCTAATTACTAAAATTAAGGTGGCGGGACGAGGCACTTATCTTTGTGCCCAGTGTCAGAAAATTTGATTTAATCACTATTTTTTGCTATACTTTTTTGGTCCAGCCAGCTTAGCTCAGTTGGTAGAGCAACTGTTTTGTAAACAGTAGGTCGTGGGTTCAAATCCCTCAGCTGGCTCATTTGATAATAAATATTACTTAGCTCTAATAAACAGACCAGCTCTGGTTTTATTGATAGCCGAGTGTTAGCATCACTCGGCGTTTAGGGATTTGAAAAGTTTACTTAGACGGTAGATTTTTGTGAAGCAAGGCGAAACAAAAACCGCACGGCAAGTAAACTATACTGAACTTGTAAAGTTCAAATCCCTCAGCTGGCTCAATTAATTTAAAACCAAACCTCGTTGGTATCGCCAGCAATATTTATTTTCATTTTATTATTTTTAACAAATCTTCAAACGAAGTATTTTGTGTTGCGCCGGTTTGACGATGTTTAAGTTCTAGCTTGCCAGTTTCTAAAGTTTTGTTGGAGACAATTACTCGCCAAGGGATGCCTAGTAAATCACTGTCAGCAAATTTTTCACCAGCTCTTAGCCTTCTATCGTCCCACAACACCTCAATATTCTTATCTTGCAAATCATTGTAAATTTTTTCTGCCTCCGACAAAACCTTTTCATCATTACCGAGCGAAACTAAATGCAGCTTAAACGGAGCGATATTTTCTGGAAAAACTAAACCTTGCTCATCAGAAAACTTCTCTGTAATCACACCCAGAAGACGTGTAATACCAATACCATAAGAACCAAGATAAACAGGTTGTGATTCACCTTTTTCAGTCACAAATTCAAATTTCATATCACGAGCTTTATCGGCACCAAAGTTAAAAATATTCCCCACCTCCGCAGATTTTACTTTTTCAAGTTTGTTACGATCAAGTTTTAATTCTTGAATTGCCTCTTCCAAAACTTCTTCATTGATACCAATATTTTTTTCTCGATCGATGTAAAGATAGTCTTCACCTGCTTCACAAACTGTTTGAAACTCATGAGAAAATTTGGTGAAAGCGCCGCCAGAAGCAAAGGTTACAAAAGTATCTTGACCGATACCTAAACGATCAAATATTTTCTGATAAACCTGAATCATTTGATCATAAAATTTTTGTAAATCCTCTGCCGAAGTATGCAAAGAATACATATCCTTCATTAAAAATTCTCTACCACGCATAATGCCAGATTTGGCTCGTTTTTCATTACGCAGTTTCCATTGAAACTGATAGACAGATACTGGTAAGTCGCGATAAGAAGCAATGTGTTGCCTCATCATTTCTACCACTGCTTCTTCATGAGACCAAGCAAAACCAACTTCGTCTCCAGTCTTAATTTTAGATTTGAACCAAACATCTACCACCTCATCTGACCAACGAGTTGTTTTTTCCCAACGATCTTTTGGTTGTAAAGATGAAAGAGATAATTCTTGACCGCCAATCTGATCCATTTCTTCGCGCACAATTTGTTTAATTTTTTCAATCGCGCGAAAACCAAGCGGTAATAATGAATAAACTCCGGCCATTTCCTTGTTAATATAACCAGCTCGCACAAGCAGTTGGGCGTTTTTAGAAACTTCATCTTTTAGGTTTTCTTTACGAGTTTTAGTAAATAGTTGTGACTGTTTCATCACTAAATAATAACCTAAAATATAAGAAAAGACAAAATCCACATTTTTAGCTCCTAAAGTGGGTTTTGTTTTATAATGAGAATATGAGTAAAAAAATAATTTGGTCGGGAGTGTTACTAATTATTATTGCTATAATAATTTTTATCGCTTGGCCTGATAAAAAAACAGATAGTCAATTTCCGTTAGCTCAGCAAATAATTGGTGAGTGGACCTTATATTCTTTCAATGATGAATTATTAGATTTAAGCAATGCTTCCAACACTAATAAAATAACCATCAGTCAAGATAATATTTCTGGTAATTTCTGTAATGTGTTTGGGAGTGATCAATATCAAATTGATATAGAAAGCAACATCCTCACAGCCAGCACTATGAGTACCCAGATGTTTTGCGATGATGAAGTAAAAATGAAAGCAGAACAAGCCATGCTAACTGGTTTATATTACGGATTTGATACAGCTATTAGCCGCAACAATGAATTGATTTTAGAAGATGTAGATAATTTATTAGTTTTTATTTCTAACAACGAATAGCCTATGGTGATTGGCAATATTGTCGGTTTAATAATTTTAGGAGCAGTTAGTTATATCACTTACAAGCAGTCAACTTAAATAAGTGACCTGAATATAAAAAACACCTTAATCTTAAAGGTGTTTTTTATACTAGAGCTTTACTTCTCTTATGGAGAATAATAACCAGTGCTGGTTGAGTAAGTGCTGCCATCGGTCGCTATTAACATCCAGTATGGGGTTGAGGATGAAACTGTTTGAAAATACTCATTACCTGAATTTGAACTTTCATAAATATAATCATATTCATTCAACGGATACGAACTGGCAGTATAGAGATTCCAATCAACTGACTGTGAGCTAGATGCGGAGATGTAGTAATTATCACTATCATAATATCCAGACCCTGCACCATACAAAGTAAATCCATCAGAGCTAGTGGCTTGGGTAGTAGTTGAGGTATTGTTGTTGTAGTCGTTACTATCGCCAGCATCAATCCAAATAGGAGTCTGAGTAGCAAATAGAGTATTAGGGGCCTCATGAGTTTGGGTTGGATTATATCCGCCTTGAATATAAGGTGGGGTTTTATCAATTTTAGCGATAGTGTAAGTGGTTGAGCCAAGCATTCCTCCATAATCCTCAAACCCAACTACGCCCAATTCGTTACCATAAAAATCCTTAGTACAGACAGTATAAGTTTCAGTATGACCACAACTCCAAGACGAAGGAGTATTTATCTTTTCACTAGTAGTTAGTTTAGCCGTTACATATTGATTAGTCCACGGCACTTCAGAATAAGCGGTGGTATCTGTAACCTTTTGCCCGACATTAGCCCCACCGGTGGAAGTGGCGGTATAAGTAACTATAGCGGTTGGAATATCAGTATCATCTACATAAAATGTGCGAGTCGCAAATCCTACGTTGCCAGAAAGGTCGGTGTATTGATAGGTGCTATAATAGGTACCTGTAGCATTGATACTATTAACTGTAAAATTACTAGTATGAATCAAACTACCATTTTGATAAGCAGAAGAAGTGGCTATGCTGGTTGGTGTAGCGTTGTCACTCAAAGAAACCCCACCCCACAAATAGCTATTCAAAGCGCTGGCACTAATCGCTGCGTCGTTTCGGTTTAAAGTGTAATGGTCTGGAGCTACGGTGATAACTGGATTGGTGGTATCTACCACTACTACTGTCCGGGTAATCTGTGAGGTATTACTAGCGACATCAGTGGCAGAATAGATAATTTCGTAAGTCCCCGGAGTATAGATGTCAACATTGTTACTTACTGTAGTAGTAGAATAAACTCCTGATGCTCCATAAGATGGAGAAACCGAAGTTTCATCAATAGCAGAAAATCCTGCATCATAGTAGACATAACCAGCTTCATGATTATTAGGACCATCACCACCAATTAGAGCTAAGGTGGGAGCTTTTTTATCAATCTTGGTTACCGAAATAGTGATGTCTTTGGAGTTGCCATCATAGTCCACTAAGGTCACTACTTCGTTGGTCACGTTGGCAGAAAAAATTTTAATGAAAGTATCATCGTCCACTCTGGTCCAAGCCGTTGGCGTAGCTACTGGTTCGGTGGTGTTAATAGTAACAGTCACATCAGTATTAACCCAAGTAGTTTCCACCGTATTACCATTAGAATATGACTTAGACGACAAATCTGGAGCGGTGGAGTCTTTAATTTCTACATGACGAGAAGTGGTGGCTATATTACCAGCGTTATCAGCTACAGTGAAAATGACCAAATAGGTGCCAGTGGCATTGGTGTTGAGAATACTAACTACAGCACTCTGGGCCACCGTATCATAAATAGATTGAACAGTAATCTGTGAGGTTTTATTACCATCATTAGAATCAAGAGCGGTAATGCCTTGTAAAAAGTAAGCGTCGTTTAGTTCAGTGGCAGACAATCTTTCTACGGTCAAAGTGGCAGGGTTAATTGGAGAGTAAACAGGGGCAGTAGTATCAATAACCCTCACTGATAAAGTAGAGGTAGCAGAAGTGTTGCCCGCAGAGTCGGTGGCGTTATAGTTTACTGCATAAGTAGTGCCATTCACAATATTAGTCAAGGTGGTGCCTGATTGATTGTAAGAAGGAATAGCGTTATTGATAATACCAGCTAAGACTGAATTATATGAGCTGTTTTCATTCGTATCTTGATTATCCAAAACAGTTAAAGTGACACTCTGGCCGGTACCCAAAGTTGGACCGCTCCCCACCGGGTTACTACCTTCCGCCGTTGAAGTAATGGCACCATCAGGAATAGTGAATGCAGTAGCAGCTTCTACCAACAAGGTAGAAGTAGATAAAGATATTGAAGGATTAACCTTATCAACCCAATCAATTAAAATATTTTTGATGGTATTTTGGGGGCGACCAGCGTTATCCACAAAAGTAACTGACAAGCCAGCCGGAACAGTGTTAGCAGTAAAAGTTTTTTGACACTGACCACGATAAACCCCCACACCACCCGAACAAGTCCAACCATCTATTGGATCTTCGGTTGATCCAGAAATATCACTACCATTAGCAATTTTAATATTGGTAACTACTTTAGAAAAATTCAAAGTCACCAAAACATTAGCATTGGTCGCAGTTTTGTTTGGGGTGTAAACTATATCCACAGACGGATTACTAACATCTAAGTCTTGCACGATAATAGTTCGTTGAGTGGTAGTGGAATTACCTGCTTTATCGGCGATAGTATAAGTTATAATATAATTGCCAACCACAGTCTCATTAAAAGGTGAAGCCCAGCTATAACTAACATTTTGAGCTTGATAATTAGACGAGTTAATGACAACTTGGCTGCCGTAATTATCTAAATTATCTTGGATGGTTAATCCTCCAGTATCATTATCCCCATTCGTACCCCACAACAAACGAGCATCATTACCACCACTATATTTAACAGCTGCAGAAGAGGTGGCAGCCGAAATGGTAATAGAATCAGGATTGATTATGGCGGTTGGTTTAGTAGTATCTACTACTGTGTAATTGATGGTAACAGGGTTGGCTGCGTTGTTGGCTGTATCGGTAGCATACCAAGTAACTACTGTAGTGCCTGTAGCTGATAAAGAAATAGAGGTTGGAGAATGACCTTTCTGTTTACAACCAGAAACAAGTCCTAAGTCACTATTACCAGAACCTGCACCATTAACTGGATCAGCACAACTTGTATCAGAACCTGGCACAGTAAAGCTTTGTCCATATGATGCCTCAAGTGTTGTTTGAACTGGGTTAGTAGTTAAAACTGGAGCGGTTTTATCAATTTTATTGACTGTTAATGTAGTTTGAGTTGTTAGATCAGAAATATCTTTGACAGTTAGTGTGGCATAATTATTAGAGCTACAAGTATAGATCAATTGCTGAGTGCCATTGCCCGAACTTAATAAACAACTACCGGTATCCACTTCGTCTAAAGAAACAACCCAAACCGGTTCAGATGTTTTTACTTTAACCGTTGCGTTTGTGTTGTGCCAGTTTTGAAGTGAAGGTACTTCTTTCTCACTACCACTAGTATAAGTAACAGAGGAAACTGCGGGTGGATTGGTGTCTCTCACATAAATGATAGCAGTTTTGGTGGCGGCATTACCAACCGAGTCAGAGATACGATAGCTGACTGTCACCGTCGCTAAAGTAGTAGGATAATTACCAATCGGTAAAGGATCAAAGGAAACAGTAATAGTAGCATTAGCCATTCCGTGGGCGGAGTCGTATTGGTCCGAAGCTGTAATATAAGAACGAGCAAAAGCATCCCAGCTATTAATTGAACCACAGGCCCCGACAGCATAACTACCACAGATTGGCCAAACATTTGTTCCTTGTCTTTCTACAATAATTTCAGTAATCCAAGTAGCATTAGGCGGAGTAGTATCTTGCACATAGACGTCAGTGACAGCAGAGGAAGCGTTACCAGCATTATCAACCGCGCCATACTGAACCCAATATTGTCCGATATTTAGCGGGTCAACGTTAGAGCTGGTGCTGGTGGAATATATACCCGACACACCGGTCTGAGCGTTGACGCTTAGAAATAAGAAGAATCCGACAAAAATCGTGACTACCGGGAAAAGTGATTGTAGACTCCTCTTCATACTATAAAATATATAATTTTTCTTCCAAAACACCAAATATAATGTTTATACTTTTTACTTTTAAACTTGTAAAAATATCTTTTACTTTTTCTATAAAAAATGATATCATTGACCGATGGCTCAGGTCCCTAATTATCATTCGATTGACAGCTCTTCCAGAGTAATAATTTTTCATTGGCTAGAAATTATTGCCATCTTGTTAATTATTGCTGGATTAGTTTGGTTTGGAGTCTATCAATATAACAATAATAACTCTCTCCGCGAAAAAGTGACCGAGCTGCAACAATCTTTAACTATTTCTGATAACGAAAAAACTGAACTAGAAAATGATTATGAAGACAGACTTAACACCCTCCAAGATGAATATGATGATATCTACGAAGAACTGCTGTCGAAAATGGATGATCTTGAAGCCGAGCAGAGACGACGTGAAGACTTAGAAGAAAACTTAGAGGATTTAGCTGATCAAGTTGCACTACAAGAGAAACTTTCTAAAATTGATAAAGAGATTTTAAAAAAATATGATAAAGCTGTTTTCTTAGATGAACACTATGTACCATCTAGTTTGAGTCGAATTGCTGATAAATACATCTTCCCAATTAATGGACAAATTCGTGATCTTACTTTCCAAAGTGACTCACTATATTTCTTAGAAAAAATGATGGATGCGGCTCGCAAGAAAAAAATAGATATCTTCGTGACTTCTGCTTATCGTAGGTATAACGAACAAACATCATTAAATTCTGCCTATAAAGTCACCTATGGTGCTGGTAAGGCTGGTAGTTTCTCCGCCGAACAAGGTTATTCTGAACATCAACTAGGCACTACGATTGATTTTACCAACACCGCTGATGCTGGTCAGCTAAACACGAGTTTCGACAGCAGTACCACTTTTGAATGGCTGTGGGCTAATGCTCATAAATACGGTTTCATCTTATCCTACCCTGAGGATAATCAGTTTTACGTATATGAGCCATGGCACTGGCGCTTTGTGGGTATTGAATTAGCTACTGAGCTTTACAACAGAAACGATAGCAAGCGAAAATTTCTTTATGATCTTTCTCAAACCGAGATAGATAAATATCTAATCACTATCTTTGATAAATAATAATTAAAATAGGTTTTTAAAATCTAAAATTATTTTTTAGTATTTTTCTGTGTTGAAAAATTATTCAACTAAACCACTTTGCTTAAAAGCTTTAACAAATTTATCTGCTCTATCAAACTCATTGGTAAATAAATTAAAACTGGCAGCCGAAGCAGAAAACAAAATCGTAGTTTTACCGAAAATTTTAATGTTGGCAAAGATATCATCAAAATTATTAAAGACCTGAGCTGGTAGCGACAGCAATTGATTTTTAGTAATATTTTCTGGCCAATAATTATTTTTCTGTAACTCTTCAATCATTAGATCAGTTCCGGTTCCAGCTAAAAAAAATAAATTCTCAGGTCTAATAGTTTTTTTGACCACTTGGGCCCATTCCTTAAAATCCAGGTTTTTATCCATACCACCTGTAATCAAAATGATTCTTCTTTCGGCCTGTAAATAGTTTTCCAAGAGAGCCATCGTGCCCTCAGGTGAAGTCGCTGCACCGTCATTGATGACCTGCAGACGTCCATTATCAAATATTTTTTCTTGACGTAACTCTACCTGTGGTAATGATTCTATTTTGTTCAATAAGATATTCCAATCACGTTTATAAAGATAAGAGACCAATAGGGCTCGCAGGAAACAATACTGTTTAGCGGAATTATTGAAATTATCAGATAAACGACTGATGATAAATTTTTGTTGATTTTCTTGCCAAATAATTTTTCCATTCTCCAAACATAAACCATTTTTATTTTTAGACAAATTCTTTAGCGAAAAATAATAAACTTGGGCCTGAGGCTTCTCTGCTAAGAAAAATTTAGTCCATTTATCATCAGCGTTAAGCACTAAATAATCACTACTAGTTTGATTCAAAAAAATTTTAGCTTTCTCTTTAGCATAAACTTCCATTTTTTGATAACGATTAAGGTGGTCTTGATATAAGTTCGTAATCACCGCCACTTTGGGTGCTAAAAGTTTTTTCTGATTATATTCTAACTGAAAGGACGACAATTCCAAAACATAAGGCGAGACGTTTTTATTCACAATTTTTAATAAACCCTTATTAGGTATATTGCCACCAGGCTCAGTGTCTAATAGATAAGCGATCCAGGTGGCAGTGGTAGTTTTGCCCCGAGTGCCAGTAATTGCTAGATACTCAGCTTGTGCTCGGTGATCAATTTCAGTTAAAAACAAAGATAAATCACTCAGCACTATCTTTTTTAATTTCTTAGCTTTTTTAACCCACTCACTCTTAGAGTAAACACTTTGATTAAAGACGATAATATCTGCCGCTTGTAAATCCTTTTCAGAATGCCCCCCCAATTTATAAGTGACACTACGAGGTAATTGTTTAATTGAGGAGATGAGCTCTGGACGTTTTTTACTATCCGTAATAGTCAGTTTAGCACCACGACTTAATAAAAATTTAGCAGTTTCCACTCCACCACCCAAAACACCCAAACCAAATAATAAAACTTTCTTATCTTTAAACATCTTTCAATTATAATATTTTTAAAGTTAAAAATCAAAGGAACAACAAGGAGTAATTAAAAATATCTCAGTACTAAGACATCAACTGTTCTAAAGAACGTTGGTTGGTGGCGTGAGTATATGCACTTTCTATGGTAATTTGTCCAGTCTGAACCAAAGCAGCTAAAGAACGGTTCATATCAATCATCCCCTCTTCTAGACCAGTTTCAATAACTGAATCAATTTCATAAGTTCTGTTATCACGAATCAGGTTAGCTACCGCGGAATTATTTATCAATAGCTCAGCAGCAACAATTAGTCCTCCTCCCACTTTAGGAATAAGTCGTTGAGAAAAAATACCTAATAGTGAATTGGCTAACTGAAAACGGACTTGAGACTGCTGATCGGCTGGAAAGGAGTCAATAATTCTATCTAGTGTTTGTGAAGCAGAATTAGTGTGTAGGGTGGCAAAAACCAAGTGGCCTGTTTCAGCGGCTGTCACAGCGGCTGCAATAGTATCTCGATCACGCATCTCACCCACTAAAATTACATTGACATCTTCTCGTAGTGCATCGGTCAAGGCTGTGCGAAAATCAGGTGTATCAATACCTACCGCTCGTTGATCAATCAGACATTGTTTAGGTTCGTATAGATATTCAATAGGGTCTTCAATAGTAATGATATGTTCACTACGGGTTTGGTTAATAACCTCCAACATCGCCGCTAAGGTAGTAGACTTGCCCTCTCCCACCGGCCCAACTACCAAAAAGAAACCTTGTTTTTTATAACAAAAAGTTGCCAACACTTCTGGTAAATTTAAGTCTTTAAGATCTCTTACTACTCCCGGAATTAAACGCAAAGCAATGGATACATTACCTTTTTCATAAAAACCATTTCCTCGCAAACGCACCACATCCTTAAAGGCATAAGAAAAATCTACACTTTTCTTTTCTTCAAACGCATTCCTCATCGCTTCTGGCATAAGAAGTTTAAGTATTTCTTTTGAATCAAAAGCGGTAATAACACCCCGGTTAATTAGAGGGGTCAACTTCTCATTTACTCGAAGAATAGGATAACTATCAGCTGATATATGTAAATCAGACGCACCGACCGCTGCCGCGGTGGCGATTAAATCCTCAATACATAAAGCATAATCAATAGAACCATCGCTACCACGCCACTTAGGTGGTTCACTATTATCTTGGTGGTTAAGATCAATGTTACTACCAGTGTTTCTCGCTAAAATATCAAACGACTGAGCCTGTGCTTGATTTTGATTACTGGCCAAACCAGAAGGCATTAGGGGCTGTTCAACTACTGGGCTATTCTGTTGCTTAAAAGCATTTTGTTGTTCAATCATATACTGGCTCAATCCACCCTCTGTGGAGACAGAATCGTTATGCTGATTATTATTTTGTGTTTGTTGATCGTTGGGTAACATGATCTATGATTTTTTCAAATTATTTTTAATTTTTTTTATTATTCACTATTCCAGAAACAATATCAGCCACATCTTGAGGTGTAGTCAAAGCTTTAACTACGAAATCTGCAGCCCCTAATTCACGCACTCTTCTTTCATCAGCATGGTTGCTTAGATTAGTTAGAGCTATAATTGGTGCAGCCATGGCTAATTGTTCACTTTTTTTCTGTTCCAAAAAAGCAAAACCGTCTAATTCTGGCATAATTAAATCAGTCAAAATGACATCGGGAGTAAAGCCAGTCCTTAAAATTTCTAAGGCCTGATTACCATCACCTTTTAAAGTTACCTCATAACCACACTGATTTAGTTTGACTGAATACATGGCAGAAATCAGTTTATCGTCCTCTATTAACAATACTTTTATTTTATTTTCCATTATTTAAATTATATTATAAGTTATCTACTTCTTCAACTGGAATCTCTTTCTTAAATACTTTTAAGATTGCGTCTTCCTTAACTGTTAACATTCCCTTAGCTCTAACACATTTATAAACTTCAGCTTCTACTGGGTTAGTTAATATAACTTGAGCTAAATCTCTATCCATCCTATACATTTCAGACACCACCATTCTACCTTTGACACCAGGCGAACCATCGGGAGCTGGAGTCAACTCTAAAATCTCATCTGACAGCTCAATCTTGGCTAATGCTTCTGGTGGTAAATCAGCAAAAGATTCATTAATAATTTTTCTTCGTGCTTCATCAATTGGGACCACCTTACCTGCTCCAGGAGCATTTTTACGAACTAATCTTTGAGCCATCCCCATAATTAAAGTGGAAGGAATTAAATAGGGATCAACCCCCATATCAATCAAGCGTGGAATGATTCCGCTGGAAGTATTGGTGTGAATAGTAGATAAAACTAAGTGACCGGTAAGCGCAGCTTGAATAGCCAAACCAGCAGTCTCCTTATCACGAATTTCTCCCACCATAATAATATCTGGGTCTTGTCGCAAAGTAGTTCTTAGTCCATTAGCAAAATCATAACCAATCTCGGGCCGGACTTGAGACTGAGAGATTCCATCAATATTGTATTCTACCGGATCCTCTAATGTTAACACATTTTTGCCCTCTCGATCAACCTCATTCAACATAGCAAAAAGTGTAGTAGATTTACCACTACCAGTTGGACCAGAAATTAGAATCAGACCATAAGGCGCCTGTAAGGCCTCTTTGACTGTCGCTACGTTGTATTCACTCATACCCAAATCTGATAACTTCCTCACCCCTTTTTCTTTATCCAAAATACGCATTACCACTTTTTCTCCATAAGTAGTAGGAAAAGTAGAAACACGAAAATCCACTCGACGAGAATCAATAATCTTAGTAAAACTACCGTCTTGTGGTTTACGTTTTTCGTCAATACGCATGTTACACTGAATCTTAATGTTTGCCACCACCGCATCATGCACCTTAGAAGGAAGTTCTAACAAAGTATGTAACTCACCATCAATTCGGTAACGAATCCGCACCTTGTCTAGCATGGCTTCAATGTGCACGTCAGACGCATTACCATCTACCGCATAACGAATAATCGTATTAACCATGGTAGGGACAGGAGCCTCCTCCACAATAGTGGTCTCCTGTTTTTCGTCTTTTTTAATAACCTGCAACTCTTCCTCATCTTTTTTTAATTCGTCTTCGTAGTCAGATAGGGCTCTACTTACTTCGTTGCTCAGGCCTTTATAAGCCGACATAATTTCTCCATAATTTTCTTCCGAAATCAAAAATAATTTAAACGGCATATTGATTCGAGTGGAGATAAAGTTCAAAGCATCACGTGACTCCATTGAATCTGGATTTAAAATACCCACCTCTAAGAAACCATCTTGAATCCCAATAGGAACAATTTTATAAAACGCAGCTGATTGTTCAGGAATATACTTCAAGATATCATGCACCACCTTGGGATCAACCTGACGTACTGGTAAATTAGAAAATTCTCCTTTAACCTCTAAAATATCATTTTCGGTAAAACCATAGTTCAATAAGGCCTGTTCAATTGAGAACTTCTTAATGTCTTCATTAAACCTATCTACATCCTCTGGTTTAATTATTTGTTTGTTGATAATAAAATCGTAAAATTGCATTTAAGATCAATTGTTAGGGGTCGAGGTGGAATTGGTTTCATTAATAATATTAAAACTATTTCTGGCGGAAGAACTATTGAGATAATTAGTATTAAGCGGTAAAAAAGGATTTTCATCACGAGGCACGATACTACCTAATTGAATCGGGTCGTTGTTTAGTTTATCAAATCTGTCTTTACTCTCGCCACTATCTATATAAGTATAAAGTAATCGCCCAGTATCAGAAACCTTCTTGTCCAACGCTTGGAGATTTTTTAAATCGGCCACAGCATCATTGGTGGAAATTGTCACCTCCCTAGTCTGTTGGCTAACAATGGTATCATTATAAAATAACCAACCGCAGAGCAGACAACCTAAAATTAATAAAATGTATCTCATAAAAATTATTTATTAAAGAAATAAGTACGTAAGGTAATATTGAAATTATAGCTATCTTGAGCCAGAGCTTTGTTGCTTTCTTGAGTTAATTTCAAACCCACAATATCTAATAAACGCAAATTATGTTCTAAAACTTTCAAAAAGTTCAAAACATTTTGATAACGACCAATCAAACTAAATTCCAATTGATAATCCTTATATCCAACATCAATTGATGAACCACCAGCCGTAGTTGGAGCTGGAGTGCTAGTTTTGGTGTCATTAAGTTTAATGTTTTTCCAGTCAATACCTTGACCATATTTTCGGAGTAAACTAGATAGTTCCAACAGTAATTGAACATTGTCCACCCCATCTGGTAGCGCAACTTGAATCTTATTTAAGAAAGAAGTATTTTTAACAGTTGATAATTGGCGATCAATTCTGGTTTCTAAAGTATTTTTATCTTGATAGCGAATTAAAACCTCATCGTAAAGCTTGGCTTCTTGTTGTAATTCACCCATTTTGATATATTCCTTATTGATACCATAGAAAAAAATCACCGCTGAGATACCTATCAATAATAATGGAGTTAAGAAAGATTTCATAAATTATATGGTTGAATTATCATTAGTGCTAGTAGTGGTTTCTGCTGGAGCAGGATCAGATTGGCCGTTGATGGTGACAGAAGAATCGCCGT
Source organism: uncultured Candidatus Saccharibacteria bacterium (assembly GCA_964462115.1). Classification (GTDB taxonomy): domain Bacteria; phylum Patescibacteriota; class Minisyncoccia; order Phycocordibacterales; family CAIZIN01; genus CAYWWA01. Next base: position 55,238 of record CAYWWA010000001.1, read on the forward strand.
CTGGATTAGCAACACTTGAATCATTATTATCTGTATTGACCACTGGCTCAACTGTTTGAGCTACATTACTATTATTAGAGGAAGTATTCAAAGTACTAACGGAAGAAAAATTAATCCCTAAATTATTAGGACTAATTTTATTAAACAATAATATCTCCGAACGGACATTAGCGTCTAAATTAAAACCAATAGTTTTATCTTGGTTATCGGTAAATTTGGAAAATACTGGGTTAATCAAAACGGTGTTGGAAGCATTATAAAAATTTGATTGTTCAGCAATAGCGGCATAATCGGTTGCATATCCAGTAACAACTAAAGTGCTTGCATTATTATCAGCGTATTTATATTCTAAAGAAGTAAAGGCTATTTTTTTAGAAGTGCTTTGCTCTAAAAAAGTAAATAAAGGAGAGATAACCAAGTGCTTATTGAAGACGCTATTGAAAGCTTCAACTCGACGGACAATTTCTGCATTATCCTCATATACAAAACGACCCTGTCGGCTTTGAGCGTTGGCAATATCTATCTTCTTATTGTCTAAAACATTTTCTTGAGTATAATTCATCCCCCAAATACCAAAATAGGCCACGACACTTATCAGAAAAATAATAATAGAGACCACTAACAAGAAGTCGGTGTGACTACCACTTTTCCCAGATGCAGAGGCATAAGAAATGACTGGTTTTTTCGGTATAAAAGATGTGTGGTTCTGAGGATTCATTCAACTTAAATTATAACACAATGAGTTTTTTTGCGGTGCAAATTGTGGAAAAGTCAACTACTAATAATAAATTCTATTTTTTCTTGTCTTCAACAATTTTACCATCATCCAATCTGACTAAACGTTTAGCCTGTTTACCATATTCCTCTTCGTGAGTAACCATGATAATAGTTTGACCATTTTGATTTAATTCACGAAACATTTTTAAAATTAAAGCTGATGATTCACGATCTAAGTTGGCGGTTGGCTCATCAGCAAATAAAATTTTAGGATTATGAGCCACGGCTCGGGCGATTGAAACCCGCTGTTGTTCACCGCCCGATAATTGACTAGGAAAATTTTTATAGCGATGAGATAAACCAGCACGATCTAAAAAGGCACAAGCTGATCGGTAAGCTTCTTGTTTGCTCTTACCCTGCATCAATAAAGGTAGCGCCACATTTTCTTCCGCAGTTAAATCTGGTAATAAAGCATAATCTTGAAAAACATAACCAAATTCGTTCAAACGAAATTTGGTTTTTTGTTTTTGGGTTAAATTATGGACTTCTCGTCCTTCCACAAAAATTTTACCTGAGGTAGCATCATCCAACAAAAAGAGTTGATACAAAAGAGTTGATTTACCAGCTCCACTTCTCCCCATAATCGCTACATACTCTCCCCGCTCCACTGAAAAATCTATTCCCTTTAATACCGCTGTCGGCGTGGCACCAGAAAAATATGTCTTGACCAAACTCTCAGTCAGTAAAACTGGATGTCCTGCTAATGCTTTACCAGCTGTCATTATATAATAATTATAGCACAATTTTGTTAAACACAAAAAAAGCCCGAGACATAGCAGTGTCTCGGGCGAAAGATTTAGGTGCAACTACACCTCAAAGATGTAAGCACCACCATGTGAATCCAAAATTTCTTGTAGTCCTTTATCTTGAACTTTCGGGAAATTATATAAAATTGACCGATCCTTTGGTGGCAGTTTTTCGATTGACCAGACTCTGAAATTAGCCTTCACCCTCAAGGCTTGGCTAAAAGGGTTTTGGTCTCGATACTCATAAACGAAATATATCGTAATATACCCTCCGTCCAGTAACCCTTTTGTGCTGAGTTCTTTAATGAATTCAGAATCCGCCAAGGAAATTAGGTAGCTAGGTCTAGTTGGCCCCCAGAAAGAACCTAAGACCTGGCTCAAAACAGATCTAGGAATGTCGTCAATCATCACGTGGTTTACCATAATAATAAATCCTTTTTTTGAGTTTGTAAGAGGTTAAAGAACAAAAAAAGGGTCGTTTTTACAGCACTTCTGTAAACACCCTTATCTATATATTATAGCATATTTTGTATTTTTTCGCAAGTTGTCTTACAAACACAATTATTGTTATACTATATAAATGAATGGCAATGAAATTTTAGGTAAACTTTTTGGCTCAGATGCCAAAGTAAGAATTTTAAAATTATTTATCTTTAACCCCGAAACCCCTTTTGACAAAGAAGAGATTTCTATCCAAGCTAAAGCTAATACTTCTCAAATTCGTCGCGAAGTTGATTGCTTTAAAAAGATCGGTTTAGTGGAAGAAGTAATTTTTACTAAAGAATATAATGATAGCCAGAAAAAGAAAGAAATGACTGGCTGGAGATTAAATAGTAATTTTCAGTTCCTTACCGCCCTGCAACATCTGCTATTATCCATTACTCCCCTTTTAGATAAAGAAATAGTGAGTGTGTTATCACGAGCTGGGCGTTTAAAATTGGTAGTCATATCAGGAGTGTTTATTCAAAATTTTGAATCACCACTTGACATCCTAATTGTGGGAGACAACTTAAGTAAAACCAAGATTGAAAATACGATGAGTTTTTTTGAAGCTGAGATTGGTCGTGAGTTGCGTTATGCTTGTTTTGATACCAAAGATTTTCGTTACCGCTATGAAATGTATGACAAGTTAATCCGCAATATTTTAGAATTAGATCACCATATCATTTTTGATAAACTGAATATTGAGAAAAAATAATTTTTAAATTTAAAATTTAAGTTGTTTTTAGTAGTGTTCGCAGTTTTCGTATTTCTGTTTTTTGTTTGATGCTCATACGGAAGCTCTCCAGCATTTTTTGATAAGCTTTGTTTTTGACCCAAAAAACATAATCTTTACGTTGCAGCTCTTTAAGAGTAGGTTCATAAAATTTTACCGCAGCTGTCGCAAACAACCAAGCTGTCGCCATTTGCACATAATAATCTTCTGATTTAATTTTACGCAAACAAATAAAAATTTTAGTTAAATATTTTTGATTAAGAAAATTACTCATCATAAAAATGATACCAAAGCGACAGACAAATTCTTGTGAGCTTTGACAACATACTGCACAAAAATTCCACCATAATTTTTCATCAAATTTATTCCAAGCGGAACAGACACTATCAATAAAAGCCCAGCTGTCAACATCTTGAAGATAGATTTTTATTAGTTTTATTTTTTCCTCATCAGATAATTCAAGAAACTTTATCGCTAAACCAAATAGAAAAACTTCTTCATAAATATTTTTATCAATTGTCTGCCAAAATTGTTTCATTTCCACGAAGCTTGCTTTTTTAAGCTCCTTAGCTATTTTGCGGATTGGTGGAACTTGAACTCCCATAATTTTCTTTTTTGTATTGATAATTCTTTTACAAAAAAAGGCATATTCTTCATTACCGAAGGATAATTGTTTTAGTCTGTCACGAATTTCTTCTATATTGACCATAGAATATATGATATACATTTTGAAACAGTTTTCAAATTTAAATTTAGTTAAATTTTCTAAAATAGAAATACAATAAAAAAGACGATAGTTTCCTATCGCCTTACCGTCAACTGAAGCTTCCTCTATCAAGGAAGTTTTTCGTCGCCGTTATCACCACCTCATCCTCCAGCATGGAGAAATGATGGGATTTGACCAGTAAATAGTCATTTGCCCTTACCGCAAACGCACTATCGACTGACACTCGTCCATCATTCTTCTTGGGAAGAACAAGGTAGTGAAAAAATAAATCTATAAACTGGCTGCCAGTGCCAGCAATCGCGCCAACCTCAATCTCCCGAGGGAGTTGAGGGTGGCCAAAATTCAACACCAGCTGCTGGCCAGCCACCCCATACAGCTTTTTGTAGATGGGGCGGAGGAAGGGTGTTCGCAACACGAAGTTGGCTACCCGGCTCCCAAAGTTGGGAACCCCGAGCAATACCGCGCGAGCAATCTTTACCTCAGGATGCTGTTTCAACATCCACTTGAGTAGTAGCCCACCCATCGAGTGAACTACTACTCCGTAAATATCATTACCAGCAAATACCTTTTTATATAAATCATCGGCCATCTCTTGTATGGTGGTCGATGTGCTGTCGTAGTTATAATTTACGACAGTGTATTTATCAGACAGCCCGTTTGCAACAGGCTGCATCATATCGGAATTACAACGAATTCCGTGTATAACTACAACCTTTTTCACGGGCTTTTCCCTTTCCTTTTCTTTCTTTTTTGTTAAGGAACAACTCCTTACATTATATCATATTTAGCCTAAAAAGTCAACTAAATCCTTATTTTATCCTAATTTTACTACTTTTTTAGAAAAAACCGATTAAAAGCTACACACGGGGGAAAAACCAATATATAACAACTTTATTTCCATTAAATTTTATGTTAATATAGGCCAATGAATAAAGACCATAGCGCCCTTGCTGCGCAATCGTCTGCAGACAAAGCAGACCAAACTGGTGGTATTCCAGCTAAACTTTTATCCCCCTACAACCCACAAGAGACCGAGGCTCGCATTTATAAAATGTGGGAAGAGAGTGGCTTATTTAATCCCGACAACACCCCTAACACTTCGGGTCAAAATTATTGTATGATTATGCCGCCACCCAATGCCACTGGAACTTTACATGTGGGACACGCTATGGGAATCTCCATCTCTGATGCTTTAATTCGTTATCATCGGATGCGAGGAGATAAAACTTTATGGTTACCTGGCACCGATCACGCCGCTATCGCAACTCAAAGTAAGGTGGAAAAAATTATCAAAAAAGAAGAAAATAAAACTCGCCACGATTTAGGACGAGCAGAATTATTAAAGAGAATCGGTGACTTTGTCAAAAATTCTCAGGATTCAATTATTGCTCAAACCAAAACTATGGGGGCTTCGTGTGATTGGTCACGCCTGGCTTTTACCCTGGACGAGGCACGAAATTTAGCAGTGCGCACTACTTTTAAAAAAATGTATGACGATGGAATTATCTATCGCGGGCATCGTATTGTTAATTGGGATCCTAAAGGTCAAACCACAATTTCGGATGATGAAATTGTTTACGAGGAACGCAAAGCTAAATTTTACACCTTTAAATATTCAGCCGACTTCCCTATTGCTATTTCTACCACTCGTCCTGAAACTAAAGTTGGAGATACGGCGGTCGCGGTTAATCCAGATGATGAACGTTACAAAGAATTTGTAGGTAAGGAATATGATCTGGAGTTTTGTGGAGTAAAATTACATATAAAAATTATCGCTGATAAAGAAGTAGATAAAGATTTTGGCACTGGCGCGCTTGGCGTGACCCCAGCTCATTCCATGATTGACTGGCAAATGGCCGAACGGCACAATTTACCAAAGGTTCAAGTAATCGATGAATATGCCAAAATGACTGTAGCGGGAAATTTGAATGGAAAAAAGGTAGCGGAAGCCCGAGAGAATATTGTGGAGTGGCTCCGCATGCAAAACTTGTTAATCAAAGAAGAAGAGATTTCGCAAAATGTTTCTACTGCTGAACGCACCGGTGGAATTATTGAGCCCTTACCTAAACTCCAGTGGTTTATTGATGTGAATCGTAAATTTATTTTACCCCAATCAAAAATTGATGGCGTCCGTGATGGTGAAGAAGTTTCCTTAAAACAACTAATGTTGCAGGTGGTAGATAACGGTCAGATTAAAATTGAACCAGACTATTCAGCCACAGTTTATAAAAATTGGATTAGTAATTTACAAGACTGGTGTATCTCACGACAGATTTGGTATGGACACCAAATTCCAGTTTGGTATAAAGGTGATGAAATTTACTGTGGAGTTGAAGCGCCAGTCGGCACTGATTGGATACAAGATGAAGATACTTTAGACACTTGGTTTTCATCGGGGCTATGGACTTTTTCTACTTTAGGTTGGCCCAAGGTAGAAGCAAAAGATTTAATAGATTTTCACCCAACAGATTTGATGGAAACCGGTCGGGATCTAATTTTCTTTTGGGTAGCTCGCATGATTTTAATGACCACTTACTGCCTTGGTGATATCCCTTTCCAGCAAGTTTATATGCACGGCATGGTGCGCGATGGCAAGGGTAGAAAAATGAGCAAATCACTCGGTAACGGAATTGATCTAATTGATGTAGCGGAAAAATTTGGGGCTGACGCTGGACGTATGGCTTTAATGGTGGGAGCGACACCTGGCATTGATACTAATATTTCGGAAGATAAAATTAAAGGTTATAAACATTTTGCGAACAAGCTCTGGAACATTTCCCGCTTTGTCTTGGAAACAGTTAAAGATGAGAAATATGACCAAACTTTTTCCGACTGGACAGAGACTGACTTGAAATTAATCGCCGCACGAGACGAAGAAGTTAAAAAAATAACCGAAGAATTAGATAATCTAAAAATCCATATCGCCAGTGACAGATTTTATCAATATACTTGGAAAATTTTTGCTGATCAAATTATTGAACAATCCAAAGAAATTTTGGGTGGTTATAAAACTGAAGCCAAAGGAACAACAGAAGAACAAAAATCTCGCAAACAATTTTTACTTCACACTCTCCGCACCATTTTAATTTGTTTGCATCCTTTCATTCCTTTCGTAACAGAAGAAATTTGGCAAAATATTCCTCAATTCAAAACAGCTGGACGAGATTTTTTGATGGTGGAAAAATGGTTAGCTGGAAAAAACTAACATATTATTTAAGAGATACAAATTCCGCACACCTTAAGGTGTTATCTAATGAGTCTCCTAAGTAATAATCAATAACAGCTTGCTGATTTGCAAAATCTGGTCGAAATACAAAGCTGAAATCATTAGCTATATAACCTGTTGTGTTGTTATATCTATTACTTAAAACCAACGTCTGATCACGACTTTCATTAAACGAAATATTAACGATACTACCATCTATTTCACCATCTAAAATATCTATCACACTATAATAAGTTTTAATTCTCGTGCCATCGATACAAAGATAAAAATGGTAACTGTTTTTGGTGTCAGTTTTATGTTTGCTTACCCAATCACGAAATTCGTTATATTCCTTATTAGATAAATTAGCAAATAAATAAGGTAAAGGATTAGGTATTTTATTTGTTGTTTCTTCAACAATCACAACCATTTCGGGCAGAATAACAACCGCTTCTTGATTTTTATTTTTTGAAGAAAAGATAAGAATAATGATACTTAAAATAAGTAAAATTGTTATTAAAATAATAAGTATCTTTTTCATCATTTTTAAATTTTAAACTATTACCATCTAAAATTATTACCACAATACGGTGACCACCAATTCCCTGTTGTCAGATAACCATCTGAATATAGATCCCACGGTTTATCATCTATACATGCACCAAAAGTAGAATTATCGTATAAGCACATAGCATTACCACACCCATAATTCAACTGTGCACGGGTGCAAGCCGCATAAAGATTATCTGTTGTAGTAATAGTCTCGGCAAGATATTGATATCTTTGGTTTTTTACAGGACTTTCTGGAACAGCAAAACTTCTTCCGATCAAACCAGTTATAGGGCTGTAAAAAGCAGTATTGCTGTATGGAACTATTCCCACACCCACACGCCAATCACCCCATTGAGCAGGACGCCAATCGTCAAAGACATCTTTAAAATCAACTTCCACTAACATAGTTGGCCACCAACCACTTGGTCCATTATAACTAACCGCATCAAAAACATTATTTAACATGACCTGACGAGAATTATCATTATATATACGTAAAAGTTTTACCATTGGAGTACTACGATTAAAAATTAAGTTATTAAGTGCCGCATAATCATTGCATAGTTCTTTATATTCTTCAAAAGAATTAATGGGGGAAGAAATCTTAAACCTAAATGTTGGTTCATATTGACCAAACTCACCACTGCTTTCACATCTGTCATCTACTATACTAATTTTAGATGAAAACGGACAAACTGGCACACAATAGTTCTGATTCCACTCCTCTCCGTTTATATACCATTCTTCATTTTCAACTTTATAACTATTGCCACTATACAACCCACTACCATCTCTCATATCCCTAACAAGCAAAATAGAAATCGTCTTTGGATCGTCCTTAGCCACCAGAATTTGCCCTTCTGGACAATCTCTTTCGGAATTCAAAAATTCTCTAATTCTATCTGTTTCTACACAACTTCCACCATCACTATCGCAAAGTTTTTCAGCGCCAATATTGCCATCAACCTTCAGAGACAAAATATCATTTTTAGTGTTATCAAACAAAGCAAATTTTTCTTCATCCGTTTTGCTATCTATCTTTCCAACATAAACCCTTTGCACGATATCATTTTTTTGCGCATCCGAAATAAACCCATCAACTAAAACTTTATTTAAAATCGCCACGTTACCCACTTTAAGCGAAAAATAAGTATCTAAAGGAGTCAGATTGATTGTGCCTATTTTTTTCTGAGTAAGTAAAGAATTATTCAGTGGCACATGTCTTGTTCCATCAAGATCATAGCTATCTGCTAAGATATCGGTTGAATCAACAAACAAAACGACAACCGCTATCAATATTAAAGATATTCTAAAATAAGGGCTAGGCATAATAATTATTTACAAGATTCTATGGCTTGATATATTTCTTGAGCGGAAAAACAATTTTTTCCCGAACTATCACAAAACTTCTCGGCTCCAATATTTCCGCCGATACCAGCCTCATCTTTGACACCGACTCGCAAAGTCTCCGTATCGCCATTATTAGATTGAGGTAGGGTGTGATTAGGATAATTACCGATTATCAATGTGTCAGCTACTAGTTTATTAAAACTAGACAAACCATTTACGTTTAGATCAGAGCCAATGATCAAAGCGCCCTGTTTGGTTTGCGTGTCTCCGCTAATATTTATCGGTGGATAAATATTATTATCAGCCCAAACAAATTCCACGACCAAAATTGATAATAAACAAAGATTGATAAAGGAAGAAAAAATAAAGAAATTTTTCCAACTAGAATTAGATATATAACTCATATACACCATTATAATAATTTATTTGATCTCTGTCCAAAAAAATGGTATAACTACACCCAATAAAATTCTGTAAACACTGTTTTGTAGTTAGCAATTACTCGCTCAGCTTGTTCATAAGTCAATTTATAATCCATACCATCATGCGCAATACGATTACGGACTTTATGTGCTTCCCAAGCTTGATCAAGTGACTGGAAATCGTTTTCATCCACATTCATCAATTTTTCCCCCACCGAGACACCAGCATAACCCATCGCGCTGAGCATATCATCTAAGAGCACATCAGCAGCTACAATAGCTTGTCGCCAATCGTTCTCATTATAAGAACGCATCCATAATTGAATTTGAGTCCATTGTTCATTCTGCCTTGTCTTGTTAGCGTCAACCACAAACTCCTCCGCAGATAGTTCGGGTTTTAAATCGGCTTCGGTGATTGTCTTACTAACCGCAGTATTATCGTAAAGACTAACAAAATAATTTAGGGCAATTTTAGAATAAAGATAAATAATAGCGAACAATACGCATAAAATTATAGAAATTTGACGCCATGATTCCCAAAGACGAGTCCAAAAAGCTGCAAAGTTAGCCCAGACTAAATTAGTGCTCAAATTAGCTCCGTCTACCCAGCCACTAGGAATTTCAGTAAACTCTACATACCACCAGACCGTGCCATAGGCAGTGACTGGCCCCCTAGTTACCTTTCCTAAAGTATTTTTTGCTTGTTCGCCCAAGAGATTACCAGCCGGCTCTGACAAAACACGTAAACTATTTTTAGCTACTACCTCTTGATTTAAAGTAAAACTATTAGTATTGACTCCAACATTATTTTGAGAGCTAAATGGCCACCAATCAAAACTCAGACCAGACTGCACGGAAGAAGTTACAGTGTTGTCATAATCATAATTATTTTGTCCCGACCACTCACTCAAAACAGAAACTCCTGAACCACTGTTTTCAGTATCAGGCGTAACCTCGCTTAGATTATTGCTAGCCACCAGTCCCACCAACAAAGCTAAACCCAAAAAAACTGCCGCAATAGTATCGGAAGTATCCAGACCTGAATTTGATGATGAAGATGTTTTGTCTGCCATAATTAAAAATTAAATTGGTAAATTAGGTGGTGGTTCGCTATGCTTAGACATAATTTTACTAACTGCTGGCGCTAAAACTGAAGTAGATGGAAAGTGGTAAAGAGTAGCCAGCTCCTCTATATTCAATATGATAGTTTTCGAGTAGCTCCGTTTAGGAAAGAAAAAGAAGGCGCGTTTCTGAAATGATAAAAAGCTTTCACCGCGTCGCTCTTCCTCTCTTACCCCAGCAAAGTCTTCCCAAGGATACTTAAAGCTGGCTTTATCTTGAGGAAAAAAATAGTTCTTAGCTGAAGTATCATAAGGTTTAAGCAGCGCCATAGCAATTCCTTTGGCTGCTTTATTGGCCTTATCTTTATCCGCAAGATAGATTGTTCTCACTCCAACATCAAAAGCTATTTTAGAAATTTTCCGCTCGATTCCAGCAATCCTATCAGCCTGCCCTTTGGTGGCGACCATAATTTGATCTTTAGCATCAGGATCTTTTTTCTTATCAGCTTTTTTGACCATTTCTTCCTTGATCTTAGCAATTTCTTTGACTGCTGCACTGGACCAATCATCTTTCTTTTTACCCCAAGTGCTGGGCGACAACCAATTACGTTTACTCCAGTCTGGGTCACTTCCTTTGTGAGCACGAATCACAAACTGAATCCAAAATTGTTCACCAGGTTGAGTTTGGGACAAAAATTCCAATAAGAAGTTTAATGGGTCAACTCTTAATTCGCTTTCCACCTTTTCATCTTGTAAATTGAAATCATTATAGGTCCTGATTGGATAAATAGATTCTGCGTTATCACCACCTAAAGTATATTCTACGCAAAGTAACTTTTTATCTTTGGGATCATATTCCACTTTTTTAGTATAATCTTCCACTTTATTAACTATGGCCCCCGGATATTCGGCGTAAACCTGCTGCTCTATCAAGCGAGAAAATTCTTCACGAGTCCAAATGAAAAAATGAATTTGACCATCGATCGCCGCAATTTCCAAAGAAAACCAAGGTCTGGTTTTACCTTTGATGATTCTATCCCAAAAGGTTGCCTCGCCTCCGACCTGATTAAAAACTGATAATAAAACTTCCATCGCCAATGGCGTTTTGACAGATTCCTTTGGCACATTGATTTCCAATAGAACATATTTAAGGGAAAGAAAATATTGAGATCGACGATAATCAGTAAAAGCTGAAGTGGCCGATATAGCTAATACAAAAGGAGCAACTATCAAAAATAGAATTTTAAAATATGGCCACAATAATACCAAGAAATCACCCACTTCCATACTACTAATTATAACACAGTTAGACTAAGTTACTAAATATTTTGGTAGTTTTTTAACCTATGTTATAATTAAATTGTTAATAATTAATTTTAAGAAAATGAAAAAAACTTTAATTTGGGTTTTGGTGATAGTGGTTTTAGCAGCTATTATCTATTTTGCTTATCCAGCATTTAATAAATCAAACAAGGATATTTTGTCTGGGACCTACTTACTTAACACGGTAAATGGAGTAGAGCTTGCTCCAGATTTATCCGCTTCCCTGACCTTTAGTCAAACTGAAGAAACCATAGAAGACGCCACTAAAGTGGTAAGTAGTCTATCAGCTAAAGTCTGCAACAACTTCAATAGTTCATATAATATTAACGATGATATTTTAATAGTTGGAGCGTTAGCTGGCAACAAAAAGTCTTGTCAAGAACCAGTCGGATTGGATGATTTAGAAAGCGAACTTCAAGTGCTATTGAGTTCTCAACCAAGCATTAAGGCAGATCAAAATACTATCACTCTAAGCTCGGGTGATAAGACTTTTGTCTTTAAAAAATAAAAACACAATCAATTTTTAAAAAACACAGTTGCTTACTGTGTTTTTTGATATCAACTAATTATAAATTCTTCAGATTTTTTTGTAATATTTCCGCTAAAACTTTAGGCAAATCAGCTGCTGACTTAGCAAGAACCGCTCCCCCAGTTTCTTCAGGGGTTTTACCTTCTGGCAGCGCGGTCGGATTGACTTTATAGGTTTCAAGAGCTGAGGCGCCATCTTGGGTAATACCAACACCGATAACTACAATTCCCTGTTGTCTGATATTAGAAACAATATTTTGCATATCGCCAATATAGTCCGCTTCGCCGTCTGTCATCACGATGATAATTTTCTTTAATTCACCAGTTTTAATTTTTTCTATAGTTTCGTGAGTAAACGAGTTATTCATTTTTTGCAATAAATTATTGTCGCCATTGGAAGAGTCTCGGCTGGTTTGAATAATTTTAGTAGCAGATTTAATACGGTCGGTTTCAGAAAAATCTTCGCTCATTGATTTTAATAAAGTGTCGCTACTATTACCAAAGAAGCGAAGAACTTCTGAACGAAAAGTCAATAGTTTATCCATATTTATTTTTTCTTCTTCGGCAACATCAGCGAAGCGTTTGAGAGTTTCCATGAATAGGACAGCGGCTTTGAGTTGTTCCTGTGATTTCTCTCCTTCCATACTACCCGAGCCATCACAAACCAAAGAAATTTCCACTTCGCCAAATTGGTCAGCTTTTTTTTCCTTAATTTCAACGCTTTCCCAAACTTTAGGTTTAAAATTACCCGCCATCCCGCTCACTACTACCTGTGTCGGATCAACTAAATAATCACCTTCTTCTTCAGGATATTTCGGAGCAAACTTTTTAGCGGTGCGTTTGGAAATAATTCGGCGGAGTAAATTCTCCATTTCATCAACCAAAAATTCATTAGTTTCAGGATTCTTAAGCTGATTTAATTGTTCAGCCAATTGACGATAATTTTGCAATTCTCGTTTCTGAACTCCGAGTTTGTCGGCATATTGTTGGTCGGGGTCTTGCTGCTTAGCTGCCTCATCTTTAATAATTTTTTTGGCTTGGTCTAAGATGCTTTTTTCTTGTTCAGCTGTGATGGGTTTAGGAAATTTTTTGTCAAAAGCATCATAATCAGATTTAAATAATCGTTAGGATCTATCTCACCCAAGCCATCGGATGGGCCTTGGGTTGACTTAGGCTCACCTGACGATTTGTCTGATGAACTATTTTGATTTTGATCATCTTGACCCTGGCTTAGTTGCGACTTATCTTGTTCACCTGGTTGGTTTTCTGGCGGTTGATTATTTTGATCTCCATGATCGTCACCACTTTGTCCACTTGCATTTTCTGGTGGATTTTTTCTATCTTCAATATCCTGTTCTTTTAATTTTTCCATTTCTGGCACGACAAATTTATCTTGCAATTTCCAACGCATTTCCATCGGCAAAGCTGTGCTGGTCGTTAGCTTAAATAAATTTTTACCAGTCTTGGTTTTGGCCGACAAAACTCTATCCACCGCTTCGCGCACCTCAGGAGCCACCGTGCATTTTTTGTCAGGAAATTGTCCTTCAACTAAAAGAGTTTGAGAGAATTGAATGTGTCTCGGAGACTGAGTAAAGTCTAAACTTTGAAATAAATCTTTATCGTAGGTAGTGCGGCGCACAGTCTCAAAACCCTGATGGATCTTTTCAGTGACAGCGTCATTTTGGCGATTATCAGACACACAATTATCAAGCGTGGCAAAAGCCCGATCTTTTTTCAGTCGTCCAAGATATGTTTCGAAGTTAGCAATACCTTCTGGGGTTTTGAGAATATCCATCATTTCTTCTAAATGCCCAACTTCGTGGGCTACCGCGAAAACTGTCGCCTGCTCCCGTTCTTCTTTGGATAGTTTGCTTTCGGCATTTTGATAAAATCTTTCGCTAACACCGACTACACCCTTTTCTAAATCAACATAAAATGTGTCTTTTTTGGATGGTTCAACTGTTATTTGGCTACCAGCCATCTGCTCAAAAACCGCACGATTTCTTTCAAAAAACTCCATCGTGGTCTGTTCAGCTTCAGCAGTCTTTAATTTGGGTAGAATTTCCGGCTCATTTTTAGGACTAACTTTAGCTGAAGTTTTAATGGCTGGTTTTTCAAAGTTATTCATAATTTATTTGACTTTATTTTTAAAATTTTATTTTTCATAAACTTATTGTATAAGCACCCAACCACAAGCTCCGCATAATACCAAGTGTCCAAAGATCAAAGAAACTAAGATTTAAAGTTCTAATTACGGACGGCAAGCCAAAACCCACCACCACTCCAGCCATCCGCCCCATAATCCAAGCCCAGCTTCCGCCCATCACCACCCCAATTCCAGTAACCAACCCAACGCGAAGAGCCAACCGACAACACCGAAGCGGGGTCAGCGCAAGGCCAAAACCATTTGTTTTTAGTGATTGAGTTTCCGTCTTTGTCAGTATAACTGTAATCACGGTGAGATAGGTTTTGAGCGGTTTCTTGGTCTTGGATGAAGGACAGGAGTTCAGCTAAGTTAGCTGGTCGGTAGCCTTGGTATTTCATAGCTGCTTCAGCTTGGTCTCGGGTGTCATATTGGTCGGTGCCGAATTTGTCAAAGTTGTATTTAGAGAAATCTTTCTCAATACTTTGTGGTAGGATTTGAGCGATATTGTTCATAATATCTTCGTCAAGGTAATCTTGGGGATTGACGGCGTTAATTAGGGATTGGAATTGGTCGGGGGTGGAGATGATGGCAAAAAGTTCAGGGTTGGGCGGGTTGGTTTCAGCGGTGTCAGGAGTGTTTAGATCACCCAACTCTCCCGCCGCTTCAGCCGACACTGCTTGTTGACGTAATTGAAAAGGATCCAGATTAGCCAAATCTTGAAGATTGAAATGTTCTAGCGCTTGGGATTTTTTAATATTTTCTGCTTGAAGTTGAGGTGTTTGAAAACCTGAGATGGTGTGAGGGTCTAAGCCTAAGCTAGACTCTGAGACAGCTTGGATCAAGCCTCTTTTGACTAAGACTTTAGCCGCTAAAGCGCGGTCAGCTTTGGTGTATTCTTTGAAAGTTAAGGAGGTGACTAGTTGTTTGTCTAAGAATTCCACAAAGGAAGACTGGTCAGTGTGAGTACGGTGACGCCAGAGGGTGATGATGTTGGCTAGAGTGCGTTGGTTCCAGACTAGTTTTTGGAGAGTGTCAATTTTTCCATTGACTTCCTGAGCTTGATAATCTTTGGCTTTGTCTGGACTAATGGTGCCTTGATAAAACTCTTGAACGTCAGCGAAGGCTTTACATAATTGAGGCAGGGTGACGGCGAGATCATAGCGGGAGAATTCCAGGTTGCCTTGTTCGTCCATTAGGCGAATGAGAGCGGTATCGTAGGTTTCGTCTTGGGGGGAATAGTTGATTTCTAAGTTGTTTTGATCAAACTCGTTGGCCATTTCAGGGGGTAGATCTTGCCGTTCGGTGTTTTTGGCCGATTTAAGGTTGGCGGTGAAGATGAATTGGAAACCGGGAGCGATGGGAGTTTTGCCGTCACCCACAATATTGACTTCATCACCAGGTTTAGCGTTAAGCAAACCCTTAATCATCACCATCTGCTCTTTAGGTAAGGCGGTGAATTCGTCAAAGACGACAACCCTACCTTCCTTCATGGCAGTGGCTAATGGACCGTTTTTGAAGATGGTCTGCTGGGCGGAGATGACTCGTTTGGTCACGGTCTTAGTTTGACCAGTTAGGTCAGTGTCGGTAAAGCTGCGCTCTTCGTAAACTGGTTCAATACCCATGGCGCCCCAGATGTTGCTCTCTCGAGTCTGAGGATTGCAGTAGATGACTTCAGCTTCTTGACCAGTGAAGTGTTTAGCGGCAAATTTAGCTAAGGAGGTTTTCCCCGTGCCAGTGGCGCCATGGAGAAACATTGGTAAGCCGGAGATCAGGCGTTGACCAATTTCAGTTAGGTTGCGTTGAGTGGTGGGCATCATGGCGATGTGACCAGAGGCGTAGAGATCAGCTTTGTAGCTGGCTAACTCGGCGGCGCGAGTCAAGATGGGATGTTCAATTTGAGCGGTGGTTAATTGAGCTTGAAGTTGATCCAGTTGTTGATGATATTGCTCTAAGATCAACTTTTTAACTCTGGATTTGGGAGCTTTGGCTAAAGCTAGTTGACGGGCAAAGACCTCAGCGGTGAGCTTAGCTTGTTGAGTCAGAGTGGCGCGGAGCTTGAGATAGTCGGGTCCTAAGGTTTGCGCTAGGTAGTCTTCATCAATGGGCTGGTCAAATTTGTCTCGATCAGCGCGAACTTGCTCTTTGGCTTTGGTGATACTGCCGTAGTCGGCTACTTGGATCTGACGGTGTTTAGCGATGATTTCAGTTAGAGCTTGATGCAAAGCGGCTTTTTGGCTGGCTGAGATGGGGGAATGGTCTAACTCGCTTAGTTCTTGCTTGGCTTCATTTTTTTCTAAGTGGAGTTGGTGGAGGTTGGAGTCGGAAGTGGAAGCTTTAGCTATTTTAGCTTTAGTTCCTTGAGGAGAATGGTTCATGGTTTAATTATATCATAGGGGGAGGTAAAAATTAAGACTACAAATAAATTTTTGTTAATAAGTTGTAGGATAGAAAAAGTGTAGGAAAAAAGTCAAAGAAACTTTAAAGTCAATAAACACCAACAAAAACTAAATTAAACCAGTTTAATAATATTTTACTGATATTGTATATAGATTGGCACTGGCCTTAGATTCAAAACATCTTGAGGAGTCATCAAATCCCAACATGGTTTGTGAGAAAACCATAATTGATCAGCCGAAATACCAGAACATTTACCAGTATCCAGATTCAAATATTTGTTAAAAATTTCTATCAGAGAAGTCCCTTTCATATTGGTATCATTTTTATAAAAAATTTTAATCCCGGCAAACTGGATCGGCTCAGTCATTAATTGATGATAAATTCCGGTTTTTTGATCAATCGCACTTCGCAAATAATCTCCCGCATAAAGTCCATGACCATCAGCGTCAATCACCACCTGCACCTCTGGAACTTTTTTTATCTTTTGATAATCTGTAATCATCCCCATCTGGAAACGGTGAACAACTAAAATTTTAGGAGGCAAATTATGCTCTCGCACAATTTCAGCCAACCAATCAATCGTATAATTGATATCTTCCGCCTCAAAATAACCAACCTTTTTACCGGGAGCCGTCCCATCCTTCATAGAAAATTCTGGGTCAATCCCTAGATGCACTTCGGGGAGAGTAAAATATTTTTGATAATGAATTAATTGAGTAGCTAAATTAGATAAACCAACCTGAAAATCTAAGAAAACAATACCGTCAATTTTATCAGCCATTGCAATTACCTTGTCCACTTTATCATCACTAATATAAGCACTATAACTACCATCCCCCTGAGGGCTGCTTTGAGCCGAAGTGACAATCTCATGAAGAGCTGGGATGACTGGCGTATCTGGGTCAGCTCTTCTCCAACGTTCCACTTCCTCTTTTAACTTTTGCAACAAGACCTCTTCGCCACCATTATTGTATAGTTCGCCCAAAGCTCCCATACCAACTGAATTCAAATGTCCGTAATAGGCCACAATTCTATTAAAAGGCAATAATGCTCCAGCTAAAGGATAAACATCGGGATCCACCGGCCAGCCAGTGGCACGTTTAGAGGCTACAACTTTCTCAAGATAAAGTGGTGTTTCAATCACCCCCTCGCTACCATCCACAAATTGAACTCGCAGGGTGCTAGTGGCTAAAACTTTTTCCAACCTCTGCCCACCACCATCACCTCCTGCTAATAAATCCATGCGGCGATCATATTCATTCTGATCCAGTTGCACAGTTACTTCTACTGTAGCCTGATTAACTACAATTGGGTCGGCTACTAAACCATCCTGAAAACCATCAACGATTAGCTCATCGCTGACTGTATCGGTAATATCTGTAAAATTATTATCCTTGATTAAGCTATCACCTAAGCGATCAAACCAGTAACCCACCCGACCACCAAAAACAAAAAATAGTATTGCTAAAACAAACAAAAAACATAGTATCAAAATTTTACTGATAAAACCAAATATTGTTTTTTTCTGCTTTTTTATTTTTTTTACCATTCATCCCTAAAAGTTAAACTAAACTAAAAATTAACCCAGACCTGATCTTCACGCTCAACCCCAGAAATAACTTCAACATAACCAAAAGAATCTTTCTCACCCACTACTATGGTTTTTTCCACGACTTTTTTTTCACCTCTGTCATTGTCTACAATTATTTTAACTTTCTTATCTCCACCCTCATCAATAATAACTCGGGCGGGCAATAAATTAACTCCCGATCTTTCACTGGTGATAATTTCCAAGTTGATAGTCATACCTGACTTCAAAGTAGGTTTATTTTCACCCAGTTCAACCAAATTCAACAAGACCCGATAAGTCGCTACCCCATCATGAATAGTTTGGGCTGGGTCAATTTTGGCTACTGTGGCTAAATATCTTGCTTGATTTTCGTCAGCATCCAGATGAAACCTAGCGTTATTTCCAACCGCGATACCTATAATATTTAGCTCTGGCACATAAACCTCGAGCTGTAATTGGGGCGACATAATAGCCAACAATTCTCCTCCCAGCAAAACTTGCTGACCAACTTTCAGATTTTGTCTATAAATAATACCGTCTACTGGAGAGAGTATGACATTTTTATTTTTCTTAACTTGAAGTGTGCCGATACTAGACCGAACAGCTTGGACTTCCGCTTCTGCCGCTGTGAGATTAGCTAAAGCTGTTTCTACTTTGGCCAACTGAACACTTTCATCTACACTAATCACTTTCAAACTATCTTCTGTGCTATGTAATTTTGCCACCGCCTGCGTTAGATTATTACGAATAGTAGCTACTTCATTTTTGTATTGCTCTGGACTACTGGTTAAATCAGATTGACTTAAATCTTCCACCGTAATCTGATTCACAATATTAGCAAAGTCAACAAGGAACAGACGCAAGCTTTCTAAATTTTGATAGACCAAGGCAGTATTCTGTAAAATAATCTGCTGGTCATTTCTAGCTAAAAATTTGTTCCAATCATCTTTTATGACTAACAGATTTTTATAATTTTTTTCCACTTTGTTTTTTAATTCACTCACATTGTAACCTTGAGGTAAAAATTTGAAATTGGTCGAATAGGAATTAGGTTCGTTGAAAAATTGAGCCACAGTGATAGCTAAGGTGTTGTCAAACAACTCAAAAGCTTGTCTAATTTCTTCCCACATCTTTCGTTCGGCAATTTCTTGTTGGCTACTCTGATTCTGATTTCGTTCTTGAATTTGTTTTAATAATAATTCTTCAGTTGCTAAACCAACCCTAGCCACTTCTACTTGTGATAAAACTGCTTGTAATTTGGAATTTTCGCCACTGATAGCAAGATCAATTTCCTGACCATCGATTTCTAATAAAGCATCACCAGTTAAAACCTGATCTCCTACTTCATAATTTATTTTTTTAATAATACCATTACTTTCTGCGGTTAAAAATAATTCGTCTTGTGGGATTAACCGTCCTGACACATTAACAATTTTAATCAAATCACCCTGTGTCAGCTGCACAGTTTGATAACCGTTGTCACGCTGTTGATAAAAGGAAGCAAGACTAAATAACATCACCAAAACTATCAATAAAACTAAAACCCAATAAAAAATTTTTGCCAGGTGTTTTCGAGCCATATGTTATATTAACCATAACACAAAGTTCCTATTTTTACACAAAAACTATGCAAAACTAATAAGAGTTTCAGTCCAGCCAATTATCGCACCAGTGGCCAACCCAACCTGTCCCAAACTTTTTGTCTAATTTCTTCGCCAGCTAACCTAGTAACTTTATCTCTATTTTCGGAAACTACTACATCGAAAGACCACTCTGGTCGGTATTTAACCAAATTATTTGTCCCAACGGCTCGTGAACAACTCTCTGCCCCCAACAAACAATCATTCAAAATAGCACTCCATTTTACCGCTTGATCATCCAACTCAAAATCAGCAACCAGCTGTGCAGATTGAGTCACCTCTTGATCAAACCATTGATCAAAAATAAAATTACCCAAAGAATAAGCGATGAGTTTACCCTGATACATTTCCACCGGTTGAACCCAGTGAGAATGATCACCAATTACCATCTCTGCCCCAGCCTCAATCATTTGACGATAAATTTTTCTTTGCCACTCAGCTGGTTCGGCCTGATATTCCTCTCCCGCATGCACCATCACGATGGTCGGTAAAATCTCGCTAAATCGTTTAAGTGGTTCTAAATCATTTTCACCAATCTGACGATAAACCCCATGATAGCCACAAAAAGCCATGGGGATTTTACCCTCCACCACTGTTAAGTCAGATTGAATTTGACGAAAATTTACAGCCAGCACTTTACATATTTCATCTTGTTGCTTTAAATCATAATGACCAAAATGTTGGAGTTGATTATTATTTAAATGAATTTGGGTCTCATAAAAACCATCCACCCCTTGATTGTCTGTATGGTTAGTAGCTAAAGAAAAAATAGAAAAATATTTTGCTACTTCAGGTAGAAAATCTGGATCACAATTAAATTTTAATAATTGACTCTCTTCATAAGAATTGTGTAAATTATTTTTTTCAGTAATTGGACACTCTAAATCAGCCACCCAATCAGTATATTTTCCGCGTTGGTACTCTGATAGTTGAGCAAAAGGATGAGCGGTGCCTAAGGTAGAATTACGAGCAATATTATTAATTCCTCTAGCCCAAAAAACATTACCTGTAAACAAAATTTTTCCTCCCCGCCAAACCACTGGTAACTCTATCGTTTGAGAAATTTTTTCATGAGAAATTTCTTGCAAAATTTTTTCTCGCTCGGAATCAGATAGAGTAAAAAATAAATCTTTTGATTCATCAACTGCCCCCTGATCGTCAATTACTTTTTGACCCCAATAAAGTCCCAACCCAAAAACAAAAAGTAAAAACACCGCCCAGCGAATGAGCTTTTTTCGTTTGCGGGACATAAATAACATTGTTTTGTGCGCGATAGAGGACTTGAACCTCTGACCCTCCCCACGTCAAGGGGATGCTCTACCAACTGAGCTAACCGCGCGACAACGGCATTATAACACAACAAGTAAAAAAACGAAATGACTTTGTATTATAAGGTCGAAATAGCTTTAGCTTGCATTTTTAAGCTAAATATGGTATAATTAAAGGATGGGGCTTACAAATTTGGCGGATAGGTCCACCAGTCCAAGTAGCGGCGAGCGAAAATAGGGTCGGTGGAACCAAGTTTGTGAGACCATGAGCGAGATAATAAGGTACACTTCTTGTTGTCTCGCTCTTTTTTATTGCCATTGAAATTATTTCAGAAAAAAACCCCTAGATGCATAGGGTTTTTGACCAAAAAGAAAAGATAAACTTGCCAGACTGATCCGGACTTCGATAAACAGCTCTTAGCGAACAAGGCTGCCAGTCTTCGGGTTTATTTTTTCCTTAAGGAACAGATAGTTTTGCATCAAACTATTTCCGATTAAAGTTTAACAAATATTTTACTTAAGTAAATAAAAATGTTGATATATTAAACCCTATTTTTCCGTCCATTTTTTTAAAATCCAAGATGATGAATTGGGTTTTTGTCGTCCAGAAATTTTTGTGCCTACGTTGTATTTGATTTCAATATCTAACTCCTGGCACACTGCAATTTCAGGAATATTGTCGGCAGTTCGATCTCCCCCTTTGGCAAAGACTAGCTTATGGGGGCGAGGATATTTTTTCCGCACCAAACGTAAACCGGCACAAGCAGAATTATCATTATCATCAAAATCCACTGCCTCAATTACCCCTTTAATATTTTCTAAAATAGTTTTTCTGGTATCACGGTGATGAAAATTTTTACCTTTTTTTCGCACCAACCACTCATCAGAATTCAAAAGCACAATTACCCCATCAGAATTTTCTCGACTTTCAATAATATTTTCAATGTGTCCTTCGTGAATTGGATCGTAACCACCTGAAACAATGTAGAAAGTTTTTATTGGTTTTTTGTGATATTTTATTTTTTGGTGCTTTTTAATCATATTTTAATAATGAGATATATAGTTATCAAATAATTGTAATAATTGCTGAGTAAGTTGACCTACTCGACCAGTGCCAACTTTTTTAGCATCCAACTTTGTAACTGGACAAACTTTTTTATTGGTGCCAGTGATAAAAATTTCATCGGCGGTTTTTAATTCACCCACTGTTACCTCCCTAATTTCAGTTTTGATTTTTAATTTTTTAGCTAATTCCAAAACTACTTGACGAGTGACTCCTGGCAAAATATCTTTCTTGGGGGTAATTAGAACATTATTTTTTACCACAAAAATATTAGAAGTTGCCCCCTCATAAACTTTACCTTGCCACACATAAATTAGTTCCAAAATTTTCTTTTGTCGTTTCCAACTATCTAAGCGTAAATTTTCAAGGTAATTAGTAGTTTTGGCACTTGGTAAATAACGTAAATATTCATGAGTTTGGACGGAGGCACCCTGTGCAAAAATTTCTGGTTTAAATACAAAAATTTCTTCACACAGAATGTAAAAAGTTGGTTTTTTATTTATTACCGACTCACCACCGGTTAATATCGCTCTAAAACCAGCCTCTTTGATTTTATTTTTTACCAAAAGCTCTAAACAAATTTTCTCAAAATCAGCTAAAGAAATTGGCACTAATAAGTTGATACTTTTGGCTGAATTACAAAATCTCTGATAGTGTTCTTTACAACGAAAAATTCTGCCATTATAAGAACGAAAATAGTCAAACACGGCGTAGCCACGTTCTAAGCCTAAATCGTGGGGAGCGATCTTAATTTTGTCGGTTGGGACAATTTTCTCTTGAAAAAAACTGAATTTATATAACATAGAAGTGATTATATCACTTTTCAAATTTTTAATCAAATTAGCCTATACTTCGAGTTCATTATGTGTTGTATTATCAAATAGTTGTTGTTTTGAAACCCAAACCTGAGGTGTAATGAGCGAAGTGTTCACTGCCTAGTAGGCTAATGCTCCGTTCAAAAGCAGCAAACAGCAACCATCACGGGGTTGCTGTTTTTTTATTTAAAAAGAATTAAAATTATGTTATAATACTAAAAATAATGACCAAGAAACCATCATCTCCTCGAGATTATCAATATCAAAAAAATAAAAAACCGACAGCTAAAAAAAACAATAGACGAATTGAAGGACAAATCTTAATCAATTCTCACGGAGTTGGTTTTTTATCCTGGCAAAAAAACGATGAGTTACAAGATGATATCAGAATAGAAAAAAAAGACCTAAACTGTGCCCTCAATAAAGATAAGGTAGTAGTACAAATTCTCTATAAAAACCGCACGCAAGTTTACGGCCAAGTGGTAAAAATTTTAACCCAAGCTAAGCAAAATTTTGTGGGAGAAATTTACCAAAACGGCGACAAGTGGTGGGTGCGAGCCGATGATAAAAAAGTTTACGCCGAGATTTTAGTCAAACGTTTTTTGGTGCCAGCAAAAAGTGGTGAAAAAGTTTTAATTAAAATTAACAACTGGCGAGCCGGCGTGCCCGAGGGAGAAGTTTTAACTAATCTGGGTGTGGTTGGCAACAATAATACTGAAATGTTTTCTATTGCCATGGAAAAAGGCTTCAACCACAACTTCCCCCAAGCGGTTGAAGAGGAGGTAAAAAAAATAGCTGAAAATTATCAAAAAAATTGCCAACAAGAATTAAAATATCGTTTAGACCTACGCCAAATTTGGACTTGTACCATTGACCCTGCTGATGCGAAAGATTTCGACGATGCTCTATCGGTGGAAAAATTAGCCAACGGTAATTTATCAGTCGGGGTGCATATTGCCGATGTTAGCTACTTTGTGCGTCCTAATTCCCTGTTGGATAAAGAGGCCAACCAGCGAGGTTGTTCGGTCTATCTAGTCGACCGCACCATCCCTATGCTACCAGAAAAATTATCCAATGATCTATGTTCACTCAATCCCAACGAAGACAAGTTAGCTTTTTCCGCTATCTTTGAGATTGACAAAAATGGCGAAGTGATAAAAAGAAAATTTGGACGAAGTATTATTCGCTCCAATAAAAGATTTACCTACGAAGAGGCTCAAGAAATTTTAAATCAAAAAACTGGCACTTTTTTTACCGAATTAAATGCACTCAACTCTTTAGCTAAAAAAATGCAACAAAAATCAGTTGATAAAGGAGTGATCAATTTTGAAACCGATGAAATTAAATTTAAATTGGACAAAAACGGTAAGCCAATAGAAGTTTTCCTCAAAGCCAGACAAGATACCAACAAGATGATCGAAAGTTTTATGCTCCTTGCTAACCGCGAAGTGGCTAAATTTTTAGACAGTTTTGAAAATAAACACCAAGTCCAAAATTCTGCTATCCTGTTCCGAATCCACGATCAACCAAACGCCGACAGACTAGCCAACTTATCACGCTTGGTTGCTGCGCTTGGTTATGAGTTACCAATCAAAAACGGTAAAGTAAAAGTGAAAGATTTACAAAAGTTGATGGACGTAGTAGAAGGTAAGAATGAAGCCAACTTAATCAAAACCGCCACGATTCGTTCCATGGCTAAGGCCATTTATTCCACGAAAAATATTGGCCACTTTGGTTTAGCGGAAAATTTTTATACTCACTTTACTTCCCCAATTCGCCGTTATCCTGATTTATTGATTCATCGTATTTTAGCCAAATATTTAATTAGTGACCAAGTTGATCCGCGCGATATTTTCTACTACGAACAAGCCGCCAAAAACGCTACTGAACGAGAAATCGCAGCGGCAGAAGCTGAACGTGATTCTATCAAATACAAACAAATTGAGTTAGTCCAAAATTATTTAGGTCAGACTCGCCAAGGAGTAATTTCTGGCTTAACCGAGTGGGGCTTATATATTGAAGATAGCGAAACTAAAGCTGAAGGCATGGTGCGGATCAAAGATTTGGGTGATGACTTTTTTGCTTTAGATAAAGATAATTATAAAATCGTTGGTGAGAAAACTCGGCAAAAATTTCGCCTAGGTGACAAGGTGCAGTTTCAATTTTTGAAAGCTGATTTAGAAACCAAGACGATTGACGTTAAAATTATCTAAACACCTTAAACACAATTACTGCCCGTGACACTTTTTGTATTTCTTACCACTACCACAAGGACAAGGGTCGTTACGACCAACCTTTTCCCCACCAGCGGTATGACTGTAGGGCTTAGCTACTGCGGTTTTTTGTGTGGTTTCGGCGGTAATTTCTTTAGCTCGCTTTACTGTCTCTTTCATCTGTTCCTCTTCTCGTTTTAATTCTTCGTTAGCTTTAATATTGAGGTGGGGTAAAATTTTAATTACCCGATCAACGATATTGCCCTCTAATTCTTTAAACAAACGCAAAGATTCTTTCTTGTATTCAACCAACGGATCGCGCTGGCCGTAGGCTCGCAGGTTAACCGAGCTGCGTAAATAGTCCATGGTTTCCAAATGATCTACCCATAAAGTATCGATCGTTTGTAATAATAAATGTCGCACCACCTGCCAAAAAATTTCAGCTGATAATTCTTTTTGTTTCGTTAAAATTGCCGCCTTTTCTTCTTCGGTCGCTAGCAACAAAATTGCTTCCAATTCCTGTTGCAAAGCTGAAAGTTCATTTAATAAAATCCCCCGTCTCCGTTCATAAATTGAACTGCGTTGCTTGTTTAAGACATCGTCAAATTGTAAAACATGTTTACGAGCGTCAAAATTAAATCCTTCAATCCGAGTTTGAGCATTTTCCAAACCACGAGTAATCATTTTATTTTCAATCGCTTCTTCCTCGGGAATACCTAATTTCCCCATCATATTTTTAATCCCATCAGAGGCAAAAACTCGCATCAGATGATCTTCCAACGACACCATAAATTGAGTTTCGCCCGGATCGCCCTGACGACCAGCTCGCCCTCGCAACTGGTTATCAATCCGACGAGCGTCGTGACGTTCAGTGCCCATCACAAATAAACCACCCAAGCTTTTAACCTCCTCATATCTTTCTTTGTCAAATGGCACACCACCTAATTTGATATCCACTCCACGACCAGCCATGTTGGTCGCAATAGTTACCGCTCCTTTTAATCCAGCATTAGCTACAATTTCACCTTCTCGTTCATGGTTCTTGGCGTTGAGCAAAGTGTGTTTAACCCCCTCATGATCTAAAAATTCTGATAGCAATTCATTTTTTTCTACTGAGACAGTTCCCACTAAAACTGGCTGACCTTTCTTTTGTAAGTCCTTAATTTTTTTAGCTACCGCCTTGAACTTACCTAATTCAGTTTGATAAATTAAATCGTTATAATCTTTACGAGCAATCACCTTGTTGGTTGGCACAGTAATTACTTCCAAGCCATAAGTTTTTAAAAATTCTTCACTGGAAGTTTTAGCGGTTCCAGTCATACCTCCCAACTTCTGATACATTCTAAAATAGTTTTGATAAGTAATAGAGGCAAAAGTGCGAGCCTCCTTTTGTACATTTACTCCCTCCTTAGCTTCTACCGCTTGGTGTAAACCATCTGACCAACGACGTCCAGGTTGTTTACGCCCTGTAGACTCATCTACAATTATCACTTGATTATTATCCACCACGTATTCGCGATCTTTCAAAAATAACGCCTTAGCCCGCACCGCAGTTTCCAGGTGATGCACATACTTCATCCCTTTTTCGGTATAAATATTATCCACTCCGAGTAAGTTTTCGGCGTGAGTAATACCGTCTTGAGTTAATTGAACAGCTTTCATTTTCTCATCCACTGTATAATCTTTTTCTGCTTCCAGCTGCCGAGCAATGCCAGCAAAAGTAGTGTATAGATTTTCGCTATCGGTAGTTGGCGCGGAAATAATCAACGGGGTTCTAGCTTCATCAATCAAAATTGAGTCAATCTCATCTACAATGGCGTAATGTAATTCTCGTTGACGTAAATTATCAGGGTTATATTCAATATTGTCGCGCAAATAGTCAAAACCAAACTCTGAGTTGGTGCCATAAGTAATATCAGCTTGATAGGCTTCCTTACGAGAACAAGGACGCAAAAATTCATACTTAATTTTATAACTTTCTTCCTCGGCTTCATCTTTTCTTTCGGTTTCAGTTTCGGATTCTACTTTTTTAAACATTGACGGATCATACAAAAAAGATTCTTGGTTATTGATTACCCCCACCGACAATCCTAACAGATTATAAATTCGCCCCATCCATACAGCGTCACGACGAGCTAAATAATCGTTTACCGTAACTATGTGCACCCCTCTTCCTCCCAAAGCATTTAAGACCACCGGCAAGGTGGCTACTAAAGTCTTCCCCTCTCCAGTTCGCATCTCAGCAATTTTGCCATCGTTGATAATCATGGCCCCCACCAACTGGACATCGTAGTGACGCTCGCCAGAAATTCGCCGTGAAGCTTCACGGGTTAAGGCAAAAGTCTCCGATAAAATATCGTCCAAAGTCTTGCCGTTCTTTAATTGCGCTTTAAGTTCTGTCGCTTTAGTTTTTAATTGCTCATCGCTTAGACTGAGCAGATTTTTTTCTAAACCGCCAATTTGCTCGGCAATAGCCGTGTATTTCTTGATTATCCTTTGCTCGGTTGATAAGAATAAATTTCCAAACATGCTGACCATTATAACATGTTTTGTAAAAAAGTTAGCAGTTTAACTTTTGATAAAATCTTAAAAAGATATTATAAATCATTCAGATTTTTCTGTTAAACATCAGCCAAAACTTATCTCCTCGCTTTGAGTAGAAAAATTTTACTGGGTGTTTTTTGGCCTTTAATTAACTGCACTGAAAAACTAGGGCAATTTTGTCTGATTAGTTCTAACAGGCGTTGGTTAGCCAGATTTTGCTCCGCAGGTTCTTTAATTGATACCTGCCAGTGTGTTTCATCCTTTTTAATAATTTTCTCGCTTTTTTGAGCAGTCTTGACCTTAAGATGTAAATACAATTCAGTCATCTAATTACTGGCAACTATTGATATCAATCACAAAAGGATCTAAGGTATAAAAATTACCACCGATATTATATCTATAAGTATAATAGTATCTTAAACCACCCTGCATCATAAGTAAGGCGTTCATGTCCCCGCATAAAATATCAACAAAACTTTCGGACAAACTATTCTTAACATTTGTTTTTAATTCATTGGTCACTAGCACATTCACCGCGGAAGCTTCAACGCTATCTGTAAAATAATGAAACCCATCACATTCTACTTTAACTTCAGTTATTCTAGTGGTTTCGTTAGCGTATTCTCCAAGATTTTTATTTATCTCCTCAGTTTCTTGAGCGATTAAGATTTTACCCTCTTCACTGATTACATTACACCTTTCTCCCAAAGAATTTAGTTCATTACTTTTTTCGATTACTGACCCAGCTGATTGGTTTTGTGGCGAGGCAGTAGTATTTACTATATTGTCACCCACACTCTGGCCAATATCCAAAAACATCTCCGACAAGACTGGCAATTTAGCAAATATTTCTCCAAGCTGTTGGCTGGATAGAGTTGATAAATCTGTTGAATTCTTTAAATCTATTGTGCTAAACTTACCAGCTCTTTGAGCTGTTGACTTAAGATCTATCACCAAGTCTTCACTGCCTAATTCAATTCTGATACTTGATTTATCATTTGTATATGCCTTAATTAAAAATGGGAAGTTTCTGATATCGGCCTCAAAATCAAAGTTTAATTCAGTAAGATCAGTGGACCAAATTGATAGGGTTAGTGAGCTATCAGCTGAGTTAAACACTTCCTCAAAATCAGCTACTAATTCCGCACCAACAATTCTACCAGACACAACAAATACATTCAGGTTTACATAATCGATAAATTGAGGATTGATCAACTCCAAGCTTTCAAAAACCTCTTCAGTCAGAAGATCTTCAAGTTCTGCTTTGGAGAAAGCAACTTTATAAATCTGTGCCTGTTTACCCTTGATAGTTTTTGTTTCACCTTCTTTTAAAACAAAATCTTCTTCAGTTAAAATAGCTAATATTTCTTCTTTAATCTCTTTAAGCTCAGCTGATTTTAAATCAAACGAGTCTTGTTGCTCTTGCAATGTATCATAAAAAATATCTAAGAATTGCGTAAAACTATCTTGAGGGATGTTAAAATAATAATCATAACCTAAATTACTTTCAGTAATTTGAATTTGATTATTTTTCATCTTTAATAAAGCATTGATTTTCTTGTTTGAATCATTATCAAAAACTAGATTTAAGGCCACTTGAGATTTTAGGTCGTCTTTCTTAGCTATATCAACATCTAGTTGCAAATCAGCTTTTAAGTTACTAAAGTATTTTTTTTGAGCGGTAGTTTGGTAAAAATCATCAGATAAAGATATGGTGGCATCAATTTTAACGCTACTTGCATCATTATTTCTAGCATAGTCATTATAACTGCTAATATAGGCGACCACCAAATCGGCAAACTGTTCAGGTAGTGGTTTTTTGACCAAAGCAACGGAAAACAGACCGCCGACAACAATCAAAATTATCAGTATAGTAATCACTAAACCTGTTTTACCTTTTTTAGGTTTAACAGAAGTATTATCTTGGTTAAGATTATTATTAAAAGTTGTTTGGTTGTTATTTGACTCAACACCAATATTATTGTTAGGTTCCATGTTAAAAGAATAGCATATTTAACCAAATACAGCCATATCAGATGTAGATAATATCTAATTTTTAAATTTTATTTTTATTGCTCTTTTTTCTCAGCTAAAATTTTCGGCACATAAATCCATAAAACTATTACCGCACCTATAATATCATCAAACAAATCTTTAATGGTGTCAATCACCTGTTCAGTGGTGTTGCGATTGCCAGTTAAGCCAAAAACATATTCCCAAACCTCCCACAAAACAGCCACTATTAACATGGAAAGCAGTGTTCCCCACCAAAGCCATTTTTTAGTTCGCGGGATTTTAAACCATCCTGACAACCACCAACCCCATAGAGCAATTAGAGCAATCAAAGCACCACCCAAAATATGCATGGGAATATCATACCACCGCCAAATAAAATAAAGAGAAAAATACGAAGCAAGCACATGTGCTAAACCAATAACGACTGCACCAAATAAAATATGCCAAATTACTTTTTGTCTCATTTAATACAATGATAACATAATTTATTATTATTTTACATTTTTTAACGAGTCCGTTCTAGGAATAAAGTGGCTTACTTTAACAGGGTTTATTTTAAAAAACCATATTCTGCACAGCGCTGCGGAGTTATTTTTATTTCAACACTTTCCCCTATTTCAGAAGTATAAACAAAATAATAATTGACACCTGCCTCATATGTGCCAGAAGAATCTAAGTAAAGTGTTTTACATTCTTCAAGCAGGTTTTTAGTCCAGAGGGCAAGGTCTTGATCATCTATGCCAAAATACGGTTTAAAATTTTTGCGGACAGCCTTAATCCCATCTTCCATAAACTCAAATTGAGCCTTTCTAACTTCCGTGGTGTCACGATTTTCATCATCTTTTTTTATTTGATTCACCACATCTAATCTAATCTTATTTTCCGCCTCTGTTAATGCTGGGTCTGGGTAACTATCTACATAGTTATAAACTAATTTCTTAGGACTATAATTACAAACATTAGCATCTAAAATAAATTCATATGTAAAATTTTTATAATTGATCTCATAATGCTGAACAACACCATAATTAAAATCAGTTAAGACCCAATCCACCTCACAATACTTGTTTAATACCTCTTGATAATGATCTTGTTCAATATTAGATGAAACAGCTTCGTCAAAGGTGTAAATAGTCTTATAACCATCTTCGGTTTTTGCTACACCACTAATCCCAAGCTCCTTATTGGCTTCTTTTTTGATTTCATTTTTTAACTCTTCTACCCTTAGCTCCACTAGCCCATCTCTAAAAATTTTCTGTTCATCTGACAAAACAATTTTTGAGGTATTATTACTTGGATCATCCACAAGCTCAGTGCTAACAAATTTATCTCCCCAAAAAAACATAACCAGTAATACTACCACTATAAAATCCGTATGTAATTAAGCAACCGACATAAATGATTACTGCAACCACAAAATAAACAATCCAAAACTTCGGCTCACGGTTTTTTTCGTTGTATAACGCTACTCCGTATTTATTGTCTGTGTCACTTTGACAAAGTGTAGCGACTAGAAAAGTAATCAAGGTCCAAATAACACACCCAACTATTACTAACACAAATGTATTTGAATCAGTATCAAAAAAAGCTAGCATTGCAATACAGGCTACAAAAATAGACGCCAAAGGAATTATCAACCACCATTTAGAAATTTTTGCATCAGCAATTCTTTTCCAAAAAAGAAAGAAGCTAAAAATTCCAGCAACATAAAATGTGTATTTGATAATTTGCAAAAAGATATTATCAGCAGTTTCTTGGAAAGGAACTAAAATATAGATAACAGCTACTATCAGCACAATAATTAAATACCACATCTGAAAAGCCCAATACTCTGTTCTAGTAACACGTTTATGTTTAGGATTGAAAGCATCCATGATGCTGTTTAAGAAATATTTAAAAGATTTAATCATTGTTTAGTTTACCATTGATTATAACAGTTAATTTAGTTAACGTATATAGATACTGTTTACAATCTTTCAATGAAACAATAATCAAGAAAAATAAACGTTAGAAAAAAAGAAAAAAGAAAGCAAGTTTGTTGCTTTCTTTTAATTTTATTCTTTGTTCTGGCGCCTAGCTACTTGCCACAGATAAAATTTTTGTCGTCACAAAAATTTTTCCGCGACCCCGCCTCGTTTAATTTTTTTGCTAAAAAATTAAACTCCGGCCGAAAGTAGCTAAACGTCAGAAAAAAAAGAAAGCAAGTTTGTTGCTTTCTTTTAATTTTATTCTTTGTTCTGGCGCC
>CAYWWA010000001.1:87161-89860 GCA_964462115.1 uncultured Candidatus Saccharibacteria bacterium
TAGCTACTTTCCCCTCCATCGGAGTATCATCGCTACTACGGAGCTTAACTGCTGAGTTCGGAATGAGATCAGGTGTGACCTCCGCGTCAAAGCACCAAAACAAAGAACAAAATCAACTCTGACAATTTAATAACTATAATTTAGTAAAATGAGTATTGTAAACAATTAAGTGATAATTTCAAATTTCCCAATGGGAATGGAATTATTAGTATCTCTCGGCTAAATGTATTACTACACTTACACCTAAGACCTATCAACGTGATCATCTCTCACGATTCTCATAACGATATCTCATCTTGAAGTAGGCTTCCCTCTTAGATGCTTTCAGAGGTTATCCCTTCCCGACATAGCTACGCTGCGATGCTCTTGGCAGAACAGCAGCCACACCAGAGGTCAGTTCACTCCGGTCCTCTCGTACTAGGAGCAAATCTTCTCAAATATCAACGCCTGCAGTAGATAGGAGACCAACCTGTCTCACGCTTCTTGTCACAAATTACTTTGTGGAATGGATTATGTCTTCATCTTAAATATATCATATATGATATATTTGTCAGATGGCTAATGTATAATCTCTACGGGTATTTATTTTCATAAACTTCCCTCGGCATTGCCCAACGAATTTCGTTTCGGGTTTTACCGATATAATTAACTTTATGTCATTGCAAATTTCTTTGCAAGACCGCCGTGATGTAGGTTAAATAACAGTTTTTTGCGAATATTATTTCATCTGATAATATTTTTGTTCTCGCATAAGTTTGGAATTTGACTTGTGGAAGTCAAATCTATTCTCGATGGTTCAGACTGTTCAAATCGCGAAGCTATATCATATATGATATATGTTCGTGTTCTGAACGGTCTGAACCCAGCTCGCGTATCTTTTTAATTGGCGAACAGCCAAACCCTTGGGACCTTCTCCAGCCCCAGGATAAGATGAGCCGACATCGAGGTGCCGAACTCCGCCGTCGATATGAACTCTTAGGCGGAACTAGCCTGTTATCCCCAGAGTAGCTTTTGTCCGATAATCTCCCACCGCATCTAATGCGAATGGTCGGTTCACTATGTTCTGCTTTCGCATCTGTTCGACAAGTACGTCTCACAGTTAAGCCAGCTTGTGCCATTACACTATCGCCACGGTTTCCATTCGCGGCTAGCTGACCTTAATAAACTCCTCCGTTACTTTTTTGGAGGATAGCGCCCCACTAAAACTACCCACCAGATTCTGTTTCTACATTGTTTTTCAATGCAGGTTAGCTTATACACAAATAAAAATGGCTATTTCACTGTCGGATCCACAGCAACCAAAATCACTGCTTCAAATCCTCACCACTATTCTACGTATTATAAATATATAAGCAAAACCAAGTTGTAGTAAAGCTTCTGGGGTCTATTCGTCTATCTGCAGGTAACCGGCATCTTCACCGGTATTGTATTTTCACCGAACAGATCCTCGAGACAGTTCCCTACTCATTACACCATTCGTGCGCGTCTGAACTTACCAGACAAGGAATTTCGCTACCTTAGGACGATTATAGTTATCGCCGACATTCACCAGGGCTTACAACAGTCACCCCAACATCTTGCGACATTGGAACGCCGTCGTTTGACCTTCTGGCATTGGTCAGGTGTCACCCCCTATACTTCCTCTTACGAGTTCGCAGGGAGCTGTGTTTTTGATAAACAGTTGGGAGGGATACTTTAGCTGCGACCAGCCCCTCTTTGTTTTTAATTTTCTAAACTTATTTTAATCCTGTCTTTTAATTTTCTTTTAGCTGAGCCGTGATGTTTGAGCTTGAGCTCTCTGTCATCACAATCTTTTGATGACTTATAGGCTTCTAAATAGATAAGTTCCCAATTACCACTTTTTCGTTTGGTGGCAGTTTGGTGTCCAGAATTATGTTCAGTCAGTCTTTGATCTATATTGATAGTTTTGCCAATATAAATTTCTTTTGTTTGATTATGCTTAATTAAATAGATATAAAACATATTTATTTAGATATTAGCATAACTTAAAAACAAAGAGGAGCTGGTAATCCTTATTCCGAAGTTACGGATGCTTTTTTGCCGAGTTCCTTGAGGATTTCTCATTCGTTCGTCTTGGGCTACTCGCCCTGATCACCTGTGTCGGTTTGCGGTACGGTTTTCGTAATCATAATCTTAGAAACTTTTCTTGGAGGACTATTCGTTTTCATTTATCTTGGCGAACCAAGACATTTTTGCCACTTCAATGTTTGAATTAAATCAGACAGCCGGATTTACCTAACTGCCACACTTACAGCGTCAAACTTCAAATCCAATAATGAGCGAAAATTTATTTTCCCCGTCATTCCATAGATGATTACAAAAGTCACGGAATATTAACCGTGTGTCCATCGGATGCGACTTTCGTCATTTCCTTAGGACCGACTAACCCTTGGCTGATCTACATAGCCAAGGAAACCTTGATCTTTCGACGGAAGTGTATCTCACACTTCTTGTGGTTACTTGTGCCAACATTCTTTCTTCGTAACGCTCCACTATGGCTCACGCCTTTAGCTTCAACGCGGATACGAATACTCTCCTACCACTTGTCAAATCCGAAGAAATGACAAATCCTCAGTTTCGGTAATATACTTGAGCCCCGATCATCTGCGGCGCAGATTCTCTCGATGAGTGAGCTGTTACGCTTTCTTTAAATGATGGCTGCTTCTAAGCCAACATCC
>CAYWWA010000002.1:0-83815 GCA_964462115.1 uncultured Candidatus Saccharibacteria bacterium
TTTAAAATATATCATATATGATATATTTTTACTTTAAATCAAAAGATATAGCTTTAGCCGAATTTTCGTTGAGCGAAAATTCGGCTTCTTTATTGCAGATTTTTTCTACAAAACGTGATAAAATTAAGTAAAATGACTGAGCTAAAACCAGCAAAAATAAAAAAAAATAAAAACAACGCTGATGTCTGCGGGGCCAATTGTGGAGATTGCCGAGAGCAAGATTGGGTTTATGGCGATATTGTGCGACAACATTTTTTTACTCCACAAAATTTATTATGGGACGAAACAGGTTTTAAAGCTGATGGTATGGGGGAAGTGGGAAGTGTGGCTTGTGGAGATATGATGCGGGTTTGGATTAAGGTAAATAAAAAAACGGGGAAAATTAAAGAGTGTAAATGGCGCACCTTTGGTTGCGCTTCGGCTATTGCTTCTACTTCTATGATGTCGGTGATGGCCACGGAAAATGGTGGAATGACTTTGGAGCAAGCCAAAAAACTAAAACCAGAAGCGATTATTGACCGCCTAGGCGGTTTGCCTGATCGAAAGTTTCATTGCTCAGTCTTGGGTCAAGAAGCTTTACGAACTGCTGTAAAAAATTATGAGCAAAATAATCAGTAGTTATTTTTCAAAAAATTATTATGTCAAATTTTCAGCTGAAAGTAATAAATAAAGAAATTCATTTTGAAGATGTAGTAATTTTAGATTTACAAAATCTGTCTTCCAAAGAAATAAAATTTATTCCAGGTCAGTATTTTAATTTATTCTATCGTGGTCTAGGGCGACCTTACACCATCTTATCCAAAAATAAAGATCAAATTAAAATTGCGGTTCGACGCAAGGGTGAGTTTTCGAGTTTATTATTTAATCTGAGTGTGGGGGAAATTTTGGAAGCAGACCAACCTGATGGTTTTTTTTATCCTGAAAATATTTCATCTCAAACTAAGATTATTTATCTTAGTGGCGGTATTGGAATTGTTCCTTTTTATGCTTGGATCCAAAACCCAAATTTACAATCTCAAAAATTTGAAGTTTTATTTTCCAATTCGACTCTTGAACGAGCCCCGTTTTTAGCAGAGCTAAAAAAACAAAATAATATTACATTAAAACTTTTTATTACTCGGCAGACTAATATATCCTCTGAAATGATTAATCGGCGCATTAATGAAAAAGACATTAAAAATGCTATACCTAATAATGACAATTACCTCATCGCCATTTGTGGTTCAGTGGCTTTTGTGCGTGAA
The DNA here is from genome assembly GCA_964462115.1 of uncultured Candidatus Saccharibacteria bacterium. Lineage (GTDB taxonomy): Bacteria > Patescibacteriota > Minisyncoccia > Phycocordibacterales > CAIZIN01 > CAYWWA01. Next base: position 1,245 of record CAYWWA010000002.1, read on the forward strand.
ATTTGGGGCATAACTAAGAAGCTTGCTGTGCCTGAAGAAAAAATCTTAACTGAAAGTCTTTTTTAAGTGATTTTTTCAACATTGAAAAAATATTTTTTATGCTATAATAATTAAGTTAAGCACCAAAATAAGTGCTTCATTGGCGATGTATCTGGCCCCATATTCACAATTAAATTATTTGCAGTCTCAGCCGCAGCTTGAAACAGGTGGCTTGTCTTATCCTTTTCATAAATTAGAAAAAAGAAGTAAAAAATATAATTTTGCCTTACAGGAGTTAAATGAGGCGGTAGTAGATAAAAAGAAAGAGCAGGGAGCCTATCGGGTTTTATATCACAACGGCGACGAGAAATTTTTCTGGTATCAAAAAGGTAATCTACTCTCAGAACTTTTGGCCCATAAGGAAAATGAAGCTAGAGAAATTCATTTATTGCACACCCATCCAGTAGTCTATGATCCGAAGTATCAACAGCGTCAAAAAAGCCCAGTCAAAAAAATTATTATATTAAATTTAGAAGAGATTCGTCCCATGCCTCCTACGCTTAATGATTTTGTGATGGAGATTATTATTGAACCATCAATCCGTCTACCGGTGCGACATAAAGTTTTAGATACTAAATATATTTGGCATTACGATTTTGATTATTCAACTGATTTTGTGCAAAAGATTTTAGAATTAGTTCGTCGTGGTGGAGAAGAATTGGTTTGGTGTAGTTTTGATAAATTGCAAAAACAATTTGATAAATTTGCTCGTTTACAAGAAATAACCGAAAGTTTCTTAACCGATTTTTATCATGAAAGCCCTGAAAGCTTTCTGCGAGAATATATAGAATTATGTAGAGAGTTAGGAATTATTTTAATGGTGGAAGAAAATGAGTTGGAGGGGTTTAATAGTAAAAAATAATTTTCATCGTTTTGTTGACTCAACACTATTTGCTCAATTGATGGGTGGTTGAGAGAACTTTTTATATTAAAACTACACCAGTAATGAATGTCAATATTGCGAAAAATATTGCTTCAGTATAAAATATTGATGGTGATCTGAGAATACTCACCGATTATCTTTTTCGCAAGGGATCCTTAAATCCTGAAAGTCTGGTTGCAGATTTTAGGGCAACCTAAAATCAGCCGATGACCTTCTATGCGGGAACCCACTTGGATAGACCAAGGCGAGTATTATTGGATCACCACTAAAAAACACCGCCCAAATTAGCGGTGTTTTTTAGTGGAATATTTTTTATTCTACAATTTCTACTACTTCTGTATTGAGATCGATGGTGTCGCTTAATGATGAACGAAAATCATATTCTGGCTTTAGAGTTTCAATATCGTAGTCAGCTATGATACTTTTAATAAAATCAGTTTGAACTTTTTGAACTGTTGAGTCTTGAAGACGAAGTTGGTCTCGAATATCATCTTCGGTCATGTAGTTAATTTGTTGTTCTGCTGGTACGGTAGCTAAAATATGAGTAGCGGTGATAACTGGTGAACCATTCTCATCGGTGCCAATATCTGTAATATCTACCAAGTGATAACCAAAATCAGTTTCAATAATATCTCCTACACCCAATTTGCCTTGAGCAAATACTGCATCTTCGAATGATTGAACCATTAATCCTTTACCGAAAGTGCCTAGGTCCTGAGCACAAATGTTCTCATTGCTACAATCGGCTGATAATCCAGCTGAGATTTCAGTAAAAGTTTTACCACTATCTAATTCTGCCTTAATTTGTTTAATTTCTTCCAAGGCGGCAATTTTTCTCTCGGCTACTATGGCATTATTGGCAATAATTTTTTCATTGTTAGCAGTGATTTCCGCATAAGCTTGTGCTACCCCTGTTTCATCAACCGCAATACTAGACATAACCTTGCTCATGAGAGCGTTCTGTTTGAGGAAATTTTCAATCGCCTTTTCTAATGGCAAATTTTTCAAGTTCATAATAATATAATTGGGAGTCAGATTGTTGGCGGACGAAATTTGTTCTAACTCAACTTTGGTTTGAGCAATTTTGTTGGGGTCAACGATAACGCCTTGTTTGTCTGCCTCAAGAGACAAGACGGTAAGCAGACCAAATTGAGGAACCAATTCAGCGGTGATTTGCTCTCGAACTTGTGCTTGCTCTGCTTCGCTCACTTGATCTAAAATTCCAAGTGAGTCGATGAAGTCACTGACTTCTTGTTGGGATAGAGAGGTGTTATTGATAGTGATTAACTTGGGGGAACTAGGGTATAGCCAAAAAGCTAAGATGATAATAAGTAAGACGACCACCACGCCGCCAATTTTTGCTCCTAAACTATTATTGTTTTTTTCAGACATTGTTTTTATGATTATAAATAAAGTCTTAACCATTATAAATAAAAATTATAAAAAAGTAAAATTATTGAAAGATCTTCAAAATAGAAACTTTCTCCACATTTTTTTGTTGCAGAGTATTTTTAGTGATATAATTTAACCCAAATGAGTATCTTTTCTTTAAGTAATAAAGAGCAAGTCTATTATGAATTAATCAGTGATATTGGTAGTGGTTCGTTAGCAATATCGTTGGTGCAGTTTCAAAATGGTTCTTTACCTAAAATTATTCACACTGAACGTAAGAATTTTCCACATAGCAGAAGCAAAAATGCGGAAAATCTGGAGAATAATTTACTGAAATGTTTTAAAAATACTCTCTATTTGGTTGCAGATTTTGCTAGAAAAAAACACATCATACCTAAACGTTCATCAATTTTTTATGCTTCACCTTGGGTCATTTCTCAAACTAAAACATTCCGTTTAAAACAAGATACCAAATTTATCTTTGATCGGGCGATGTTGGATAAAATTTTAGAAAAAAATATTGATTTTTTGTCCCATCTAGACATAGGAGCCATTCCGTTTGATGTTTCATCCTTGGAATTAGTAGAAAGAAAAATTACTCGAGTTCTAATTGATGGCGTTGAAGTGCAACAGCCTCTTGGTAAAAAAGTTAATTCCGTAGCTGTGTCAGTTTTTGTCTCGGGAGTTTTGCATAGAATCCACAAGGAGATGGAACAGGATATCAAACATATTTTTGTAGAAACCAGTGTAGTTCATCATTCTTTCAACTTATCCTTTTTCACCACCGTGCGGGATATTTTTCACTATATCACCGATTTTATTTTGATGGATGTAGCTGACGAAGTGACCGATGTAACTTTTGTAAATAATTCTTCTTTACGAGATTCTGTTTCTTTTCCTATGGGCAAAAAAGCCACTATTCGCAGAGTCGAACAAGTTTGTGGTTTTGAGTATCCTTTAGCGGTTTCTGCTTTATCCATGTATCTACATGGTTCAATTCATGATAAGTCACACAAAAAATTAGGTAGCACGGTTAAAGATTTGCAGTTGGATTGGTTGACCCATTTTAATCGGGCGGTCGCCACTATTGTTAAAGCAGACCAAGAAAAAATACCTAAAACAGTTTTCTTGATTGCCGACGAAAATATTTTGCCATTATTTGAACGAGCATTGATTTATAACCGAACTCACCATGCGGGGCACAAGGTCTTAGTAATGCAACCAGAAATCTTTGAGCAGTTGGTGATAGAACCGGCTGGCGAAAAGAAAGATTTCTTTATTTCTTTGGAGGCGGTATATATTAACAGCTTAAAGTTGAATAATTAGCAAAATAACTTATAATAAAAAACATTATGTCAGACAAATTTTTTCAAGATATGAATCCACAAAAGCGGTCAATCCGCAATGTGTCTTTATCTAAGGCCGGACGCAATACCTCCCGTCCTAGCTCGACTGCACAAAAAGTAGACAATTATGATGTTGATGAGGCTAGCGATAATCGTTATGAAGATTATTTAGATTTAAAACCATCCAAATATACAGACGGCGGTTCAATGGGAAAGTGGGTGCTATGGGTAGTGGTAGTTTTAGTTGTCTTAGTTGGAGCCTATTGGGTTGCTTCTTTTTTCCGCACCGGTTTGGTGGAAGTTAAATTAAGCACCGTAGAAATTGCAAACGCTGATACTAGCTTGTCCAGCTTAGATGTAGTATTTGCTTCACAAAAAACAGAAGTGTCTCAGGTGGTACCAGCCAAATCTCGTAGCGTGGTAGAATCAGCTGCTAAAGGCACAATCACTGTTTATAACGAAAATACTAAGGCACAAGATTTAATTATTCGCACTCGCTTCCAAGCGGAAAATGGTAAGGTTTATCGTGTAGCTAAAGCTATCTCTATTCCGGCAGCTAAAAATGGCACCCCGGGTACTTTGGATATAGAAGTAGTAGCCGATGAAGCCGGAGAATCTTATAATCAGGAGTTAACCACTTTCACCGTCCCTGGTCTGAAAGACAACGCTGAACTTTATAAAAAAATCTACGCTAAATCAAAATCAGCTATGAGCGGTGGTCAAAAAGGCGAGGTTAATATTGCCTCACCAGAAGATATCGCTAGAGTTGAAGGTGAACTCAAAGAAACTCTAAAAAACAAACTGTTAAACCAAATGCGTCAGTCTCAATCCAATGTCTTATTAGACAGCTTATATAAAATTGAAATTGATCCAGTTTTAAGTCGTGATTCAGGTGACGATGTGGAAATTGTGTTACAAGGGTCAATCAGCGCCTTATTGATTGATCGTCAAACTTTGGCCAACGCCTTAGCTCAAAAATTGATTAGCTCTTACAACGGTGAAGAAATTAATTTAATCAATTTTGATTCTCTCAATCTTACTACAGATATAAGCGCCGATACCACTAGCTCCGAAGTTAAAACTATTTCAGTAAAAATTGCTGGTTCTCCAAGTTTTGTCTATGCCTTTAATGTGGATGCTTTTAAAAATAAAGTAGCCAACAAAAATAGCAACGAAGTTTTGGATATAGTAGCTAATGATTATAAATTTATAGAGTCAGCTGTTACTTCTGTTTCCCCAGCTTGGTATGGTAAACTACCGTCAGATGTAGCTAAAATTACTGTGGAGGAAAGTAAATAGTTATATTTTAAAAATTTAAAAACCACAACTGTAAAATTTGTGGTTTTTTTGTTTAAATTATTATAGTAACTCAAGACTAATTTTTTTAGCAATTTCCACTGGATCGGATGGAAGCTGCTGTTGGGGCCAAAGTGGTAATCTATCTTTATCACCTTCAAAACGGGGAATAATATGAATATGAGAGTGCCAGATGACCTGTCCAGCCGCAGCCTCATTGTTCATACTGATGTTAATTCCGTCGGCTTCGCAAGCGTTTTTAATAGCCACAGCCACTTTTCTGACTGTTAATAAAGTTCTAGCCCAAGTTTCATCAGGGGTAGTATAAATATTTTCAAAGTGATCTTTAGGAATAACTAAGCAGTGTCCGTGGTTAACAGGTTTATTATCCAAAAAAGCCAAAGTGTGTTCATCTTCGTAGACTTTATGACTAGGTAATTCGCCAGAAATGATTTTACAAAATACACAGTCGTTTGCAAAATCTTCATTTTGATTAATTTTATTCATTTTTTAATTTTAACAAAAAATGCAAAAAAATAAAAAAATGTTATAATCATTTATATGAAAACAATTCAAGATTTAATTAAGCTTGGCGATTTATCGGGTAAAAGAGTTTTGCTCAGAGCTGATTTTAATGTGCCGATGGAAGCAGGGAAAATTACTGATGATTTTAGAATTATTTCTACCTTACCGACCTTAGAAAAATTACAACAAGCTGGTTTGAAAATTATTATTATTGCTCACATCGAACCCAACAAGGAGGGTGAGACAGCGACGCTTCAACCAGTGTTTGCTGAGCTTCAAACTAAATTGGCTGACAAAATATTTTGGGCTGAAAATCTTGAAGCAGTTAGTGAAAAATTATCTTCCTTACAAAATGGGGAAATTATCCTGATGGAAAATATCCGTCAATACGAAGGAGAAAAGAAAAATTCAGCAGAATTGGCCGAGCAGTTAGCTGGTTTGGCTGATTTTTACATCAATGATGCTTTTTCAGTTTGTCACAGAAAACACAGTTCTATTGTCGGGGTGCCAGAACTATTACCTTCTTTTGCTGGATTGCAATTGGAAAAAGAGATAACCAATTTATCTCGCGCCTTTAATCCCGCCCGACCATTTGGTTTTATTTTAGGCGGCGCTAAATTTGAAACCAAATTGCCTTTAGTAGAAAAATATTTAGACCGAGCTGATTGGGTCGCTATTGGTGGAGCTTTGGCTCACGATATTCTAAAGCAAAAAGGTAAAGAGGTTGGATTATCTAAAGTCTCAAAAGAAGCGGTGGACTTAACTAGGGTGGTAAGTAGCGAGAAATTATTAGCAATTATAGATGTGGTAGTGGTAAATGATAAGCAAGAAATCAATATAAAAAAACTTGACGATGTTTTACCTACCGATTCCATCAACGATCTTGGGCCAGAAACGGTGGCAGCTTGGGGACAAAAAATTGGTCAAAGTAAATTTATTTTATGGAATGGGCCAGTGGGCTGGTTTGAACGTAAAGAATTTGCGGTTGGTACTAATGCTTTGGCTCAGTTTTTGGTAGATAGTGGCGCTGAAGTCTTGGTGGGGGGTGGAGATACGGTTTCGGCTATTACCCAAATTGGACTTCTCCATGATTACAGTTTTGTCTCTACCGGCGGTGGCGCTACTTTAGATTTTTTGGCCAACGAAACTCTACCTGGAATTGAGCTAATTGGTAAAAAAAATTAAAAAAATAAAAGCCATGAACCCTAATAGTTCATGGCTTTTGGGAAAACTGCGATTATTTTTTTCCTAGCAATCGCTCAAGCTGGCTTTTGACCTCCAGCTCGTTATGACGTGCTGAGTCGGGTAACATTACCCGCTTGCCGTCACCATCCAAATGAGTGATGGCCCAGGTTCCGACCTGGGCATCGTGGAGAGAGCAATACCTGAAGGCTGTATCTAGCCTGTCAGAATCAACCCTCTCAAGTTTCAGATCACTTCTGTTTGTTTTCATCTTTACTCCTCCTTGAGTAATGTACAAAAAATCCTACACGTTTTTTTGGAACAAGAACAGTAATTCATGGGAGCTTATTTCAGTCACTAAAGACTTCCCACATCTTACCATTATACCATATTTATTTTTTGGATAAACATTTTTTATCTGATGCCGTTAAAAAAACTTATTAAATAAGGCTTATTGCGAAATAGAAAAAATTGTCGATTAAAAGCGACAAAAAATACACTTATAATTTTCTCCATTTTATGTTAGACTGTGTCAATGACAAATGAAGAATTTTTGAAAATAAAAGAAAAATATGAGTTAGTGGTGGGTTTGGAAGTTCACGCCGAGCTGAAGACTAAGACTAAAATGTTTTGCGCTTGTGTTAACGATCCGGATGAGAAAGAAGCAAACCTTAACACTTGTCCAATTTGTTGGGGTCATCCTGGCACACTGCCAGTGGTCAACAAGGAAGCTTTTAAATCAATGATAAAAATTGGTTTGAGTGTAGGTGGTAAAATTGCCGATTTTACTGAGTTTGATCGTAAAAACTATTTTTATCCAGACATTCCTAAGGGTTATCAGATTTCTCAATATAAATATCCGATTGTCTCGGGTGGAACTTTAGCCGGGGTAGAATTAACTCGTATTCACTTGGAAGAAGATACCGGCACCTCACAGCATGATAAGGGAGATTTTTCTTTAGTGAACTACAATCGCGCAGGAGTGCCACTGATGGAGCTGGTTACCGAACCAGTGATTCATTCAGCTGAAAAGGCTACCGAATTTGCCACCGAATTGCAATTATTGTTGCGAACCTTAGGGGTAGCAGAAGCTAATATGGAGAAAGGGCAGATGCGAGTGGAGGCTAACATTTCAGTGCGACTTAAGGGTGCAGAAAAATTTGGCACCAAGGTTGAGGTGAAAAATTTAAACTCATTTAAATCAGCTGGACGGGCTATTGAGTTTGAGCAGAGGCGGATGATTGAACTATTGGAAAGTGGGCGAGGTGATGAAATTGTGCAGGAAACCAGAGGTTTTAATGAAGACAAAGGCTCGACTTTTTCTCAGCGCAAAAAAGAAAACTCCAACGATTATCGATATTTTCCTGAACCAGATATTCCTAAGTTTTATATTTCGCAAATTCCAGAGTTTCAAGCGGAAGTTTTACGAGGAGAAATTCCTGAACTGCCTTGGCAGAAGCGGGAGCGATATGAAAAAGAATTTGGCATTAAAAGCGAGGATGTAGAATTATTTGTGCGAGAAAAAGTGTTGGGGGATTATTTTGAAAAAGTTATTGCAGATTTTGCTGGAGCGAAAGCAAAAGTGGTTTTAGCCTCAAACTATATTTTGTCAGACTTGATCGGTTTAGCCAGTCGAGAGAAAATTGGCATTGAGATTATTTTGGAAAAAGTAAACGATAAAACATTGGCTGAAGTGGTTAATTTGCTTGCGGACAAAAAAATCTCTTCTCGTGGAGCCAAGGATATCTTGCAGATAATTTACAAAGAGGGTGGTGAACCAACTCAAATCGCTGAAGCTAAAGGTTTGATAATTAAAAAAGATCCAGAATTGCTCAAAAAAATAATTGAGGAAATCATTGCCGAAAATCCCCAAGTGGTTGCGGAATATAAATCAGGTAAAACTAACTTGATTCAGTTTTTGGTTGGACAGGGAATGAAAAAAATGAAAGGCGCCGGCGACCCAGCAGAAATCAAAGAGGGGTTGTTGGGGAAGGTTTAGTTATAAAATTATTTGTCAAAAAATCGATTTTGGTGTAAGATGGTTGGCGTTATTTATTATTAATTTTTTATTTAAAAAAACAGAATTTTTATGTCTAAAAAAACGAAAATTATTTGCACGATTGGTCCAGCTAGTATCGCTGAAGACAAACTAGCTAAGCTGTTGAAGGCGGGGATGAACGTGATTCGCCTAAACTTTGCTCACGGCGATTTTAAAGAGCATTTAACCAAAATTAACAACGCCAAAAAGGCTGGTATTCCGTTTGCGGTTTTGCAAGACTTGGGTGGTCCTAAAATTAGGATCGGGACTTTTGGTTCAGACAAGAATCAAGATGTGGCTATTACTCTTAAGAAGGGCCAAAAATTTACTATCACTACCGACGAGGTGGTTGGGGATGAAAATAAAGTTTCAGTAAATTATCCATTGTTTGCTAAGGAAGTTAAAGCGGGTGATCAGGTGTTCCTGCAAGATGGCAAAAAGAAATTGAAAGCCATAGAAGTAAAAGGTAATGAGGTAATCTGTGAGGTAATTGTAGGTGGTGAATTAAAGGGCAGAAAGGGGGTCAATCTTCCAGACTCCGAACTAACCATTCCAGCCTTAACCGACAAGGATATTGTTGATTTGGAATTTGGTATTAAAAATAAAGTAGAATATATTTGTCTATCTTTTGTGCGTCGGGCTGATGATATTATTAAGCTACGAGAAATTTTAGCTAAACGAAAATCTACCGCTAAAATTATTGCCAAGATTGAAACTCCTCAGGCGATGAAGCGAATTGATCAGATTCTACCTTTGGTGGATGGTATTATGGTTGGCCGTGGTGATTTGTCGGTAGAAGTGCCTCGTGAACGAGTTAATGCTTATCAAAAAATCTTAATTGGTAAAGCTAAAGCCCAAGGCAAAATTGTGATTTTGGCTACTACCGTGATGGAATCTATGATCAAAAATTTTGTGCCAACTGCCGCCGAAGTGGGAGACGTGACCAACGCTATTTTAGAGGGAGCAGATATGGTGATGACCTCAGACGAGACCGCGACTGGTGATTATCCTGTAGAAACTGTTGAAACTATGGCTCGCATTGCTGAGTTTGTAGAAAATTCACCAATTACTAAAGATTATATTGGAATTGGGGCTAGTCTATATGTTGATAGTTGTGTTTGTGACTATGCTTCAGGTGTGGTTTGTGATAGTTGCAACGGTGTAAAAACAGTAGACGACTCATCGTCAGTTATGACTTCCATCACTAAATCGGCTGTGGTAACTGCTGATATGGTTGGAGCTAAGTTAATTGCCAATTTTACTCTAACAGGTTTGTCGGCTAATTGGCTTTCTTCTTACAAACCAGTTTGCCCAATTATTTCCTTTACTCCAAACGAAAGCACCGCTAAACAATTGATAGCCGTCTGGGGAGTAACTCCAGTTTTGACTAAGAAATTCAAAAACTTAGATGAAGCGTTGAAAGAAGCTAAAACTTATTTGATAAAAAATAAATTAGCAGTTAAAGGTGATAAAGTGGTCTTTACCTACGGTCATCCTTTTGCTGGCAAGGACACTGTTTCTAATGCAGTCTTTGTAGAAACTCTATAAACTTTTTCTCCAAAGTAAAAACAAAAAATAGTTTGAATCCCTAAATTCAGGCTATTTTTTTTTGCATTTTATATTAAAATATGGTATAATGTAAAGATGTGTGAAGAGTTACGGGGTAAGGAAATATCCTTGCAAATCAAGGACAATCAGGTAAAAACGGTGCTTGGTTTTAAAAAAAATGGCATTTTTCCATGTCTTTGTATTGTGCGCGATTCACAAAATCCTGTGATTGAAAAATATGTTCAGTTGAAGAAAAAATATGGTGAAGAGATTGGGGTTAGAGTTGAAGATATTTTAGTTAAAACAGATGAGTTGGCTGAAACTATTGAAAAACTAAATCAAGATGAAAAAGTCAACGGTTTAATCTTGCAATTTCCTATTCTGGATAAAGATAAAGGTGACGAATTAAGCAATTTAATCGCTGCCCACAAAGATGTTGATGGTTTGAATGAAAAAAAAAGCAATTTTAATTCCGCTACCGCTGAGGCAATTTTGTATTTATTGGAAAAAAATAATATTGATTTATTAAACAAGAAAATTGCTTTAGTAGGCTGTGGCAAACTGGTAGGACGTCCGTTGATTAAAATATTTACTGAACGAAATTATAATTTTGAAATTTTTCGGTCAAAAGATGAGGCAAAATTAGCAAAAGAATTACCTGGGTTTGATATAATCATCACAGCGGTGGGGAAGGCTAATTTACTTACTTCAGCGATGATTAAGGATGGTGCCATAGTGGTAGATGCTGGCACAGCCTGCGAAGATGGTAAAATCTTAGGAGATGTCTCAGACTGCGTTCGTGAGCGAAACAATGTTAAAATATCAGCTAAAATTGGTGGGGTTGGGCCACTTACGATTACTATACTTTTTGCTCATTTGATAGAAACCTGTGAATAGGTTGTGGAGGATTTAAAATAATTGACTTTTTTAATTTTTTATGTTAGATTGCAGGCTGTTGTTCACATAACGAGTGTTGTGTGAATATTGTTCTTTTGAATCGAAAAAAGGAAAGAAAATGAAAAAGATGTTGTTTGTTGTTATCTTGTGCCTGTGTTATCAAGCAATGTTCGTTGTTGCTGACACTAATGTGGTCGGTATTATCAAAATTAACCCCACCGCATCGGTCTACTATCCTACAAATGCTTTTTGTGAGACAGTGGCCGGTACTAATGCCTTGAATTTCAACATGGATTTGTTTCAGGTTGAAAACGGCACAACCACCAACAAGGTTAATAAATGGACGGTGACTCCTATGGTCTCCACCAATTTATTGAGTGGGTTTAAAAAGCTCAACAGTCAGAGCCTGTTTGTCTGGACAAACTCGTTTGCGAGAGTCAAAGCTGTCTCTTTGCTGGAGTATTCCAAACACCAAGTCATCATTTTCAGAGCAGAATCTATCTATCCAGAATTTTTTATTAAGTTTGAGATAGAATGATTTTGTCGGTGTGCTGGTGGTATTGTGTTTTTGCACTTACCACCAGCTCCACCCATTTTCTCTTTTTGTGTTATTATATTTAATAATAAAAATAAATTTTATAAAAATGAAAAAAATATTTCAAATAAGTCTAATATTCACCTTTGTGTTTTTGGGTTTTTATGTTGTAAGTAGCGCAGAAGAAGAACCAATCGCTGTCATTGATTTTCAGAATGAAGAAACTCCAACTATTGTTATCCCGTTAGCTGATGATTCCCAAGGGACCACAACAATTATCAATTCCGAAGTAAATGGTTTAAGTTTTCAATCGCTTGACAACAGCACGTTGAACAATAGTTGTGTTTTTTCTAATGAGAACGGTATGACCTACGATTGTGATATTGATGGTGATGGTATAGAAAATAAAGACGACTTATGTATTACAGTTTATGGTATCAGCGAAAACTTTGGTTGCCCAGCGGGCGATACTAATCACGATGGTAATGTTGATGGAGACGACCTGGGAACATGTACAATTGCAGGAAAACAATCTTTAGCTGCTAATGATTCAAATTGTACAAATACATCTTCAGGTGGCGGATCTTCTGCTTTTACTGGAACAGTTAAGGGTGCTTGTGATATCAATGTAGATTTGTCTAAGATTATCACCGACCTTGAGTCTATGACTGCAGATGAAATTCAGGCAGTAGTTAACGAAATTACCTCTGGAATTGAGTGTTTAGGTGGTTCAACTGCCGTAACTGGTTCTGTCACTGGCTACTTGTCAAAATGTGCCGATCTAAAATATAATGATGCCCACGTTTGTGTGCTATTGTTGCAACAATATTTAAATGCTAACGATGCCTTATTGGTTAAGCCCCTTGCTTCAAACAGTGTCGCTGGTATCACAGGATCGGAAACAGCCTATTTCTGCAATCGTACTGAAACCGCTCTGTTAAAATTCCAGAAAGAAAACAATATCACCACTTCTGGTGTGCTTGATTCAGTCACTAAGGAATTAATTGTCAAAAAAGGTGATTTCTTCAAAACTAACTTAGTTAGCACTTTATTCTCAGCCCCTATCATTTCTGCTGATTGTCCAGCCGGAGAGTATCGTGTTAATGGTTAATTTAAAAATCTAATTAAAAAAAATCGCTTAGAAGCGATTTTTTTTAATGTTTTATGCTATAATTTTCTTATGGACAACAAGTCTTCATCGCCATTTCGGGATTATTATTTTAATCGGGCTCAGCTAGAGAATAATAAAACTGAATATTTGTCATTCTTATCGGCTCTAAGGGTATTTGTAAATGCCATCAGAGATTATAAGAAGGGCGAAATTTTAAGCACTAAAGATTTTGTAGAATTTGTTAAGGTTCATAATGAAAATAATATTGAGTTAAATGATGTTGGGCCGTTTGCTAAATTAGATCAAGCGGTTAATTTTATGACTGTGCACAAAGCAAAAGGTTTAGAGTTTGAAACAGTCTTTATCTTATCAGTCATTGATAGTGTTTGGGGCAAGGAAAGCCGAGCTAATAAATTAGCAATGCCGCTTAATTTAAAATTAAAATCTGATAGTGAAGACAATGACGATGATTGTTTGCGCTTATTTTTTGTAGCATTGACCAGAGCAAAGAAAAATTTATACATCAGCTCTTTTGCTCAAAAAGATGATGGTAAAGAGGCGAACAAATTAAAGTTTTTATCGGGAACTGAAAATGAAGAAAAACTAAAATTGATTGATAAAAATTATAATCAAAAAAATGAATCCATAGTTCCTGACGCTACTCTAGTCTTGGAGTCATCGTTGTTAGAGAATCAAAATCCACCAGTGGAATTTGTGGCTGATGAAAAAGAACTATTAAAAACCTTAGTTAAAGATTATAAAATCTCTGTCACTCACTTAAATAATTTTCTAGATTTAACTAATGGTCATGGAGCAGAAAATAATTATGGCCCACTATATTTTTTGGAGAATAATCTGTTAAGGTTTCCCTCAGGAAAAAGTTTGTCGGGTAGTTTCGGCTCCGCTATCCACTTTGCGCTAGAAAGGGCAATCAAAAATTTTAAAAAATCTGAGTCAAGCAAAATTGATAAGATAGTATCGGAGCAGGATTTATTCAAATGGTTTGAACAGAGTTTAAAAAGAGAAAAAATGTCTAAAATAGACTTTGCTAAATATTACGAGCGGGGAGTTTTTGCTTTGAAAAAATTTTGGCAAGAAAATAAAGATGATTTTAAAGTTAGCGATTGGTCAGAATTTAGTTTTGCGAACGAGGGGGTAAAAATCGGTCAAGCTGTTCTTAATGGTAAGATTGATCGAATTAGTCAAACAGAAAAAGGGATTTTAGAGGTTTTTGATTTCAAAACCGGCAAAGCATTGAGAAAGTGGGGAAAGGATATCAAATCAATAAACTACAAGAGACAGTTGATTTTTTATAAAATTTTAGTTGAAAACTCTAAAAGTTTTGGTGATCAATTTGTGGTTCCTAAAGGAGAACTAGTTTTTATTGAACCAGACGAAAATGGGGAATTAACTCGATTGGCTTTAGAAATTGATTCTGATGAGGTAGAAAAGTTAAAGAGTTTACTTGATATTGTTTATACTAAAATTATCTCGTTAGAATTTCTAGATGAGGAGTTTCTGCAAAAACTATATAAATATCCTAAAACCATAGAGGGCAATCAACAGTTTGAACATGATTTATTAAATGGGCTAATCTAACTCTTACTAAAAGTAAACTATTATTTTGCGGGCCCGCCCCGACTCGAACGGGGAACCTCGGTTTTGGAGACCGATGTTTTACCATTGAAACTACAAGCCCTAGTTTCTTCCTGTTTAGGATATCATTTTTTTATGAAAAAAGCAATTTTACTTTGATTTTGTTTTTAAAAAAGAATATTTAGATTTAGTGGAAAAATACAAAAATAAGTTTTTATCTATTAAAAGCGACCGTGATTATTATCTTTAATATTGCCAACTCTAAAATAGTATTTTATACTACTATATCCACAAAATAGCTATATTTTTTCAATGTTATGTTATCATCAGAATCATGAGAAAAGAAAAGGTAGTAAAGAAAAAAATATTAGTCCACGATGGCAGCTTTCACTGTGATGATGTCTGTGCGGTAGCCGTTTTATCGTTATTATTCAATGGTCAGATTGAAATTATTCGTAGTCGAGAAGCAGCCAAAATTGCTACGGCAGATTATGTTTTAGACGTAGGGGGAAAATATGACGGTTTACATTTGTTCGACCATCATCAGGAGTCAATTTTGCGAGATAATGGTGTGCCGTTTGCAGCGTTTGGCTTGGTCTGGCGTAGTTTTGGCGAAGTGCTCTGTGGTGGTTCAGATCGAGTAGCTAAAATTATTGATCAAGAGCTAGTTCAACCTTGTGATGCTAATGATAATGGTTATAGTTTTTTTACTGCTTGCGACACTTTGTCACCCTTTGCTTTACCAGACTTAATTCATATTTTTAATAATACTTGGAAGGAAAAAGATCGAAAAGCAGATCAGGTTTTTGCTGATTTAGTAGAGTTTGCTAAGGGAGTAATTGCTCGTAAAATTGTTCGCACCATTGCTCAAATAGACGCTGAGGTAAAAATTAAAAAAATTTATAACGAAAGTAACGATAAGAAAATTTTGGTTTTTGATGATAGTTATCCAGCTCGTGATCTTTTATTTTCAGATTTACTTGATGTAATTTTTACCGTAACTCCAGGTAATGATGACAAGTGGCGGGTGGAGGGTGTGCGCCAACAACCCAACTCTTATAAGTTGAGGAAAAGTCTACCTAAGAAATGGGCTGGCTTACGTGATGAAGAGTTGCAGGCGGTTTCAGGAGTATCCGACGCAGTTTTTTGTCATCGCAATTTATTTATGGCTGCTGCTAAAAGCCGAGAGGGGGCAATTCTCTTAGCACAGAAAGCTCTGGGCAAAAGATAGTCTTATGCTTGAAAAAATATATCAAACTGTGGTGATTAATCTTGATAAGGATACTGATCGGATTTTGTTTATGCGACAGCAGTTTGAGCAGCAGGGGATTAGTTTTGAACGAATTAAAGGGGTGGACGGTCGTCATTATCTACAACTAAACCCACCCGGCACTGTGGGGGCAGAATATGATGAGAGTAAAGCTATTTTAAAATCTAGATTTGGCACAGCTTTAAGACCTGGAGTTTTGGGTTGTGCACTGGCTCATCAGCAGGCCTATCGGGAGTTTTTAACTAATCCCAGATATCAGAATGTAAAATTTTTAGTTATCTTTGAAGATGACGTGGTAATAAAAAATAATTTTAAGACAATTTTAGAAGCAGAAATTCAAAAAAATCTTAATCGCGCCGAAACAAAGCGGTGGAACTGTTTACAGTTTGATTATCCCCAATATAATTTTAATCTTTTTAGTCATTATAGGATGCAATTTAATCTTTTTAAAAAATTTTCTAAAAATAAATTTAGACGTTTACCTTATTTATTTTTTGCTCCTATTGCAATTTTATTGGAGCAATTACGTGGTTTACTTTTAGGAAAATTTTTTGCTGGTTCCTATCCTGTTTTTATGAGGGTGCCATCTAACTTAGGTTGCTACGTAATAGATAAAAAATTAGCTAAAAAATTGATAGAAGAAAATAGTCCCATCATTAATCTGGCTGATGTCAATACCGATGTGGTTTATCAAAAATACAAAAAAACCACCACACCACTCATCTTTTTTCAATATTTTCCCAGAATTTCATATCAAGATCATCATCAGTTTTTGTCTTCTTCTAGTCAAATAGGCTAAATGGGGTATTAAAAGTTTACAAAAATAAAACGCGTTAGAAATTAGATTTACGCGTTCATTCATATAAATGACCCTATCTTTTAATTATAGCATATTTTACTTTTTTTGTCAAGTTTATATTTATATTTTTCCAAGCAAAAACCACTTGTGGTGGTTATTTTCTTAGTTTTGTGGACCTTAGCGGATTCGAACCGCTGACCTCCTCATTGCAAATGAGGCGCTCTACCAACTAAGCTAAAGGCCCAACTTCTAGAGTATAACACAAACTCGTTTTTTTGACAAACTAAAAGACTAATTTTTGAGCGGTTGAATTATGGCCTGCCAAATAATTTTTCTCTGGTCTTTCATGGCTGGTAAAGCCAACAAAACCATCACTGGTAAGATACTGCAAATAATTCTGGTATAAGCCGCACCAATTACCCCAAAGTAATTTACTAAAACAACATTGATAATTACACTACTTATTGCTCCCACCATACTATAGAGCATCATCAATTTAAATTGATTTTGTGATAATAGGTGTTGATATAAAATCAATCCAATATAGCTAAAAATAATGGACCAAACTACTGTTTGTAAGAGTGAAATTGAAGCTAAATAAGCTTCACCGTAAAGTATGGTAATAGCTGGAGTAGCTGTTAGATAAGTGAAAAATGCTATTAGTAAACTCAAATAAAACAAGAGAGAATAATATTTTTTAAGTCGTGATAAAAAAACTTGGTAATTATTACGGGACGAATTCAAGACTGCAGGCAAGAGGGCGGTAGAAATTGTGCCCAAAATTATTCCCCAGCCGTTACTTAGGGTAGTAGCAACAGTGTAAAATCCGACGTTTTCGGTGGTGGTGAAAGTTTTTAAAATTAGTTTATCAATTTCTCCACCGACGGTGCCAGTAAAAGCAGCGATGGAAAACGGAATTGAGTTCCAGCATAAAAATTTTACAATATCCTTATTGACTCTCCATGATAAAATATTATGATAGTGTCTTTGATAAAGAATAATATATCTAATGCTTGTCATCAGACTAAACAAGGCAAAGCTGGCAATGATAAAAGCAATATCCAACCCCAATAAGACAATAACAATTCTAGCTAAGGCAAAAATAATTTCCCAAATAGCGTTCATAATAGCCACCGGTTTATTTTTGGCATCAGCTTGAAACTGCTGGTCAATAAAACTAAATACTCCCCAGATATTTCCAGAGGTGTATAAAATAATTAAGAAAAGCGTAAAGTTGCTCTTGGCCGAAATCAATGAAGCTAATAATACAATTAAAAAAGCGATTAGATTATTTACTATCTTAATCACTAAAGCTGAACCTAAAATTTCATTTCTTTTTTCTGGTTCAGCATTTAATTTTTTAACTAATAGTGAATTGGTGACAAAAAGGGAAATATTGAAGACTGCCACAAAACTTAAAATTGTGCTAAATAGACCATAACCTTCTGGGGTTAAGTAGCGAGCAATTGAGATAGAGGCAATTAGGCTGACGATGGTAGAGCAGAGTTTACAAATAAACATCCAAGAAATATTGGATAAATATTTACGAAAACCGTGATGATTATGATATTGATCATAATATTTTTGCCAGATCTGTGTCATCCAAGCCATCATTTGTTTAGTATAACAAAAAATGCATTTTATGATAAAATATTGATAATTTATTTCTTAACTTAAAAAAAGTTATGTCATTATGGATTTGGTGGTTGATAATAATTATCATATTAGTGCTGGTGGAGGTAAGCACAGTCAATTTGGTTTCTATCTGGTTTGTGATTAGTGGAATTATTTCTTTGCTGTTAAGTTTAATTCCTAGCTTGGCAGATAATTATTTGTTGCAAACTGGCATTTTTGTCATCGGTGGAGTTTTCTTTATGTTCCTTACCAAAGATTTTGTCCGAGGAATTAAAATGAATAAAAAGATTCCTACCAACTATGATCGCTTGTTTAATTTAGAGGGTGAGGTCTTAAATGATTTTGTGGGTAAAAAAGGTGAAGTAAAAATTGATGGAAAAATCTGGTCAGCACATTCTGAACAGGAAATTAAAAAAGGTGATATAATAAAAGTGTTAGCGGTGGAAAGCACCAAATTAAAAGTAATTAAAAAATAAAACATGGAACTATTTTTTGTCATATTTATTATTGCGGTTATCTTTATTGTTCTCGGAGTTAAGGTTGTGCCTCAATCAGAAAGTTATGTCTTGGAGCGTTTGGGAAGTTATTATGTGACTTGGAGTAATGGTCTACATTTTATGATTCCTTTGATAGATAAAATTTCTAATAAAATTACTCTAAAAGAGCGTTTGGGTGATTTTCCACCACAGCCAGTAATTACCAAGGATAACGTAACCATGCAAATTGATACGGTGGTTTATTTCCAAGTGATTGATCCTAAACTTTATACCTACGGAATTCAAAATCCAATTTCTGCCATCGAAAACTTAACCGCAACAACTTTACGTAACATTATTGGAGAGTTGGAACTGGACGAGACTTTGACTTCTCGTGATACTATTAACACTCAGATGCGAGCAATTCTAGATGACGCTACTGATGCTTGGGGAATCAAAATTAATCGAGTAGAATTAAAAAATATTTTACCTCCTGCTGCGATTCGTGAAGCGATGGAAAAACAAATGCGAGCCGAACGAGAACGACGAGAGAAAATTTTACAAGCCGAGGGAGAAAAGAAAAGTCAAATTTTAATCGCTGAAGGTGAAAAGGAAAGTGCAATTTTGCGAGCAGAAGGGGTTAAACAATCAAGAATTAAAGAGGCAGAAGGTGAAGCGCAGGCCATTGTGTCTTTGAATCAAGCGGAAGCCAAAGCAATTAATTTAATTAACGAGGCTGATGCTGGTAAGGCTTTTCTAACTTTGAAAGGATTTGAAGCTTTAGAGAAAGTCGCCAACGGTACAGCTACTAAGATAATTGTGCCAAGCAACCTACAAGATATCACTTCTTGGACTTCGTTGGTGGGAGATGTGCTAAAAAAATAAAAGACTGGTAGAAAATAAGGCGGAAATCGCAAAGCGATTTCTGCCTTATTTTTATGGATTTTTTCTCAAAAATATGCTATAATATATAGATGGATAGAATTAGAAATTTTTCAATTATCGCTCATATTGATCATGGAAAATCAACTTTGGCTGATAGAATGTTGGAAATTACCCATACTGTAGAAGCGCGCAAAATGCACGATCGGGTTTTAGATGACATGGAGTTAGAACAAGAGCGAGGAATCACTATTAAAATGCGACCGGTGCGAATGGAGTTTCTGAGTAAACGTGATCAACAAAAATATATTCTTAATTTGATTGATACTCCCGGACACATAGATTTTTATTATGAAGTATCGCGCGCGCTCAAGGCGGTGGAGGGAAGTGTGCTTTTAGTAGATGCAACTC
Source organism: uncultured Candidatus Saccharibacteria bacterium (assembly GCA_964462115.1). Taxonomy (GTDB): domain Bacteria; phylum Patescibacteriota; class Minisyncoccia; order Phycocordibacterales; family CAIZIN01; genus CAYWWA01. The sequence continues at coordinate 21,106 of CAYWWA010000002.1, forward strand.
AGGGGGTTCAAGCTCAAACTTTAACCACCTTACAAATGGCTCGTGATGGTGGTCTAACTATTATCCCTGTGATCACCAAAATCGATTCTCCGATTGCCAACGTGGAAGAAACTAAATTAGAAATTATGCAGTTGCTTAATTGTGAAGAGAAAGAAATTATTGCCGTCTCCGGTAAAACTGGTGAAAATGTAGAATTTTTATTGGAGGAAATCTGCACCCGAGTCCCAGCTCCCAAAAAAATTTAATGAAAAGTATTGTCGCTAAAAAAATAAAATATAGCTTGTGGAACGAAATTGTAGGAGAAAAAGAAATTTTGAAAGAGGTAAGTTTTAAGTGCGATCAAAACGAACGGCTTTGTATTTTTGGTGAAAATGGCGCTGGTAAATCTACTTTGTTGAAAATTTTAGACGCAAGGATTGGCGATGGCGAGTCTGAAATTTTAAGTGGCAGCATTGAAAAAACTGGTCATGTGCGGACTTTTTACGTGGGCCAAGAATTTGATCAAAATTTTTTACAAAAAAATATTGGAGCATACGTGGAGGTGCTGGCAGGTAAAAGTTTATATAAAAAAGTTTTTGATTATGGGCGATTGTTGGGTTTTGATTTAGAAAAAAATTCGGAAAAACTTTGCAGCGAGCTTTCAGGTGGACAACAAAAGATTTTAGTGCTATCAGTGGCGTTTGCGATTTGTCCAGATTTCTTATTTTTAGATGAACCAGAAAACCATTTAGACATTGTCTCCAGAACTGAGTTAATGGGAATGATGGCGGATTTTTCGGGAGGAATCATTTTTGTTTCGCATGATCGACTTTTGATTGATTCGGTTGTGACAAAAATTGGAGAGTTAGTTGGTGGTGTCATGTATATATCGGAAGGTAATTATGATGACTATATTGCCAAGAAAACCGAACGACTAGAAACAGCTCAAGATTCGTATGATAAAATCTCCAAAAGAATTAAAACTTTACAAGCGATGTTGGTGATTTTAAAAAAGAAAGCTATACGGAGTAATGGACAATCAGCTTATCACCGTGCTCTAAATGAATTGGAGGAGTTACGTAGAGAGCATGGTCAAGTAGAACGGCCAAGAGATAAAAAAACTAAAATTAATTTATCCTTAGATAATAATAATTTTCATCACGGTCGCCGTCTGTGGCAGATGAAAAACGGTGGTTTTAAATTTGAAAATATGAAGCATCGGATTTTTGGTGAGACAGATTTAGAAATTCGCTCTGGTGACAGAATTGTCCTCCTTGGCAGGAACGGAAAAGGGAAAACTACTTTCTTGAGGTGTTTAACTGGTGAAACTCAAATGCTAAGTGGTGAATCTATTTGGGCAGATAAGACTGCTTGGTCATATTTTGACCAGCACTGTGCCTTTGCTGCTGATCAAACCCCAATCAAAATTGTGCAAGAGAAATTGGCTTGCGGTGAAACAGACGCTAAAGCGGCGCTGGGTATGATGAAGTTTGATGACAAAAAAATGATTACTAAGGTTGGCCAACTGTCGGGTGGTGAACGAATGCGAATTCGGTTTGCGTTAGCTTTTGGTAAGAAACCAGATTTAATCATTTTAGACGAACCGACCAACCATATTGACGAAATCACTTGGGAGATTTTAGTAGCCGCTTTAGATGAAACCAAGAGCGCTGTTTTGTTAGTGACTCATGATTATGAGTTTATTGAAGAGTTTGAACCAAGCAAGTATTGGACTTTTTCTACTGACAACAAAGTGCTAGAGCGACATAAAACTTTAGATGAGCTTTTAGATGAAATGAGGGGTTAAAAAATTTAGCTAAAATCTTAAAATAAGTTATAATTGACCGATGTCTTGGTTGAATGAATTAATGACTTATTTAGATCCAGAATTTTTGATCACTACTTTCGGTGCAATTGGGTTATGGTTAATTGTCTTTGCTGAAAGTGGGTTATTTTTTGGATTCTTCTTACCAGGAGACTCCTTACTTTTTGCAGCCGGTATTCTATCTCATTTTTTTTCAATTCCATTTTGGATATTGGTAATCTTGTTGTGTGTGGCGGCTATTTTAGGTGACACTGTTGGTTTTTGGTTTGGCCAAAAGGTTGGTCCCAAAATTTTCTGCAAAGAAGATGGTCTGTTTTTTAAAAAAAAATATGCCGAAGAAGCACAAAAGTTTTTTGAACATCATGGACACAAAGCTATTTTTTTAGCTCGGTTTATTCCTATAGTGAGAACCTTTACGCCAATCGTGGCTGGAGTGGGGAATATGCCCTACCGTATTTTCTTAACTTATAACATTGTTGGTGGAATTGTTTGGACGGTTGGCTTTACTTCAGCTGGATACTTTTTAGGTAATAGTTTTCCTCAAATCAAAGATAATTTAGAATTAGCGATTGTGATAATAATCTTTGTTTCTATTTTACCAGTAGCTTGGGAATTTTTTAAACATAAAAAGCAGCAAAAAAATCATTGATTTTTTCTATATTTTATGATATAAAATAGTTTGATTGTTTTTTCTTAAATTGCTAAAGAAAGGTAGTAAGTTATGAATCAAAGTATTGATAGTACAGCACACGAAAATCTATACGCTTCACTGGGCGATACACCCAGAAACCGCGGGGCGGCGGAACGCCTTCAGCGAACAATCACTGACCCGAATTTGCGCAGAATCATCCCGATGGATGACTCTAACGCAGCGGCCTATTCAAGTATTTTGAGCGCCGTGGAGGAGCGAAATCGGTCTCTCAATGACTGGTAGCCTCACAAAAGCTGGGGCTTTAATAAACTTGTGCGGGAGACCACTCCCGCTTTTTTTCTTGCATTTTTAAATCAAATATGCTATAATTAAAAGATAGGGCCAAAGAAATGGGGTAGCTGAAAAGCATAATTATCCTCACGAGGTTCGCAAAAAGTTAAAACTTTTTGCATACTCTGATCAAAGCGGCCTTACAAAAGGTCGCTTATTATTATATCAAGGCAAAAAAATATGCCAATCAATAAAAGTAAAAAAACAGAAATTTACAACAAGTTAGTTGATGCAAGCAAAGTTGCTCAATCTTGGACTTTTGTAAAATTTAACGGCTTAACCGTAGCAGATTCAACTGCTATGCGAAAAGAGCTACGCGAGAAAAATGTAAAATATTTTGTCGCCAAAAAAGCAATTGCTGCTAAGGCACTTGCAGAGGCAAAATTTGAAGGAGCACTTCCAGAACTTCCGGGAGAAATTGCATTTGCTTGGAGTGAGGATGCTTTAGCATCTGCACAGGGGGTAAATGAATTTGTAAAGAAATTTGCAGATAGGGTTTCAATCGTAGGTGGAGTGTTTGAAGGGAAATATCAAGACGCTATTGCAATGAACGCAATCGCCAATATTCCTCCACTTCAGACTTTGCGAGGAATGTTTGTCAATATTATCAATTCACCAATCCAGCGATTTGCTATGGTGTTGAGTGAAGTGGCAAAGAAAAAAGAGACAACTGCTTAATCTTACGAGCTTAGACTTGTAAAAAGTGTTGTAATAATTATTAAAAATTAATTTAAACAAAAAAATGGAAGAAAATAAAGTTGTAGAAGTTCCTGCAAAATTCAAAACAATTGTAGAAGCAATTGATGGATTGACAGTTTTGGAACTACATGAATTAGTAAAAATCTTTGAAGAAAAATTCGGAGTATCAGCTGCTGCCGCTGTAGCAGCAGCTCCAGCTGCTGCTGGTGCTGCCGCTGAAGAAAAAACAGAATTCGATGTTAATTTAACTGACGTTGGAGCTGGAAAGGTTGCAGTTATCAAGGCAATCAAAGAAGCTTTAGGTCTTGGATTAGGTGAAGCAAAGGCTTTAGTTGATGCTGCTCCTGGACCACTTAAGGCCGGTATGAAAAAAGAAGAAGCTGAAGCTTTGAAAAAAGCAGTTGAAGCTGCTGGTGGAAAAGTAGAATTGAAATAAGACGTTTTCGCTTCAAATAAAAAAACTACCATGTAACGTGGTGGTTTTTTGTATTGGTGGTATGATGGGAGCAAATAATTATGAACTCGGACTTGAAAAATAAAACATTTACTAACTGGCAAATATGTAAAAAGTTTTTTTCTGTCTTATTTGCTAGGTATAAAATAATTTGGATATTGGTTTTTGTTGGGGTTGGAATACACCGTGTTTTGAGTTTTGTGCCAGATTATTTAGTAAAACTTGGAATCGATAAGGGAAGTGAATTTATTGGTGGAATTCTAAGCAAAAATGATTATATAGAATATTTACTACTTCTAATTATAATTTATTTTGTGGCGATGTTTTTTCAAACCACGTTGGGATTAGTAAAAGATCGGGTCTATTTTATCTATCTACGTAAACAGGCAGTAGAGTTGAAACAAAAACTTTATTCACACTTACTAGACTTGGATCATAAATTTTGGACAAAAACCCATAATGGATCTATCTTTTCAGCACAGAGTCGTGGAATCAATTCATTTTCAATGCAGACTAATATTTTTATTCAACGCTTATTGCCTCAAGTAATTTCTCTTATCACTTCTGTTATTATTATTGTGGTCATCGTAAAAGCCGCTTTATTAATAGCAGTTCTGGTCATAGCGATAATGTTTATCTGGTCTTATTGGCTACAACAAAAGATTACTAAAATAGTTAAAAAGAGAAACGAAGCTGCTGATAAAGAAACTGGTTTCTTTGCTGATGGTATTACTAACGTTCAAGCAATCAAAAATTTTGGTAAAGAAAGTTTTATGATGAAGCTGTATAAACTTTTAATTGATGATACTGAAAGTAAAAATCTAGAAATTAATGCTAAATATGTTTTAATGCAAGTTCTTAATGGTCTGATGAATGACACTGGAGTTGGTTTAATTTTAGTAGTTTCTTTTTGGGGATTTTTGAATGGAGAAATAAGTATTGGCTCACTGTTTTTTGTTTATGCTTCCGCCTCTCAACTAATTAATAGTTTTTCAGCTTTGAATTATACTTATCAAGATTTGGCGCAACATTTTGCTCATATGGATAAAATGTTTGTGTTGTTGGAACAAAAAGCTGAAATTATTGATGACAAAAATGCCACTGAGCTAAAAGTAAGCGAAGGAAATATAAAATTTGAGGAAATAACTTTTGGGTACAATGAAGACAGAAAAATTTTTAATCAATTATCTTTAAATATTTTACCAGGAGAAAGGTGGCTTTCGTCGGTGAGACCGGTGTAGGTAAAACAACCTTAATCAATTTAATTTATCGTTTGTATGATTTAGATAGTGGTCGGATTTTAATTGATGGGCAAGATATTAAAAAAGTAAAACAAAGCTCACTGCATAATGCAATGTCAATTGTGCCACAGGAAACAGTTTTGTTTAATGATACAATTTTTAACAATATTGCTTTCTCTAATCCAGAAGCCACAAAGGAGGAGGTTTGGCAAGCAATTAGCTTTGCTCAACTAGATAATTTTATCAATAATCTGAAAGATAAGGAAAATACATTGGTAGGAGAGCGGGGGATAAAATTATCGGGTGGCGAAAAACAACGAGTCTCGGTTGCACGAGCAATTTTAGCAAATAAGAAAATTTTAATTTTAGATGAGGCCACTTCATCACTTGATTCACAAACCGAAAAAGAGCTTTCTGATGACTTGCAAAAACTAATGAAGGGCAGGACCTCTATCATTATTGCTCACCGCCTTTCAACCATTATGGATGCGGATAAAATCGTGGTATTAAAAGATGGAAAAATTGCAGAAATTGGAAAGCACCTTGAGCTATTAGAACAGACGACTATTTATGCTAAATTATGGCATTCGCAATTTAGGATTAGTTAGTAAAAAGCTTATCAGATATAATTGGGTAATAAACTACTACAAAAAATTTGACAAAAATTAGTTTTTAACTATACTGGGTAGCCAGATGCTTAAAAAGCAAAAGCCACAATTAAATAAGGTTTCTAAAAAAAAAGCAGCTAAGACTGCTAAACAAAATAAAACGAACAAGTTGCCTAAGCGCAGCAGTTCCAGTGATAAAAAAAACAAAACGAGGTCAGAGGTAAAAAAGAAAATTTTAAAAAAAATTGAGAAAAAAAAATCTAAGGTTTTACCTAAAAAAATAGCTAAAAAAAATAAGAAGCAGGAGCGTAAACAAAACAAATTAGAAGAGCGAGCTAATCGCTTAATTCAAAAAGGAGTTCAGCGCGGTTTTATTACGCGCGATGATATCCTAAAAGAGTTTCCTTTTATTGAGAGTGATATTGAATTTTATGAGGATTTTTTGGATCGTTTAGAAGAAGCTAGGATTGATATTTTAGAACCGGGTGGAATGTTGGATTTAAACGAAAAGGAAATTGTTTATAATCGTGATGATAGTCAACACGATTCAATTCAAATTTATTTAAAAGAAATCGGAAAATACCCACTAATTACTGCCAGTGAGGAGCGAAATTTAGCTCAAAGAATTTTACGTGGTGATGGGGAGGCAAAAAATATTTTAGCCCAATCTAACTTGCGTCTAGTGGTGTCAATTGCTAAAAAATATGTGAACCGGAGCAGAGATTTGACTTTATTAGATTTAATCCAGGAGGGTAACTTGGGATTGTATCGTGCCGTGGATAAATTTGACTGGGAAAAAGGATTCAAGTTTTCGACTTACGCTACTTGGTGGATTAGACAGGCCATCACCCGAGCCCTAGCTGATCAATCACGCACTATTCGTATTCCGGTGCATATGGTAGAAACTATTCAGAAGTATAAACAGAGTATCAGAAAATTAACAATGGATTTGGGTCGTGAACCAATGGCCGAGGAGGTGGCAGCTGATATGGAGTTAGAAGTAGATAAGATCTATCAGATTGAAAAAATTGATCAAGCAACCGTTTCGTTGGATACCCCAGTCGGAGATGGTGGCGAAGAAAAAACTACGATGAGTGATTTTGTAGCTGATAGCTCTATCTTGTCCCCCGAAGAGGAAGCAGACCGCCGTATTTTAGCTGATCAAATTAATGAAATTTTATCTGGTTTATCAGAAAAAGAAAGAGCGATTTTAGAAATGAGAAATGGTTTGGGTAAATATGATGGAGCCCAGCACACTCTGGAAGAGGTGGGGGCTGAGTTTGGTGTGACTCGAGAACGAATTAGACAAATTGAATCTAAAGCCCATGAACATATCCGTAGTCACGTGAGAGCCGACCATTTAAAAACATATACTAATTAAAAATTCATCAAGATAATCTAAAAAATACCCAACAAAATTGGGTATTTTTTTTATCTGTGTTAAAATAAAAACTATTATGTTATTAATTAATGAACAAAAAGATAAAAAATTTTGGGCCCTGCCAGCTGATGAGGTCTTAACTTTATTAGAAAGTGATAAAGAAACTGGTTTAGATGAGGTGGAGGTGAAAGATAGACTAAAGCGGTTTGGTGCCAATATCATTCAGGGGGAATATAAGAATACTAAAATAAAAATTTTATTAGAACAATTATTATCTCCGTTAATTTTAATACTAATTATTGCTGGGACGGTTTGTTTATTTATCCAAGAATGGAAAGACGCCGGTTTTATCTTTTTAGCAGTCTTCGTTAATACTATTCTAGGTTTTTACCAAGAAAATAAAGCGGACGAAGCTCTGGCTTCTCTAAAAAACTATCTAAGAGAGCAGTGCCTAATTATCCGCGAAGGCAAAGAAAAAAAAGTTGATGTTAATGAAGTGGTAATTGGTGATATAATCCACCTTAGTCAAGGTGACAGGGTGCCAGCCGATGCCAGACTAATATCGGTAAATGATCTAGAAGTAGATGAAGCAGTTTTAACTGGTGAAAGTTTACCAGCAGACAAACAGATTTTAGCTGTAAAAGAAAATGTTGGTATACCTGATCAAACTGGAATGGTATTTGCCGGAACCCTAGTGATGCAGGGTGCCGCCATCGCGGTGGTGGTGCGAACTGGTAGAAATACTGAAATTGGTAAAATTGCGACTTTACTGGCCGAGTCTAAAGGTGAAAAAACCCCACTGCAAAAAACCCTAACCACTTTCACGATGTGGTCAGGGTTGGTTTTAATTTTATTAACTGTGGTTGTTTTTATAATAGGTACTGTATCGGGAGAGGGCTGGGTGGCAATGTTTTTGGTTGCCGTCGCCATTGCGGTTGGGTCAATCCCAGAGGGTTTACCGATTTCTATGACAGTAGTCTTGGCAGTTGGAGTAGAAAGAATGGCAAAACGTAAAGGGGTGGTGCGTAAATTAATGGCGGCCGAAACACTTGGTTCAGCTTCAATAATTTTGACTGATAAAACTGGAACACTAACACAGGCCAAAATGATTCTGAATAAAATAATTGGCTTTGATTTTGAAGAAGATCAATTATTGCGCTTTGCTTTAACTAATACCGCGGTAGTAGTAGAAAATCCTGAAGATAAGGTGGATGATTGGCGTATAGATGGAAAAATTATGGACGTGGCCTTGGTGCGAGAAGCAGGTAAACGTGGTATTAAACTGAGTGAAGTTTTAGCGCAAAGCAATATTTTACAAACCCTGCCATTCAATTCAACTCAAAAATATTCAGCCAGCCTAATTAAAGAGGGAGATAAACATAAAATGTTATTTGTTGGTGCTCCAGATGTCTTACTCAAACAAGTTAATGTGGATCCTGCCGTAAAGAAACATTTAGAAAAACGAGTGGAAGAGTTGGCTTTTGCTGGTAATAGGGTTTTAGGTATCGCCAGCAAAGATTTAAATAAAATTAGTGCTAATTTTTCAATCACCCACGACAACATTTTAACTGAGATAAAACTAATTGGATTATTTGTTTTTAATGATCCAATCCGTCCTCATATTAAAGAAACTATTGCTCAAATTTCTATGGCGGGTATTAGAACAATAATCATGACCGGTGATCATAAGGGAACTGCTATGGCGGTAGCTAAAGAAGTTGGTTTAAAAATAGATGGAAACTCAGTCTTGGACGCTAGTGAGTTAACTAAGTTGAGTGATACGGAGTTATCAAGCAGGTTACAACATCTTGCTGTGGTTTCTCGAGTTACCCCAGAAGATAAATTGCGTATCGCTAAACTTTTCCAAAAGGCGGGTGAAATTGTAGCTATGACTGGCGATGGAGTGAATGATGCTCCAAGTATCAAACAGGCTGATGTTGGTATCGCTATGGGATCGGGAACTGACGTGTCTCGTAACGTAGCCGATTTGGTGCTGTTGGATGATAATTTTGAAACCGTGGTTGCTGCCATTGAAGAGGGAAGACAAATTCTAAAAAACCTAAAAAAGACCCTAACTTACAATTTCTTAAACGTAGCTGATTCCTTATGTTTAATTACTGGTTCATTATTGATTGGATTACCGCTACCGATGAACGCACTGCAGATCCTTTGGGTTAATTTCTTTTCTGATAGTTTTCCATCTATCGCTTTTGCCTTTGAACAAGAAAAAAATATTTTTGCCACTCCGCAGCATAAACGACAGACCTTATTTGATCCTTTGATGAAAAATATTATCTTATTTGCTGGTATCCTAACCTCAGTGCTCTTGTTATTTATTTACTGGTCATTATCAGTCTGGACCGAGATTGACGGCAAAACTATTCGCACCTTCATTTTCTTTACCTTCGGAATTTATACTATGTTTTGTACTTTTCCAATGCGTCAAATGCAAAAAAATATTTGGCAATATAATCCGCTTGAAAATAAATTCTTAAATGGTGCTTCAATTTTAGGGTTGTGTCTAATGTTTTTAGCTATTTACGCACCTTTTATGCAAGACTTATTAGGAACAGTGGCCTTGTCGGGTCGGTGGTTTTTAGCAGCTATAGCCTTTTCTATAACAGCCATAGGTTTAATTGAGGCAGTTAAGGCTGTATTTAGAGTTAAAAGAAACAAACTTAAAGCTTATGTTAAATAATATATTTATACTAGCCGCTTCATTGTATTTTGTGATTATGGCGGCCGAATTGGCAACTAAATATGCTACCGGTTTAGCAAAACATTTTAGACTTTCTAAACACACAGTGGGTGTATTGGTGGTAGCAGTTATCTCTATTTTGCCAGAAACATTTATCTCAGTGACTTCAGCGCTTCATGGCGAGTCAGAGGTTGGTTTGGGTATGTTATTTGGGGCTAATATTGCAGACCTGACACTGATAATGGGCTTAATAGTTTTGTTGGCTGGAGCTACTAGTCTAAAAGTTAATAAAAAGATTTTAAAAGAAAATAAAATTTATCCACTTTTTATGCTATTGCCGGTTATTTTTGGTTTAGATGGAGTCTACACCAGATTTGATGGATTATCCCTAGTAGTAGCAGGAGCAATTTTTTATTATCTAACTTTTAAAAACAATGTGGTGGATCAGCCAGCCGAAAATGAGCTGCCAATTCAAAGTGGTCGGGCTAAAAATGCTTTAGCCCTTTTGTCCAGTATGGCGCTTTTATTAGTAGCGGCAAACTATGTAGTTTCTTCCTCAGTAGGCTTGGCAGAGCAATTAGAAATTAGTCCGATTCTGATTTCGATGGTATTGATTGCTGTTGGTACCACTGTACCAGAATTCATCTTTTCTTATAAGGCGGTTAAAAAGAATGAGGACGCTTTGGCTTTGGGTGATTTGTTGGGGACTGTTTTGGCTAACGCCACCATTGTGACTGGAATACTGGTCTTAATTAACCCATTTACAGTTAATAAGGCAATTATTTATGTTTCCGGCACCTTTATGGTGGTAGCAGCCTTTTTACTGTTTAAGTTTATGCATTCTAATCGTAATGTGTCTAGAAATGAAGCGGTGTGGTTAATATTGTTCTGGGTTTGTTTCGTTTTTGTTCAATTTGTCACACAGGAATTTATCATCAACTAAAAAATCAACCTAAATAAAAACCACCTAAATCGTGGTTTTTATTATTTTGTTGCGGGGGTCGGAATCGCCCTGCATAAAATCCTCGTCGCCACTCGGATTTTTGCTCGGGCCTGCTCTCGGTCAAATTTTTTGCTAAAAATTTGACCTGCGATCTTCGATTCCTCCTTCCTGCTAATAAAATATAATAAAAACTCTTTCCAGAAGTCAGAGTTTTTATTATTTTGTTGCGGGGGTCGGAATCGAACCGACAGTCCCAAGGTTATGAGCCTTGTGAGTTACCGTTACTCCACCCCGCTATAAACTTCTTTGATAATATCATTCTTTTCAGAAAAAAGCAAGTGCAAAAATGTTTAATTTTTTCACCAAAATATTATTTAAGCCCTCGCAAAAAATCTAGCCAATTCATTTCTTTTTTACCTTCTGGAATCACTGTTAAGATTTCTAATTTTTCATTTTTAAGTTCAGCTGTTTTAATCACAAGGCGGATTTGTTTGTGATTGTGCTCTACTAAAGTCCAAGCGTTTGGCCAACCATAATAGGCTTGAATTTTTAAGAAATTTTTTCGTGCTAAATTACTTTGTTGCAAATCTTGCCAACTAATTTCAGCCTCCTGTTTATTGATTTTTTTAGTATAACTAGCCTCTGCGTGATTTTGAGCTTGGGGAGTAATTTTGTTCTCTATCCAATCTGGCAAAATCTCAACCAGCAACCTTGCATTTAGCTCTGCTAATTTTTGTTCCAGAATCTCTCGGTTAAAAATTTCTGAATTCCCAAGCTGAGCTTGTTTTAAAATTGGCCCATGATCCATTTCTTTATCTAACAACATGACCGACACCCCGATATTTTTTTCATCATCTAAAATTTGATATTCAATGGGAGCAGGACCGCGATATTTAGGTAAAAGTGATGGATGAGCGTTAAGGGTCTGGTGGGGTGGTAGCCCCAAAAATCTTTCAGGAATTATTTTGCCATAGGAGGCTACAATCGCTACATCAACCCGGTGTTGAGAGATAAAATTTTGTAAAAACTCAAAAGCTTCCTCATCTAACTTATTTGGCTGAAAAATCGGCACCTGATTATTTTGAGCCCAAATTTTGGTCAGGGTGGGCTTAATTTCCATTTTACGACCTTGGGCTTGATCGGGGGTTGAAACAATCAAGCAGGGCTTAAAATTAGCCTTTAACAAGGTGTCCAAGATGAAAACGGAAAATTCTGAAGTGCCGTAAAAAATAAAATTAATTTGGGGCATGGGTGACATTTGATGATTATAACATTTTTACTTAAATATATCTATTTAGATTATTTTATCCACTACTAAATATTTTTTCTATGCTATAATGTTAAGAATGATTTTAAGCACAAGAAAAAAAATTAAGAGAGCTGTTTTATTAACTACATTATTTTATGGATTAAGTTTTTTAAATCTGTCTCCAGTCTCAGCTATTCAAATTCAAGATAAATATCAAAATATTGGTGGTGAAAAAGTAAAAATTTTATTAGTTCCAGGACATGATCTAAAAAGTGGCGGGGCAGAAATTGACGGACTCAAGGAGCGAGAGATTGTGGTCAAAGTGGCAGAAGCGCTAAATCAACTATTGGAGGACGACCATAGAATTAAAGTGGTGCAGATTCGCGATAGCGAGAAATGGAACCCTGATTTTAAAAAATATTTATCATCACGTAATGTGAAGAAGGTGGTAGGGTGGATTGAAGCAAGTAAGAAGAAATTTAATAGTAAAAAAGTTAATAGGGAGATATTTGATAATGTGGTGGTTTATCACAATACTGTCAACACCCGCACCAGAGACCGGTTGTATGCTATCAATAAATTTGCCAATGATAATAATTTTGATTTAGTGCTCAACCTACATTTCAATGATTATCCTAATCGTATAGTTGGCGAAGAAAAATATCGCGGTTTTGCAATTTATATTCCAGACCAGGCTTATAAAAATAGTGCCAATAGTGAGGCAATTGCTAAGTCTGTTTTTAACAGCCTGCTCAAAGTTAATACAGTTAGTAACTTGCCCGGTGAAAATACTGGCGTCGTCTATGATCCAGAATTGATTGCTGTTGGGGCTTATAATACACTCAAGGCTCCTAGCTTACTAATTGAATATGCCTATCTTCATGAACTACTAAACTTAACTGAAACCGAGTGGGAAGAAAAAATTACCGCTTTAGCTGTGGCCACCTATGAAGGCTTGCAAAATTTTTTACAAAGCAAATAATAAAAAAGATACCCCAACTCAAGCCTGAAGCAGAGTTGGGGTGTTTTTTAAATAGAAATGGCACAAATGTCACGTTTTAATTTTAGCGTTAATTGCGCCACTGTCTCATTCCAAACCGATTTAGTGAATAGGTCATCAAAGACCACTAGAATTATCAACTTACCCTGGTTGAGAGCCAGCAAATTGGCAACACGTTCGGGATCATAAGATATCCCACGTAGAGCCAGATCTTCGCTTGCGATAGCCTCGGTTGCAAAAAATTTTGGGTTGGCAATAATTTCAGCCGTTTGCCTGACAAAATTGATTGGCGTGTAAAAAATTTTAACCTCACCAATCTTACTATCAGCCAACTCTTTCCAAAGTTGGCAAGCTCGCCTATGCACTTGGCTACTTCCATAATCTGTAAGGTCGTTTCCTTTTCGTTCTCCGTTTTTGAAGACGCAAACTAAAGAAATGCTCATCGTTTTTCTCCCGCTGACCAGACTAATAAGTCTCACAAAAGTTTTGTTTGTGATAAAAAACTCTAAGCCTGATAGTCTTGTAAAAGAACTTACTATATATAATCATATTTTTAGAGATAAGTCAATTAGTTGTTTTCAAGCAAAAATAGAGTTATAATATTTAAATGGCAACCGCAAATAAAGAATCAAATATTATTTTTGAACAACAATATAAAAAATTAAACAAGAAACAAAAACAAGCGGTAGACACTATTGATGGTCCTTTATTAGTAGTGGCTGGTCCAGGCTCTGGCAAAACTGAAATATTATCTTTACGGGTGGGGAAAATTTTACAAAAAAGTCATGGTATATCACCAAGCAATATCTTGTGTCTAACTTTTACCGATGCTGCCGCTAGCAACATGCGTCAACGTTTAGCAAAATATATTGGTGAGAGTGCCTATAAGGTTGGTATCTATACTTTTCATTCTTTTTGTCAGGATATCATTCAAAAATATCCAGAGTATTTTTTTAATAATGCCACTTTTAATGTACCAAGCGAAGCGGAAAAGTTTCAAGTAATGACTGAAATTTTTAACCAACTACCCGAAGGGGAAGGGAAGCATCCGCTCAATTCTTTCCACCCAGAGCAAGGTTATGTATTTTTAAATCCCGCTCTGCAAAATATTTCCAAACTTAAACGCGAAGGTGTTTCTCCAGAAGATTTTGAACAGATTTTAGCGTGCAATATGGCAGATATGGAAAAAATTAATAAAATTTTATCGCCTATTTTTAGTGAACGCGTATCTAGCAAAACTATCAATAAACTAGATGAAGTTTTAGAAGAAGTAAAAAAAATTGCAGTTAAAAGCAAAGAGGCTTTTCCTAATAAACACTCCTATCAAAATTATGCCGAAGTGTTGTGGCAAGATTTAGCTAAGGCAATCAGCGCTCACAATTTATCAGAATTTAAATCTGATAATTTCAAAAAAATGGACGAAGTTTCAGTTTTAAAAGACTTCGTTAATTTACCCAAAATTAAAGCGTTTGCGCAGGTTTATAAAAATTATTTGACCAAAATGTTTGAAAGGGGATTTTATGATTTTGACGATATGATCATGCATTGTTTAAATATTTTGGAAGGAGAAAGAGATTTGCGAGCAATGTTACAGGAACAATACCAATATATTTTGGTTGATGAGTTTCAGGATTCCAACGATCCGCAGATGCGTTTAATTAAGTGTTTAACCTCTGATGTAGAACAGCCCAACATTATGGTGGTAGGAGACGATGATCAAGCTATCTACAAATTTCAAGGAGCAAACATTGCCAATATTTTAAATTTTAACGAAAATTATGCTGGCAAAACTATAACCATGGTGGAGAACTATCGTTCTTCCCAAGATATTTTAGATTTAGCTAGCTTTATGATTAGAAAAGGACAAAACAGGTTAGAAAATATAAATCCCCAAATTAGTAAAGAATTAGTGGCGTCTAGGCCTGAGCCGTTGGAGGGTGAAATTGGTTTTTTATCTTTCCCCAGCCAACCTGATGAATTTACCTTTATCGCTTCTGAGGTAAAAAAAATAATTAACAACGGAACTAAAGCTGAAGAAATTGCCGTGTTATCTCGTGATCACAAAACTCTGCAAAAACTAGTGCCATATTTTCATCATCAAAAAATTTCCATTGCCTACGAAAAACAACGCAATGTCTTAAAGGATGCTCGCATAAAACAAATTATTACCATTATTGAATATTTAGATTCATTTGGACAAGAGAACAAAGAAGAAAGAGATGATTTGCTGCCAGCAATAATGGCTATGCCGTTTTGGGAAATACCCAGAATTGAAATTTGGAAAGTGGCCCAAAAAACTGGTTGGAAAGAGAGTGGACTTGATCAAAACGGAGATAAAAAATTTATCAACAAAAAATGGTTAGAGGTTATGTTGGAAAGCTCTCATCAAAAAGTTAGAGGACTAGCCGAGTTTTTATTGGAATTGCAAATAGACGCTAAAAATGTTCCTCTAGAAAAAATATTAGATCGGATTATTGGTTCTAAAATAAATTACACCCATACCACAGATGAAGAAGAAAATGAAGAGCTATAGAAATCAATTAGAATTGCACAAAAAACTTTATTTATTATACTGGATTAAGATATAATAGGGTAATGATTAAGCATCATGGTTTTATCTACACCCTTAAGGTGTGTATGGGTCTCGGATTATTACTTAACCTACTTGGATTCGGAGCTAGTTTTTCTCTAGCTGATGGTCAATGTGGTTTAGCGGATTTTAAAGAACTATCATCTGCGCCCTCTGGATCTATTAATCTTTGTATTACCGGTTCAGCTTCATCTGTGGTTTGGGATGATGATATGGAACGGTGGGAATGGTCTTGCGCAGACTCAGAATCAACTGATGACTGTTTGGCTTATAAAACCGATGAGGCGGTGGATGGAAGATGTGGCGGTTATGATATTTTTAGTTTTGAAGAATCTCCTCTGTTTCACTTTCCTCCTGACAATAATGGTTTTTGTTTTTCTGGCATGCCAGCCAGTGTTTCTAGTTCTCCTAATCAATTAGGACAATGGAGCTGGGTCTGTCAGGGAGTAAACGGTGGAAGCGCCGTTAGTTGTTTGAGTGATATTTTTGAACCAGAAGATGCTGATGATAGTGATGAAGGGAGCGATGATAATCAAACTGATTACTATGATAACAGCAATGATTCAACTGGAGCAGACGGATCTCTTTATGGGGGAGAAGATGGTCAGCAAGAAATCGGAGACGATGTAGTGATTTCTGATGAAGAATTAGCGGCGATGAGTCAAGGTACTTGTTCCTTAGAAAGTCTTGCTGCTTGTAACACCCAAGCAGACTGTTTGGATATTCAAAAATATTGGTATGTGGGCTCCGGACAAGACTATGCTAGTTGTCATGCAGAAAATTTATGTATAACTAATAATATTGCTGGTTGCAATACTGAAGCTAAATGTAATAGTATTAGCAAATATTGGTTTCAAGGAGTAGGTGAAACTGAACCAGCCTGTCATTCAATGCTGGCATGTAATTCAAACAATTTGGAACTATGTTATTCTAACTATCTCTGTTCTGCTGTTGGAAAATATTTTTTTAATAATGCTTGCCACGAAGCACCATCCTGTAGCCGCACCTACATTGAAGAATGTACCACACAGACACTTTGTGAAAGCAAGGGTCTATACTGGTATGATGAAACCTGTAACCTTGATCCTACTTGTGACCTAAATCACATTTATTTATGTAATACTGAAGCCAAATGTGACAGTGTCGGTAAATATTGGTATTATGACACCTGTCATTCCGAAGAAGAGGGAAATAGTATTGATCCTCCATTTTATAAAAATTCAGATAATAGAACCGGAGTCAAAGTGGTTGATAACAAACTGGGTACCTTAGTGGTTAATTATCTTGATGTTTTAGGAAAATCTATTTTAGCAAAAACCTCCTTGTCTAGATTGATTATTGCTGATAGCAGTAGTTATAATCCACCAGAAAATGCTAAAGGTCTAAGTTATGTGCCACTATTACTGGCGGCTGAAGGCAATGTAGTAGTAAATCAATTGTGTAATAATAATGGTGAGTGTATTTCGGTTGACACCATTGTGGAGCAATATAATAAATTAAAAAACTTACAATGTCAATAAAAATTAAAAGAACACTCTTATGCCTTGTTATGTTGGTTCCAATCTTAGTATTTGGTAATGAAATTTTAAATCCAGTGATAAAAACTAATACAGAAGATAGGCAACAGATTGATAATCCAATATCAGTCGGGGCTTTAATAGTAAACCAAGAAGCAATTTTCAATAAACTTTTCATCACTGAAAATAATAAGATTAGAATTGGTGATTTAATAACTGGCGCCTATAGTAATTCTATTCAAGTCCAACTTAAAAAAACTAACTTAAAAACCGCCGCTGGAGCCAGACAATATTGTACTACTGGTGGAAGGTGCTTTAATTCTAAACAGCTGTTAGATATGATTAACACCATCAAAAACCAATCCCCAGCCCCCACCTGTTCTAATGCTTCGATAAAAATTAACCAGCTTTAACCCAAAATCACTATGAAAATCATCAAAGTAAAAAAAATAAGCACCATAATGATTTTGTTGACTACGCTGTTTTTAGCACCATCTTTATCTGCTAATACAGAGAATTTACTGCCACCGCTCAACACCTCTGTTTCGTCTCAAAAAGTAAACTCGCTCAAACTGGGTAGTGATGGACTGGTGTCATTTCAATTATATACTCAAGGCGAAACAATAATTTCTGGGACAACTAAAGCTCAAGGAGTTTATGTTGAGGGTAAATCGTTTGCTCAAATCAATGATGGTGGATCTGGAATATCAGCTGGCAGTTTAGTCATAAACACTCTGGATAATGATGGTAAAATGTCAGCCGACTATTTTTGCGACGAGAATGGTGAAAATTGTATTTCTATTGATACCTTGTTGAAATTAGACGATATTGGCAATTGTACTAAAAATTGTCCCACCCCACCTCCTCCAGCTAATACTGATGAAATGTGGTGGTCTGATACAAGAAAAATCAAAGCTGCTGATATTTTTAATACTTGCAACAATCT
Organism: uncultured Candidatus Saccharibacteria bacterium; assembly: GCA_964462115.1. Lineage (GTDB taxonomy): Bacteria > Patescibacteriota > Minisyncoccia > Phycocordibacterales > CAIZIN01 > CAYWWA01. The sequence goes on from CAYWWA010000002.1 coordinate 39,218, forward strand.
AAATGCGGCCGCTACATACAAGGGAGATGGCAAGAGCTATGATGATTGGCGGGTGCCAACAGTGGAAGAAGTTATTTCAGCTATGGTAGGACAGATTGGTAGTCGTGGCAGTACCCGTCCAAGATCCGAACTTTTATTTGGTGTGAACAAAAGCCAAGTTGGTTCTCGGGCAGCTAGGAGAAACAATAAATTGGTTACTATGGAATATAACTGTGCTTTATTAGAGAATGGTGTTAATACCTATAGCAGCAACTACACCGCGCTGTGTGTAAGAGGGAGCGTAGAAAAGAAAACTTTTGCTAGCACCAAATTACAAGACTTAATGACTGGCGTAAGTAATTATTATTCAACAGATTTGGATCCATTCATCGCATCTAATAGACGGAATTATACTTCCAATAATGGAACCCAGAGATACTATATGAATGATGGCCATACTTGGATTGGTACTACTTCCGGATTTTCAGCAGAAAAATCCGGAAGCAGTTGGGGTGTGTCACTGGCTGAAGATATGAAAGGTAACATTAGTAGTCCATCCAATTATGTAATCCATGCCTATAGAGCATACTGTAAAAGCTCTAACCCAGTTTGGATCAATGGGGGAAGCTATTTTAGAATATTAACAAGTTAATCAAAATTTAAATGAAAAAGATCATCATATTAATTATTCTGATTTTAGTTATTGCTTCTGGATTGTATTTAATTTTTAAACTGAATCAGACTGAAACAAAAAACAAGATAGAGTTTAATCCCGAAGTTGTTCCGACCAAGGAAGAAATATCATATAATCTGATTGCGCCATCGGCTGAAAATATTGCAGAGAATATGTCAATTAGTGATAAAGAAGAATATTCTTCTTGGCTACAAGAGCAGAAAGAATCAGACTGTGCTAATGATGGTAGTTGTATGATTTTTCTGTGTAGAAATTACGACAGGATGGTGGTCCAACTCACTGAAAGCGGTGCTTATGTAACTATCAAGAACGACGTTTATGCTTATACAGCAGACTATAATGAAGAAACTGGGACTACCAATCTTACCCTTGATAATAAAAAAATTATTTATGATCACGAGACTACCGATTTAACTATTTACGAAAAAGAGGGGGAACAAACCTGCTATTTAGCATATTAAAATATTTAACTAAGATAAAAAGGGGTCGGATTTTTGTGAAGCAAAAATCCGACCCCCCATCTTCATATTATACCATATTTTAATAAAAAATGCAAGTTTTAAACAAAAGTTTTGAAATTTACCTTGTTTTATGGTATATTTTGAAAATTATGGCTGAGACCAAAAAAGATGAAGTTTTAATGGAAAAAATCATTTCGCTTTGTAAAAGACGTGGTTTTATTTTTCAAGGCAGCGAAATTTACGGCGGTTTAGCTGGAACTTTTGACTATGGGCCACTGGGTGTAGCTTTAAAAAACAATATTCAAAATTTATGGTGGAAAAGATTTGTGGATAATAGGGAAGACATGTTTGGTATGGATGCGGCGATTTTGATGAATCCTCGCGTCTGGGAAGCCACAGGACACACGGCAACTTTTGCAGATCCGTTAGTGGAGGATCTGAAAACTCATAAACGATATCGGGTGGACCATCTTTTGGAGGATAATGGGATTTCGCCAATTGGAATGACTGTTGAGACAATGGATAAAATTTTGAAAGAAAAGAAAATCTTATCACCAGACGGTAATCAGCTAGGTGATGCTCGTCAATTTAATTTAATGCTCCAAACTAAAATTGGTGCCGAACAGCGAGAAGAAGATATTTCTTATTTACGTCCAGAAACCGCCCAAGGGATATTTGTTAATTTCAAAAATGTGGTAGACAGTTTTCATCCTAAGCTGCCGTTTGGGATGGCTCAAATTGGTAAAGCTTTTAGAAACGAAATTGCTCCGCGAGATTTTGTTTTTCGAGTGCGTGAGTTAGAGCAAATGGAAATTGAATATTTTTTGAAAGCACCCAAAACTGATGAAGAATGGCAGGAAATTTTTTCTGAATTAAAAAAAGAAACTTGGGCGTTCTTTCAAGACTTGGGTTTGTCAGATCAAAACGTACATGAACTAGAAGTCTCTGAGGAAGACCGAGCTTTTTATTCCAAACGCACAGTCGATTTTGAGTTTGATTATCCTTTTGGTCGGAAAGAACTTTCTGGTTTAGCTTATCGCACTGATTACGATCTAAAACGACATCAAGATTTTTCGAAAGTTGCTTTAGAATATTTTGACGAAGAAACTAAAGAAAAATTTGTGCCTCACTGTATTGAGCCGTCGTTTGGAGTCGGACGTCTTTTATTGGCGGTTTTGTGTGCCAGCTACACCGAAGATAATTTAGGCGAAGGACGATCTTATTTAAAATTACCAGCTAAAATTGCTCCCACCTTAGTTGCTGTCTCTCCTTTGTTAAAGAACAAACCGCAACTAGTCGCTAGAGCTCGTGAGATTTTTACTGATTTAAAACAAGAATTTGGCCGAGTAGTTTTTGACGACAACGGTAACGTTGGTAAACGTTACCGTCGTCAAGATGAAATCGGCACTCCATTTTGTGTGGTAGTAGATTTTGATACTATCGGTGATGAGGCTAAACCAGCTGACAATAAAGTTTCGATTCGCTTTCGTGATACCGGAGAACAAGAAAGGGTAGAGGTTGGTGAATTAAAAAAATGGCTCAAAAATAAACTTAATTAAAATATATGGCAGAGAAACGAAAAACGGTAGGCTTAGTTTTAGGTTCTGGTGGTGGTAGAGGCATGGCCCATTTTGGCGTTATTAAAACCCTCCAAAAGCATAATATTCCGATTGATTATGTTAGTGGTTCAAGTATTGGTGCCCTAATTGGTGCCTATTTTGCCCTAAATCAAGAGGTAGACTCTTTAATTGAGATCTTTAAGGCAGCAGTCAAAAAACGCTCTTCTTTCTTTGATTTTGCTGGTAGAAGAGGTTCAGTCTTGGGCGGCACAAAAATCAAAAAAGTTTTAGAGCAAATTTTTCAAGACCAAACATTTGATAATTTGAAATTGCCTTTTTTAGCAGTCTCGACCGATCTCGGAAGTGGGGAAGCTATCACTTTAAATTCAGGGAAAATTTTGGAGGCAGTTTTACCGTCAATTAGTATTCCTGGAGTTTTACCGATTTACGATCAAAAGCCACCTTATCACTTGGTGGATGGTGGGCTATCTTCGGCCTTACCAATTAAACAAATGTTGGAAAATTTTCAGCCTGATGTTTTAATTATCGTAGACCTCTACACGCCTAAAAGTAAAACCTCAATCGATTATACTGTGAGTTCAGTTTCTAAAAGAGTTTATGAGTTGACGATTGCAAAATTGTCGCAGATTAATATGACTGAAATTGATCGCCCTGCTGCAATTCTATTACCTGATACCAACGAAGATTGGCGCAACTTGTTTTTTGCTCATATTGATGATAATGTGGAAAAGGGTAGTAAAGAATGTGAAGCAAAAATTTTATCAATCAAGCAATTATTAGAATAAAAAAATAAATTAAAAACACATGAGCGAAATAACCAACATTTTTACCGTAGATTATATTAGTTTAGTCAAAGATTTTTTTAGTTTAGTGACCCAACCAGCTGTCGCACTAGGGCTTTTAGTCTGGGCTTGTTTAAGTTAATAACCCAATAAAAAATATATGAAAAGAAAAGTTATCTTGGCGTCTGGTTCTCCAAGACGTGTTCAAATAATGCAAGAACTGGCCAAGGAGTTACTGTTTGACTTAGATATCTTGCCTAATGATTATGATGAAGAGATTTTAAAGCAAACAATTTTTGATCCTCAAGAGTTAGTTAAACAACTCTCTTATCAGAAAGCGTTGGCTACTTACGATCAAATCAAAAACGTGGCCGATGAAATTATAGTTATTGGTGGTGATACTATTGTGGCTTTCGAAAATGAATTATTGGGCAAGCCTCATACGGCAGAAAATGCCAAGAAAATGTTAGCGAAACTTTCAGATAAAACTAATCAAATTATTACTGGTTTAAGTATAATTGTCAAAGACCAGCAACAAGAATATTTAATTCAAGAAATAGGCATCACGGACGTAAAAATGAAAAAAATGACAGCCCTAGAAATAGACGAATACGTATTGACAGGGGAGCCGTTGGATAAAGCTGGAGCTTTTGCTATTCAAGAACAAGGTTTTAAATTTATTGATAATATATCTGGCAACATAGAATCTTATTATGGAATAGATAAGACAGCAGTAAAGAATCATTTAAGCAAAATACTAAACAGTTAGTTTATTTGGGTTTAAAAGGATGGTGGGGCAAGAGCTGGTTGAACCGGTCCTATTTTTATCTAACACTATTTTGTTTATTGTTTTAATTTAGTATGTATAAATACTGGGGTAGTTAAATAGATACCATGTTGCACAATATACCTTTTGCAACATCATATCTAAAAAACTATTCATTAACCATATAATAATAAATACATATAAGCCAACACCACTAAGTTATTGCTTTAGCTATTCTCGCCATGATTGCGTTTATAGCTTTTTTGGGTGCTGCTATCAAGTTGATGTTAGGCTATCGCATGGATCTAAAGAATAATAAATGGATCGAGCCTAAGGACTAAACTGCTTATGACTTCTTGTGCTTAGAAACACTCATGATAATTCCCGCCGCAGTTAACTCAAAGAACAAGGCGGTGCCACCCTGTGAAATAAACGGTAGGTGTTCCCCCAAAATCGGAATAATTCCAGTCATGGAAAAAATATTAATTAGTGCTTGGCCAATAAATAACAAAATTATTCCTAAAACAATTAACGAACCAAAAATTTCTGCCTGTAAGGCAATTCTTAAAGCTGAAAATGATAGGGAAAGAAAAAGTAGAATTACAACAACACAACCCACAAACCCTAACTCCTCCCCTACTACTGAAAAAATTGAATCGGACTGACTTTCTGGCAAGTTGCCATATTTTTGGATACTCTGATTATAACCCCGGCCCCAAACACCTCCTGAGCCAAGAGCAATCTTTGACTGATTGGTGTGCCAACAACTTCCTTGAAAATTACTATCACAGTTAACAAAACCATCGATTCGGTTGAGTGCATAAGGTGTTTGCCAGATCATCAAGATACCCATCACCACCAGTAGAACTACTGACGGCACCCAGATATACCAACGACTCCCAGCTGCCACATACATCACAAACAAAACCACCGCTAAGATAATTACAGTCATTCGGTCGGGTTGTAAAATTAATAAAGTGCCACCCAGCAGTAACGGCACCAGCCACAACAAAATACCAGAAAGATGTTTAAGTTTGGAATTAAATTCCACCAACAAAAAAGCCACAAAAATAATAGTGGTAATTTTTAATATCTCGACTGGTTGAAAGGTAAAAAAATAGAGATCCAACCATCTGGTGGAATTATTGAAGGTTGCCCCCAAAGGAGTAAAGACCAAAGCAGTAATAACTAAAGCCAAGAGATAAGCAATGGTGGCTGTTTTCTTAAATACCAAATAATTTATTTTAGAAAATAGCCAGCATGAAATCAAACCCCCGACACAACCTATCACCAAGTGATTAAATAACAAAGCAGGATAGTTACTAGTCTTCAAAAAAAGAGCAGCTGAAGCGGAGTAAAAAAACACTATCCCAACCATCAATAGCGCCAGCACCGACCATAAAAACCAAGAATCTATTTTTCCGACTCGCATTGTCTAATTATATAACAAATCAACACATTTACAATCAAAACGTGTAAAATAATACTATTTTGAAGTCTTTCTTAGTCTCTGTAGATATTTTTTAGTCACCTTAACCAAACCTTCATCTATAATCTCGGCTGGGATTGAAAAAAACAAAGTTATGAAAAATGTTAGTGTCTTACTTAGAAGAGAATTCACGCCCAAGCTGTTCCTAATTTTTTGCTTCCAAACTCGTGCTCTTCTGGCGACAGGTGATGACCAATTAGAATTAAAATGATGAATAGTATAACTGCTCTCGTCTAACTCGATTTGTCCAGTTGCTACATTCTTAGCTGTAAAATATTTCCAATCTAAAATCTCAAAAGTAAAATTGTTTTTTCGGTAAACTTGATACCAAATTTCTGGGGCAATTCTAGGGTAATATGTTTCTTGTTTTTCATACCAACTCATACAGTTTTTGACAAACTGGTTTTGTTTAGCAGCTCCGAAAACACCTGCTTCAATAGAATTTTTTTTAAAATTTTCAAAAGCAAAAACCTGATTATGATTTAACAAATCATTAAAATTTTTTATCACCTCTACATCCATATCCAAATAAAAACCTCCATAATTATAGACCGCCCATAACCTAATATAATCAGCAACAAAAGCATATCGCTTCAACTCATAAGCCTGTTTAGTCCATGCGATTTTAGTTATATCAAAATTAGCTGTTGTCCAAAATATAAATTGATAATCTGATAATTTCGTTTTCCACTCTTCAACAAATTTCTGATAATCATTCGGGATTTTATCACCAGATAACCAACAAAAATGAATTATTTTAGGAATCTCTCCAGGTTCTTTTTGTCTATCTTTGCCTGACATATTTTAATTGTTGGCTGAAATTAGTTTATTCAAAGCAGTTTGAATTCTCTTCAAAGTTTCTACTTTGCCTAAGATACTAGCCACTAAAAATGGCTCAGGGGACTTGTCTTTACCGGTTAATGACACTCTTAGCGGCCAAAGCACATTTCCCTTCCCTGCTGCCTCTACATAAGCCCACAATGCTTCTTTTATACCTTCTGCCTCCCAAATACCATTAAAATTAGTTAAAATTTCTCTCACTTCAGTTAGCTTATCAGCCGTATTTTTTGCGTCTGGATCTTTTTTCCAAAATAATAGTTCTGTTTGGTATTCCGGTTCAGTCAAGAAAAAACCCAACTCACCACTATCTCGCATGGCATCAATATCCGACCAGACCACAATCCTATCCAAAACAATTTGGTAGATTTTCTGGGCCAGCTCGTTTGAAATTTTCATTCGTTCCTCAATTTCTTTCAAAATAATTTCGGCTGGTAATTTTAGTAAATACTCGCGATTAAACCAGTTTAATTTTTCAATATTAAAAACTCCTCCCGATTTCGAGATACCCTTAATATCAAAAACCTCTTTTAATTCTGCTAAAGAATAAATTTCTTTTTCTCCACCTGGATTCCAACCAAGAAAAGCTAAGAAATTGATTAAAGCCTCACGAATATAGCCTTTATCTTGATATTCTTTTAAGGATGTTGCACCGTGTCGTTTCGACATTTTAGATCGATCGGTCGCTAAGACCATCGGCAAATGAGCGTAAATCGGTGTGGGAGCACCAATAGCTTCTTGAATTAGAACATGACGCGGGGTGTTAGAAATGTGGTCATCACCTCGCATAACATGCGTAATCCCCATTTCAAAATCATCCACTACTACCGCCAAATGAAAAACTGGCTCGTCAATACTTTTAGCAATCACAAAGTCACCTAAATCACTGGTATCCATTTTTATTTCACCGTGAATTAAGTCGGAGAACGAAACAACCTTCTGGGGATTTTTAAAACGAATTACTTCACTTCTTAATTCATTCTTTTTGCCAGTCTTTTCGTCAATTTCTAGCTTAGGCTCCTCTTTAGAAATATAGGCCTTACCCTCATCTAATAATTTTTGTAAATATTTTTTATAAATATCAGTCCGCTCACTTTGGCGATAGAATTCATCATATTTTACCCCAAGATAATCTAATCCCGCTATAATATTTTGTTCAAATTCTTTGGTGGAACGAATTCGGTCGGTGTCTTCAATTCGCAAGACTAACTTAGCTCCAATTTTGTGAGCATACAAAAAGTTAAATAAAGCAAGTCTAGCAGTGCCAATATGTAGGTTACCAGTCGGCGATGGTGCGATTCGTAATTTGGGTGTTTGATTTAAATCAGTCATAGTTACATTGTAAAAAAAAATCAAAAAAAAAACAATGCCCGTTCGGACATTATTTTTTTATCTACGTTTTCGAATTAGTATTCTCGCATAGTTAACTGAGCCTCGGTCTTTTTCACTAAATCTGACACTACCGAAACCACAATCAATAAACCGGTTCCGCCGATTACCAAGGAAGAGACACCTGACCAAGCTTTAACTAAGAGTGGTAGAATAGCAATTATACCCAAGAATAAAGCTCCCACCAAAGTAATTCGTACAATTACATTGCCCACGTATTCAGCGGTGGGTGCGCCTGGACGAACTCCAGGGACGAAGGCTCCGTTCTTTTGGAGATTGCTGGCCATTTGGTCAGGATCAAAAGTCATGGCGGTATAGAAATAAGTGAACAAGACTACCAAAACAAAATAGGTAATACCATAAGCCCACTGATCATTCATAAACCAATTAATTTTTTCCGCTATCAAGGTAACAGTTTCCGAAGTGGATGAAGCTAAAAATTGAGCAATCATCTGAGGAAAAGCTAAAATTGACATCGCAAAAATAATTGGAATAACTCCCGCTTGATTAATCCGTAACGGAATATAAGTTGAAACTCCACCAGTGGTAGATTGACCTCTAACCTGTTTAGCATAGGTCACAGGAATTGGCCTTTCCCCTTCGGTGACGAAGACCACTCCCGCGATTACCAATAGAGCCATAACCGCGAAGACTACCATCATTGGGATATTAGAAGTGTCGATGGTGGTGAGGGCTTGAGGTAAGCGAGATACAATACCAGCAAAGATAATTAAGGATACACCGTTACCAATACCGAACTCACTAATCAATTCTCCAATCCACATCAATAAAACTGAACCAGCAGAAATTACTATCACGTTAAGCGCGAAAGCAAAAGCGGTTAAATCAGCTGGAAAAACCCCTTGGTTCTTCAATAAGAAAAGATAACCAACCGCCTGAATTAAGGCTAAGGGAATTGATAATAACCTAGTCCACTGTGAAAACTTCTTACGTCCGATCTCCCCTTCTTCGTTAGTCATAGCTTTTAGCGCCGGTACCATCATGGTTAAGAGTTGCAAGATAATAGAAGCGGTAATATATGGTCCTACACCCAACATCATAATTGACACGGCCGAAAGACCACCTCCCGAAATCATATCCACAATACCAAAAATCTGATTACTGCCGATAAAATTAGACAAAGCAAGCTTGTCTACATCTGGTACTGGAATATTGGCCAAAAGTCGATAAACGAATAAAGCCCCTAATACAAATAGAAAACGATTTCTCATCTTTCTATCAGCCCAAATCAGTCCAAGTTTACGAAAAAAAGTTTCAATCATAATTTTATTCAGTTACTGTGCCGCCAGCTTTTTCAATCACTGCTTTAGCAGAACTGGTCACGGCTAACCCATTAAAACTAAGTTTTTTAGTTAATTCGCCACCACCCAAGACTTTAACCTTAGGTAGTTTACCTTTTCTTAATTCCACCAACCCTTTTTCTTTTAGAGTTTTAATTGAAACCTTGTCGCCATTGTCAAAACTATTTTCAACAACTGTCAATCTAATTTCAACCGGATATTCACTTTTAATTGTTTTGTTAGAATTTTTACCTCGTCCACGCATCTTAGGTAATCGTTTGATCACATCACGAAACTCTGGACGAATTTTGCGACCCGAACGAGCATTTTGTCCTTTGGTACCACGACCAGCAGTTTTACCCTTACCAGATGATTGGCCGCGGCCAAGCTGTTTGGAGGTAATACGTTTGGTTTTAGATTTTAGATTATGAGTTTGCATTATTTTTCAGTAGTTAGTTTTACTGTTTTTTCTGCGACCTTTGATTTTTCGTCTTTTGAAACAGACTCCGATCGAACTGGTTTAACTGGCAGATCTTCTTTTTTAGGATTTTTCAATAGAGACAGAGCCTTGACAGTGGCTTGGGCAATATTAAGTTTGTTCTTTGATTTAGATAACACCTTAGCGTTCACATCCCGCACTCCAGCAAGTTGCAAAACGTCAGCTACAGCTGAACCAGCAATAATCCCTCGTCCGGGAGCTGGTTTGATCATTACTCTGGCTGAAGAATATTTACAACTAACTTCATGTGGAATAGTAAAACCTTTAATGGTTTTAACTTGAATCAAATTCTTTTTGGCATCACGTACCGCTTTATCAATAGCTAAAGTAGTATCAGATGCTTTACCAGTTCCTACTCCGACCTTACCTCGTCGGTTACCAACTACGATAGCGACCGAGAAATTGAATCGGCGACCACCAGCTGAAACTCGAGTTACTCGGCGGATGTTTAAGGTTTTCTGATCAAATTCTGATTTAACTTTTTCTGGACGTCGCCCATTGCGACCGCCCTTTCGTCTGAAATCTCGTCTTGGTCGTTCTTGAGCAGCAGTGGTAGAAGTTTCCTGCTTGCTGACAGATGCCTTGGAGAAGTTATCAAATTTAACTTCTTTCTTTTCTGCTACGGGAGCATTTTGTGTATTTTCTGTCATTGATTTAGAAAGTTAATCCACCCTCACGAGCGGCATCAGCTAATAATTGGATTTTTCCAGCATAATTAAAACCACCTCGATCAAAAACGATCTTGGTAATTTTTAATGTCTTGGCTTTAGTAGCAATTTCTTTTCCAACTTCTTGAGCAGCTGCACCCATTTTAGATTTGCTTTTCAAAGAAGTAGCAGTTGCTAAAGTTTTGCCAGCTACATCGTCAACCAATTGAGCATAAATATACTTATTAGATTTGAATATAGCCAAACGAGGTGTTTCAGCAGTGCCAGAAATCTTAGCTCGAATACGATTGTGTCGAGTTTGTCGTTTAATTACTTTTTTATTTGTTGTCATATTTTATATTTGATTACACTGTTTTCTTACCTTGTTTGCGACGAATGTATTCACCAACATAATGAATACCTTTGCCTTTGTATGGTTCAGGTTTCTTTAAGTCGCGAATTTTCGCTGCAAATGATCCGACCTTTTCTTTATCAATTCCAGAAATTTTCATTTTTAATTTATCAATCTCCACTTTAAGATCTTTAGGAATTTCCACCTCTACAGGATGAGAAAAGCCAAGCGCAAGAACAATTTTTGTTCCTTTAACATCCCATTTGAATCCCACACCTTCAACTTCTAATTCTTTCTCAAAGCCCTTGGTCACACCAATAATCATGTTGCGAGCGTGGGCAGGATAAGTACCTAAAAGTTTTGCTGTTGTTCCTTCAGCATCGGTTGGAGTAAAAATCATTTCACTAGCTGTGATCTCTACTTTAATCACCGGATTAACAGTGATTGATAGCGAGCCTTTTGGACCCTTGATGGTTAAGATATTATTTTCCAATTTGGCTTCCACGCCAGCAGGAATTTTTGTAGGTTTTTTTGCTAATCGTGACATATTTTTACCAAATGTTAAATAATACTTCTCCACCGACCTTTTGATTTTTTGCATCAGTACCGGTTAAGATACCTTTGGGAGTTGTAAGAACTAATAAACCATAACCATTTTTTACTGGAACAATCTCAGCGGCTTTGGTATAAACTCGTCTAGAATTTTTAGAAAGTCGTTTGACGTTAGTAATTTTTGGTTCTTTATTTTCACCATAAAGTAATTCTACTTCAATGGATTTTAATCCACCCTTACGAGCAGATTCTTTTACTTTTCCGACATAACCTTCTTTGGAAAGAAGATCTAAAATGTCGCGTTTCATCTTAGAAAAAGTTACTGTCGCAGAACTTAAACCAACTGCGTTAGAGTTTTTAAGATGAATAATAAGATTTGAAATTGGATCGTTTACCATGATGATTTTTTGATGCCCGGAAGCAAACCTTCGTTAGCTGCTTCACGGAAACACACACGGCACAAACCGAAGTCCCGCATAAATCCTCGTTTGCGACCACAACGAGAACATCTTCGCACTAAACGTGACGAAAATTTCGGCTTTCGGCTTGCACGAACCTTAACTGATGTTTTTGCCATTAGTTTTTAGATTGTGTTTGACAGTCTCCTGTCATTAACTTAATAATAAACCCAATTTTTGGGTCTTAACAATTTAACATAATTTAATAAAAAAATCAAGGAAAAATTTGTTTTTTTAGAGTTTTTATGCTATATTTTATCGCGCCGTCGGCATAGCTCAGTTAGTTAGAGCGCGGGACTCATAAGCCCGAGGTCAGTAGTGCAATTCTACTTGCCGACACCAGAAAAAAAGAAGCACACACGGTTTTAAAACCATGAGTGCTCTTTGGGGCTACTAGCGCCCTTGTCCGCGGTTCTGCGACCGCTTCTCATAGCCCTTCGGCTTTTTGCCAAAAGGCCGGCGGTCACGTCGCCGCTGGCGGCTCTTGCCTGTTTTTGCCATTTTACTTTTCACCTCCCTTCTCTTAGTATTATAGCATATTTGAGTTTTTTTGTCAAGCATTAAGTCCAAAAAGTGAGTATTTACCTTAAAAAACAACTACCTGTCTCCACAATAAGCACTATAAAATTCTTCAGCTTTATCTACTCCATCAACATAAATTTCCGTTGGCTCCTTACGAAAACCAATGGTGTTAATATTTAAATTATTGATATAAACTGTCCATAAATTATTCAGGGACAGACTGGTTTTATCACAATAAAATTTAAGCTTGGATGATTCGCTTAAACAGTCTTGAAATTTACTATCTGTAATATTACTCCAAAGAGTTGAAGCTTGGTAGCTAGCAATTAAATCAGCTGGCACACAAATTTTTAAGACGTTAGCATCAGTTAGGTTAATAGAGTTATAAGTGGAAGAATAAGGTGTGAGAATGGTTGGACTGTGAAGGTAAGCAGTAACTTTAGGCGAAGCGGAAGCACCAGCTAATCCAAAAACATTATACATTTTTGCATTTAACATCAACTGAGAACCAGACCAACCCATAAACCAGTCTATCTCATTTAATCGACTATTACCATAGTGGAGATAGTGCATAAAATAAGTTCCGATAGAACTTGGTGACCAATCTTTAAGGGGGGTTAAATCTATTGACCGTTTTAAATAGGTATTATAATTATGAGTATAAGCGAGAAAATAAGTTCCAATACTGCTTGGGCGCCAGTTTTTTAACGGGCTTAAATCTATTACTTCACAAACATTGTCTCCAGGATTAGTATAACAGTTATAGCTGTGGGTATAAGCTAAAAAAGAATTAGGTATGCTAGGTATATTCCAATCAGATATTGGTGACAAATCAATCGGCTTGGTTAGATATGTATTATAATAATGCGTGTAAGCTAAAAAATAAGTAGAAATGCTTGTTGGATTCCAATCATTCATAAAAGATAAATCTAATGGTTCAGTCGCTCCGCTATAACCAAAAGTGTAATAGAAAAAATAGCTACTGCCAATATTTGACGGTCTCCAACCTGATAAAACCTGATAACTAGGAACGGTAAACGATGACGAATTTCCAGCGTAATAAAAAGTGTAATTATTAAAATAATAACCTATGGTGGTAATTCCAGAGATATCACCACCAGCCACTAAGTTAGCTTCGGTTAAATATCGACAACCGTAAAATAGATGAGACATAAAATAATTTCCAGTGCTGACTCCACTCACAGGTAAAAAACCATAAACCGGTAATTGTTCTACTGAAATAACTTTATTTTTATTAGCCTGTAGGTTGGATAAAGTAATTGCCGAGTGAAAACCAAAAGCCGATAGCCAACCGCGAGACGGAGAGGCTGTAGTTGGATAAATTATTATTGTATGCTGTCCAGTGGATAAACCTGTCAGGTTTATTCCGGTATTAGCCGCTCCAGTTCCAGTATAACGGGCCGCTCCCCCACCATCAATTTGGACTAGCCAATCATAGGCGCCACCCAATACCCCTCCGTTATAACCACCGGTTGGGATTGAGAAAGTGCCGTCGGTGGTGCTGACGGTGAACTTTAGAGCAAATGGTTCCAACTGTATTAAATCCGCAGCAGAAAAATAATAAACCCTAAAAGTGCCAGTTTGAATAGCGGTATTGCCGATTATATCTTCTACCGTCAAAGAATAATTATAGACCACACCATTGTTATCTCCATCGGTGGCACCCAGTAAATTAGTAATATAAATACTATCATTTGGATTAGCCGTAACATTATAATTTAACGAAGAGGTTCCATAAGCAAAAGTCATTGTAGCCATCAAGGCACTGGTCTCAACCCGCAAAGACGCTGGTAAACTTTCCTCAAATGAGACTGAAGTAATTTTAATAGGAGGAATATAGTTTTCATAATATCCATCCCAATATAAGTAAGGATAACCAGCATTATTATTTTCTCCCGCGCAATCTATTTTCCAAATAGTATTAGCCGAATCAGCGGTGCAAGAAATATCCCAACTTGAAAAAGTTTGTGATGTCTTCATTTGCGCAGTGGTCTTCGGTTGAGTATTACCAGTAGTGTTAGTATAGCCAGAAAGATTTTGATCATAAAAAGTATTAGTGGTAGTAAACCCCCCATAAGCCTCACCAGTAAAACCACCACAAAGGCCGCCAGCACAGGTTACCTGACCAGCAGAATAACAATTAGTGCAAGAACCACCGGTGGAACCCTGTCCAAAACCAGAAGTCCGTCCGTCGAAAGCATAATCCTCAAAAACTGAAGAACGAGAATAGGAGTTTGATACTGGCGCATTAATTAATCCAGTAAAACCGCCGTTTTGGCCCCGACGGGCGATTACCTCGTTAAAACTAAACGATTCAGAAACAGTATTACTGTTGTAAGCAGTGTGAGCAATTAGACCGGCTACTTGGTTTCCTTCATTGTTGCTGCTGTCTCTATTGCCGGTGATCGTTCCACCATTACATCCCACCCTGGTCACTGTAGAATTATTTAACTGCCCCACCAAGCAAGCCACATAACCTATACCAGTGCTATTTGTGTTATACAGTCTTAAATTTGAGATGGTGGCACCATTAGTTACACCAAAAAGCGCCTGAAAACCAGAGGTGGCTTGTGTGCCAGTTGGTCTATATAGTGTCAAATTATAAATATTAAAATAGTTTCCATTTAGTTGACCAGAAAAAGCTGTAGTGACATTTCCAATCGGCACAAAGCCGGCTCCACTGTTCCAATTTACCGTATCAGAACAATCAACATCTTGGGTTAAAATATAATTTAAACCCAAACCTGTAGTATTGATATTTTGTAACTGGGAACAGGTGGAAATTTCATACCAACCATCACTGTTCGAATCTGTAGGCAAATCCCCAGAATCGTAAGCTGCCAAAATCAAATTGCTTGATAGCAGAAACAAAAAAACCAAAGCGAAAAGGAATTTAATTGGTTTTAGCTTGCCACCCATAATCATAAAACTATGCATGTTATTATAGCATTATTTTATGAGGAAAAAACAAAATTTGTTGAAATCAATGATAAAAATTTAATTATTCTTTTTCTTTCTTTTCAGCATGCGCTCCAGATATTGACCAGTGTAAGATCCAGTTTTTTTCCAAGTGTCCGCCACTGTCTCTGGTGTGCCTTTAGCGATCAATTTTCCTCCTCCGATTCCTCCCTCAGGACCAATGTCAATTATATAGTCAGCACATTTAAGAAAATCTAAGTTGTGTTCAATCACCACCACCGAGTTTCCTTTATCCACCAATTTTTGCAGAATCTCAATTAGCTTTTTCACATCTTCATAATGCAAACCAACTGTGGGCTCATCTAAAAGATAAATAGTTTTTTGTAAATTCTGACGGTATAATTCAGCAGAGATTTTGACTCGCTGTGCTTCTCCACCTGAAAGTTCAGTGGCGGGTTGACCTAATTTAATATAACCCAAACCCACATCTTGTAAGGTAATTAAACGATCGTGGATGGCTGGTATGTCTTGAAAAAAATCCACCGCCTCATCTATCGTCATTGCTAAAACATCGTGAATATTTTTCTTCTTGTATTTTATTTCCAAAGTTTCTTTGGTAAACCTTTTACCATCACAAATATCGCATCTAACAAAGACACTCGGTAAAAACGACATCTCCACCTCAATCATCCCATTGCCTTCACAGGCTTCACATCTACCGCCCGGCACGTTAAAAGAAAATCTTCCTGGTCCCCAACCGCGAACTTTAGCCTCATCGGCGTTAGCAAATAAATCACGAATATGAGTTAAGGCTCCCACATATGATACTGGATTACTACGGGGGGTGCGTCCGATTGGCGACTGATCAATTAAAATTGTTCGTCCTAAATATCCCGCACCTTCAAAATTACTACAATTAAAAAATTTAGCGCTGCGGTGTTTTTTTTCTAACTGTCCTTGTAAATTTTTATGAATAATTTCATACATTAAAGATGACTTTCCACTGCCCGAAACTCCAGTAATACAAACCAATTTTGAAAGTGGAATTTCTAAGTTTAAGTTTTTAATGTTAAAAATATTACCGCCAGTAATTTTTATTTTCCCCCGATCTTGAGTCCGTCGGTCTGGAATATCAATCTGATCCTCTCCACGTAAATAGGCCAAAGTTTTAGATCCGCTGTCATTTTTTTTGGCATCTAATAATTGATCCACCCAACCAGAGACCACTACTTCACCACCATGCACTCCAGCTTTGGGCCCGACATCAACAATATAATCTGAAGCAAAAATAGTATCCTCGTCATGTTCTACCACCACAATTGTATTACCCATATCACGCAAATCGGTAATAGTTTTGATTAACTTATCGTTGTCTCGCTGATGCAAACCAATCGTTGGTTCATCCAAAACATACAAAGCTCCGACTAAACCACTGCCCAGCTGTGAAGCTAGGCGGATTCGCTGAGTTTCGCCACCAGATAGAGTTGTCGCTCGTCTATCCAGAGAAAGATATTCAATCCCTACGTTAGTCATAAATTTGAGTCGTTCTACAATTTCTTTGATGGGGATTTTGGCAATCTCCATTTCTTGTTCAGAAAGTTGCTGAACTAAGTCAGTAAAAAATTTTTGGCTATCGGTAATAGTTTTTTCGGTCAGCTTCATAATATTCATTTTATCCTTGCTGTCGCCTAAAAAAATACTTAAAGCTTCTGGTCGCAATCTTTGGCCGTGACAAACTGAACATTCTTCATTCACAAAGAATTCTCTAGTGCCTAAGCCGTTACATTCAGGACAGGCTCCATAGGGTGAATTAAAAGAAAAAAGTCTCGGCTCAATTTCAGGAAAAGAAAACCCATCATAAGGACACATGAATTTTGCCGAAATCATTTTGTAGTCGTAGTTTATTTTTTTATTTTTAGAGTCGGGCCGAGTTGACATTATCCAGATAAAATACCATAGTTTTTATTAAAAATCAAACAGAATATTTTATATGCCAATAACACATCCTCTTTATAAAGAGCAAATTATACGCCAATTTTTTAAACGATAAAAGCTAAATTCTATTGAGTCATTTAAGTTAAATAACAATTTATGCTATAATAGCCAAATTAAGCAAGCTTAAGACCTATGAACAACAACTTCATCAAATATGCGGAAAAATATGCCAAGGTTAACCTTACAGAAGCCCAAACAGATAAATTTCAAGCCTTGGCGGATTTTTTATTAAGTTATAATCAAAAAGTTAATTTAACCGCTATTCGTGATTTAGATGGAGTTTATCTTAAACATTTTATAGATAGTTTGACTGTCAATTTAGCTGTGAGCGAAATTGAAAAAGCTGGGACCAAAATTCAAAACCTTGCCGACGTCGGCAGCGGTGCCGGCTTCCCCGCCCTGCCTTTAGCTATTATCTATGAAGATAAAAAAATTACCGCTATTGATTCTGTTGGTAAAAAAACTAAATTTATTAGCGAAGCAGCGAAAATTTTAGGATTAGAAAATATAAAAGTCATCAACGATCGAGCGGAAAAAATTGTCCTTCAAAAGTTCGGTTTAGTTGTCTCGCGTGCCGTAGCCCAACTGCCCCAACTTTTAGACTGGTGTCTACCACTAGTAAAAAATGGCGGCTATTTTGTGGCAATGAAAAATGCTGAAACTTCAGACCAAGAAATATCTGACTCTCAGAAAAATCTTCAACAATCTTCAGTGGAAATAATCAATCGCTTTAAGATTGAGATTCCAAATCTTACCAATCGCGAACTAATAATTTGTAAAAAAAAATAAACTATTTTTTATAAATAAATAGTTTATTTTAAAATTTATAACTAAGTTAGCAAAATATGCCAAGTTATTTATCTTTTTACTTTTCTACCACAAAAGTATTTCCTCTACTTCTACCAAAAATATCCGGCATATATAAAGATTCAATTTTGGCAGGCAGGTGTTGATATTTTCCAGGTACCAATGCTCGCAAATAATACTCATATTGATAAACACCGCTGTTTACTCTTTCACTGTATAAGAAAATTCTGTCATCGTGATTCTCCTCTACGCTTGGATAAAATCTGTTATCAAGTGAAGTGTGTCTAATTAAACTTTGATCTTCAGTTGCAAAACTGAAGTTAACAATTTCAAAACCAGCTGGAATATAATCTTCTATTGCAATGTCAGCTGCATTAAACGGCACTGTTAAAGTTAATCTGCCTTTAATTACATCACCAACTTTAGCAGAAAGAATTGGAATCTTTTGCTCTTCATCATCAAGGCGGAAAAATTCACGAACGACACCCAAACCTTCGTCACGAGCTGGTAAATTTTGTACAGGTAAATAATACTTAAACAGTATATCGTAATAGAAATTATTTTTATTTTTAGTATTATCAATTTTTAAGAAAGTTAACGGCAAAACTTTTTTACGCTCTAGATCATTTATTGACAAGAATTGACTTTGTGTTTCAAAAATATTTTGACCACCAAAATTAAAATTAAATAATTCATCACCGTTTAATGTACCAATTAAATCAAAGTCTGCCTCGTTTTCTTTTTGCCATTTCAGATATTGCACCATTGCATCTATCACTTCAAAAGTGTTCTGTGTGTTACCCCACGCACCCTGATTGTTTCGGCTAGCCAAAAGCCATTTCATGATATTGGAAATCATTACATTTTTATCTTGATGAGCCACAAATACTTTCAGAGCCAGTGCGGTATTTTTAATAGAGGTTTCATAGAGATTATAGCTGGTATTTTTACCAGGCTTAAAATACGCACCACGACCATCAATGGAAAGTCTGTTAGTGAATTGCTTATAAATTTCCTGATTATTAGGATACATAATAGCCAAATAAGCTAAAGCTGGACTGCTGATATTTTCGTTTAGATATTGTTTATCACTTATAAAGCTTGATACGATAGAATTAATTACTGTATATTTTTTACCTGAAAGATTCAATAAGAATCCAGCTCCAATCAAAGTGTCTTTATCTATTTCTCTTTGTGTATAACGATTATTTGCTTCGGTTTCAATATATTTTAATGCTTTATTTAAATATTCTTCATCTATTGCAAATCCTGCATTTTTAATAACCAACAGCCCCTCTACCACCCGCAACGTTAGATAAAAATTTGAATAATAAATTGATGGATAATAAGAAAATCCACCATCCAATTTTTGAGTGGCATAAATTTTCTTAAGTGTAGAATTTATAATATCATCAATTGTGTAATCAATTCCATCTTTGTTAATTGTTCCAATTTCCCCATCAACATTTTTCAAGTCATAGACGCTACTCAAAATAGCAACAGAACTCATCGCAGAAGTTAACTGCTCAGAACAACCATAAGGATAATTAACCATGTATTTTAGAGCGTCTTGTAAAAAGACAACTAAGGTAGCATTGGTATTTATAGTTATTCCACCTTTATCTGCAAGAACATTCTCAGGTATATAAAAATATTCTTTAGAAATATTTTGGTTAGTCATATTGGCTGTCGATACTGTTTCGTAAGTTTGGTTTGGGGTAATTTTTATTGTTTGTTCTACTTCATCAACACTATCATTTAATTCAGCTTTCAAAGTAAAAGTAACTTGACCTTCTACTAATGTTGTCGGTGCTTCAACGTTAAAATAAATTATTTCTGATTTACCAGCATTGATTTTAATTATTCGTTCAGTTTTTTCCAGCAAGTTTAAATCCTTACTTTGCAAAGAAACCTTTACACTTACAGACTTATTAGTTTGATTGAAAACCGTAGCTCCCAATTCAAAATTATCACCAGGTACTATAAATCTTGGTTTAATCGGCGAAACCATTAAATCTTTTTTTGTAGTAAATTCAGCGTAGCTCGCACCAAATTTTGAATCTAAACTTTGAGCTACAACCTCTGCTTGCCAAGTTGTTAAATTGTCTGGTAAAGTGAAAGAAAGTTGGGTTAACCCTTTTTGATCGGTTTCTGCTTGAGCTATCCAGAAAGCAGTATCTTTAAATTCACCACGTTTCTTTGAAGCTAAATCTTCTGCACCATTTCCGCCACCACCACCCTTCGTTCCTGTTGGTATATCCATTTCGTATAAAATATTTTTTAAGTTATGAGTAGTATTAATGGTATTATAAAAATAATTATAAAAATGAAGCCAAGGGTTTTTCTTTGGATTTCCCTTGAGAGCCAAAACCGACATATCAACTACCGCAACAGAAACTTCAGACTGAACGGGGTTATTTTTTTCATCTTTCGATTCAATTTGCAAATTCACATTCTCACCTGGCAGATAAAATGTTTTATCACTTTTAACTGACAAAAATATTTTCTTTGCATCAGAATTAACACCAAAATCCACATTCCCAAATTTAATCTCTGGTTCATCTGTTAGAAGCAAAACCGATACAAAAATATTTGGAGCATAATTTTCTTTAATTAAGAAACTGTATTCTGCTAATCCACCGATCACATCTATAATTTTATAATCAAAAATTACTCCCCGCTCAATTGTAATCAGTGCTTTTGCTTTAGCTGCTGGGGATTTAATCAAAATCGTAGCCATATCTCCAACTTTAAGCTCATTTTTTTCTACTACTAAATCTAAACTGTAATTATTGTTAGGTGGAACTTGCACGGTTTTATCGCCGTAAATATATAGACTAATAGTGGTGCTGATGTTATTTTTTCTATTATCGCTGCCAACAATTTCAATTTCATATTCGCCCTCTTCGGCTATTGAAAAATCATTAATGTAGTTGCCGTTTTTATCAGTACCAAGTTTTATCGTTTTAACTTCAGTTGTACTTTTATCATAATGATAATAATAACCACCATCAACCTCTTGTCGTTTATAAATTTCGTAAGAAATTTTTTTAATCTTTGCTATTAAATTAGAAACTGAAATTGGCTTACCAAAAGTGTCAACAGTTTTAATCCTTAACTTATTTTCACCATCAACATTGGTGTAATATTTATCAGTTTTAGCACCAATGTAATATTCGCCTCTATGTACTATAAAAGATTTTTGAATGGAAATTGTTTTACCACTAGCGTCTTGCACCGAAACAGAAACTGTGATTATTTTACTTTTTTCATCATTATCAGATAATTTTAATTCTTGTTTAATTATCGCTTGACCATCAGTATTTAAACTGGTTTCACCACGTAATAAATATTTATCACCATAATCACAATTATAGCAATAATACCAACCGCTTCCAAAGGAAAAATATTCATCAGTATATTTATCAAAATAATAATCTTGCTCAGTAATAGTATAAGAAACATTTCCGCTATCAAGCGGTACACCAAAATAATAATCAGCTTGGAGAGATAAATTTAAAGTATCACCACTTAAATATTCCTCCTTATCCGTGACAGCTTCCAGTTTGAAAGCAGCTGGAGTATATTCTTCTACTGAAAAGTTAAAATATCCATCACTAGCGGTGTTAATCTGATAGCTCCCCAATTTAGCGTCTTTTGGTAAAGTAAATTCACCAGCGAAAGAGCCATATTTATTATTTTTTAAAGTTGTTGCAAAAACTTGATCCCAACCTGAATCACGAATAGAGACTTGGATTTCTTGGTCTTTTAGTATCTCATAATTTCCATCAAAACCAAGTCGTTGTATACCCTTAAAATAAACCACATCACCTGGACGATAAATTGGTCTATCAGTGTAAAGATATGTTTTGAGTGCGTATTCTGCAGTGGTCCAATTTGAACCAAGCGTATCAGCCCAGTCAGAAATGATTGCATTTTCATTATTATAACTAATTACCGCACCATCAACATAGTTTTCAATTTTAAGTTTCGCGATTCCATCTTGGTCAGTAAAATTAGTGTCAGATAAAGTTAAGCCATCTCCAAACGCTGTTTGGTCCCAAATTCCATTAACATGCTTATATTGAGATACTATCGCACCAGCTATTGGTAACAATGTTTTAGCGTTATTAACCCAATAGATATTTTTACTATTTTCAATTAGATTATCTTGTGGTTTAATTTTTTCTTCATAATGGTCACGATTAACTTCTTTTTTGCCGACCGCCAAGTTAGAAACGCTTAAATAAACATGTTCGAACCTCGGTACCTCAAAATCCTCTGCATAGTAATCACTCACATAAGTGTAATCTGGATTGTTTAATGTGATAACAAATTGTCCACGAGTGTCAGCAAAATAATCTTTCAAATCAATTTGAAAATAATTATTTACAAAATATGTTTTCGGTAAATCAATTCTAGCTGTTTTAATTTCAGTACATTTGTTAGGAGCTGGTTGCTTAATACTTAAACTACCTAATACTTCTAAGAAGTCAGTCGCATTCATTTTGCAAATTTGTAAATCAACAAAAGTTAAATTCTCTACAGCAAAAGTTAATTTAGTTTTATCTGGTGTGGTAACATTATATTGCTTTTGTAAATTGTAAATATGTTTATATATGTGTTTCGGTTTAGTGGTGTTAAATTCTAAACTTTGATTTATTTTTTGACCAAACACATCTTCCAAATTTAAATTCATCAAATAATAACTTTCTGGCAATAAACCATATTTAATACTGGTCTGATATTGACCATTTTGACACTGATTATAGTCGCCTTCTACCATATATGATCCTCTCCAGTTATTATAAACTATATAATTTTCCACCACACTCAGGTGCGTCCTCATACCCTCCTCACCTGGTTTTTTAATTGGAGAATTAGAACAAATTATCATCTCTGTCAGAGAAGCATCTTTGTCATTATTTTTAGGCAAAGTGTTGTAAATTTGAAATTTAGGATAGGTAGTAAAATGTCCGCTGACATTATCGGCTTTAGAAATGTATTCAGATCCATCGGATAAAACAATTTTTGGTAAAATGATTTGTAGTTGTTCATTCAAACCAAATTCGTTAGCATTAAAAGAAAGAACAATTCTCTGTTTATCATCAACTTTAATACATTCATCTGTTAATCCATTTTTTATTTCTCGCAAATAACCATCTTTATCAGTTTCAGTTTTACAATTCTGTTGATATTCAACTTTTTTTAAACCCTTAACCTTAAACTCTGTTTTGTCTTTATTTATTTCCTCTGTAAAAACTACTTCAATTTGATCATTAGGATCAAAAATATTTTTATCACCACTGTAACCATTTTGGGTAATAATATTAAAACCAGATAAAATATTACCAACAAAGAAAGAATAATTCTGTGAATCACTAAATGGCAAGTTACCTTTTAGTGTAGAAACCAAACCGACTTTGACGCTGTAGGAAGTATCATAATCCCAGGATTTTTTATGTCCATACTTATCTGTTTTCTGATAAATATTTATTTTTGATTTATCTTCGACCTCTAAATATTTTTTAGCTTTTTTGTCATATTTTTTACTCGTGCCATATTCTAAAATAATTTCACTTTTATCACCACTGGAGGTGGTAATTTCAATGTCACTCTTAATGCTATCAATATCCACTTCTTGATTGTAGTGCAAGAAAAATGGCGATTTATGAGAGATCTTTTCACTTGTTTTATTATCCAATCTTAAATGTCGAGTATCAAAAGTAAAAGAAACTGGATCCACAGTTAATCCCTCGATGGAAGTTAGCTGACCAATCTCAACCGTATAGCGAGTAGCTGGATTAAGTTTATCTTTTGGTAAAAATTGTAACTGACGAGTAGTAGTCCACTTCCATTTTCCATCAACTTTTGGACTGATAGAAATCGGTAGATTATTTTTTGGCTCTGAAAATGCAGCCGCGACCTGTGCTAACAAGCCCTCACCGTTTTCTTGTTGATCGAGAGTTGTTAAAGCTACCATTGGTCGATTAAAGACGATGGTAATCTTTGTATCTTCATCTACCTCTGTATTTTGCTCTGGAAAAACTGCTTCAATTTTAGGATTTTCTGCTACCAAAATATCACCAGACATTTTTAAATTAGCTGTTTCTAGAGAAACATTATAGTAAGTTCCAATTTCTAAATCCTTTTTCGGTTTATAAAGAAGAGCTTGTTCTAAATTATCCCCTTCAATCTCTACCCAATCACCAGCTATTTTAGGTTCAAAAGAAATATTTTCACGAGCTTCATCTGAAGTAATTTCATTTGGTAATTTAATAGTAATAACCGCCGATTTAGAAATTGACTCCGGCACAAAGGTTTCCACCACTGCTACTTCTCCAGTATATTTTTTAACACTGTGATCAGAAATATAAAAAGAAAAAAATATAATTAAAATCAATGAAATAAAAGTAGAAATAATAATAAAAATCGGCTTGTTTCTGTTTTTATTTTCAACAGACAAACCGGAAACCATTTCTTGATTTTTCATCACTCAATTATAGCAAAACCAGTACAAAAAAACTGCTTTTTGTGTAAAAGTATTTTTGTGATATGATTTAGCTGTAAATGAAGATTTTTTTGAAAAAAATTAAAAAATATAAAAAAAAATTATCTATCTTCTCTATTTTTATCATTATTTTTTTTAGTTTTTCTCTATTTTTATTATTTGACATAAAAGAAAAATATCAAAACAATTTATCCGTAATCATATATGACAGGAACGAAGAAATTATTTCCATCAAAACAAATATTAAAGATCATTATGTCTATGAAACCAAAGAAATACCAGATGATTTAGAAAAATTACTACTCAAGAAAGAAGATAGATATTTTTACTGGCATTTTGGAGTTAACCCAGTCAGCAACCTGCGAGCGTTGTGGCAGATTTCAACCATTCAAAAACATGGCGGGGCCTCCACCATTACCCAACAACTAGCTAAAAACCTACTTGGCAACGAAAATAATCGAACATTTTATAATAAAATCAAAGAATTATTCTACACTTTTAATTTAGAATTATTTTTTTCTAAAAAAGAAATTTTAACAATGTATGCTAATACTACTTTTTTTGGCAATCAAGCTCAGGGTTTTGAAACAGCATCACGCATGTATTTCAATAAAGATCTAGCCAAACTAAATCACAATGAGCAAATTTCTTTGCTTGCCACAATCTCTTATCCCAATAATCGTAACCCATGGAAAGATAGCGAACAAAAATTTGCTACAGCTTTAAATCAACAGATCTCGCCAGACGAAACTTTTACAAAACCGCTGATCAATAAAAATTTTAATTTTCAAAATGAAGCCAATTTTGAATTAAGCTCTATTGGATTTTCTTGCGAAAAAAGCTGCCGCACCACTATAGATGTAAAAATTACTGAAAAAATTCGTCAAATTATTAAAGAGTATACCGACAAAGAAAGTTCGCGCGGTGCAAAAAATTCCTCTGTGGTTGTGATTGATCCCAGAAGTGAAGAAATAATTGCTATAGTTGGTAGTGTAGATCCTAGTTCTACAAGAAATGGTAATAAAATAAATATGGCAATTAAACCGCGACCGATCGGTTCCACTATCAAACCATTAATGTATCTTAAGGGTTTTGAAGATGGTTTGAGACCTTATACCATAGTAGAAGATCGTGAATATAAATATCAAATCGGACTTGGGTTCGCCCAATATCCCAAAAACTATGACGGAGCATATCAAGGAGAGGTTTCTCTACATTATGCCTTAAGCAACTCTCTTAATGTACCGTCTGTTAAAGTTTTGGAATATATTGGTTTAGAAAAATTTTACAATTTTTTAGATCAAAAATTAAAATTTGAACCAATTCAAGATTATGATAATTATCAATATGGTATCGCTCTTGGTGGTCTAGAAATGGACTTAACTACCCTCACCCACTATTTTACTATTTTTCCACGTTTAGGAAATATCGCCCCGCTTAAGATTTCAACTGATGGGCAAAATAATTTTAAATTGGCTCCACAAAATAAAATTGAATCATATCAAGAAATTTCTGATAAAAAATATGTAGCACTAATTCATAAAATAATTTCTGATCGTCTTACTGGTGTTGGTCAATTTTCACTGGAAAGTTCGCTCAATTTGCCAATAAAAGATTATGGAGTTAAGACCGGAACCTCTCGCGATTGGCATGATTCGTGGGTTGTTGGATATACCGGTGATTTTGTTGTGGGGGTTTGGGTTGGTAATACAGAAAACACTTCACTGCAACAAATTTCTGGCGCCCAAGGAGCTGGAGTTGTTTGGAATCAAGTAATGAACCTAATGATTAATTCAAAATATAACCACCAAACATCCATTAATACAAGCGATGTTATGCCAATTAAAATCAATAATTCTATTGAATGGGGCCTTACTGATGACGATATTGAATTAAGTAAAAATCTGATGAAAGAAGATATTTTAATCTTGTCACCACACGACGAAGATAAGTTTGAATTTGAAAAAACAAAATCTATCCCACTAAAAAGTTCACAGCTAGTAGAGTGGACCATTAAAAAACTAACTAACACTGGCGACAAAATTATCTTTTCCGACAGTAAAAAAGAAAGTTTTTGGCAACCAAGCGAATCTGGTTATTATCAAATTTTTGCTAAAAATCCGGAAACAAATTTTTCTCAAACTATCTATATTAAAATTCAAGCCGATAAATAGCCTTCTTTTAATATTTATTCACTTTTAGGAATCCCCAACTGGATTAAACCATCACTTTCTTCCAAACATTTTTCAATCGCTTCAGATAATCTTTCCTTAATTCCTTCTGCCTTGTAGTTGTTGGCCATCTTTTTAATTTCAGAAATATAAAATTCATCCACCAAAACCGCGATATCGTGTTTTTTGTTTTTAGCTAAGTCAATCCGTTCACGAAGTTTTTGTTCTGCTCCATCAATCAAAACGTCTTCATAGCCTTTGCTCAATAAATCATACAGCAGTTGGTAATATTCACCCTTACGCCCAACCACTAGCGGGGCGTAAAGTTTAATTTTTAAATCATTAACTTCCACCCCAAAGACTTTTTTATCAATTTTACTTGTATCAATCTCTCGCACTAATTTAATGATGGTTTGTAAAATTTCTTCACGAGATAGTTTTTTAATTTCACGACCACATTCCAAACAGTGTGGTTTACCAATTCGAGCGTATAAAACTCGTAGGTAGTCATAAATTTCAGTGATGGTAGCAACAGTCGAACGCGGATTGTTGGAGTGAGTTTTTTGATCAATTGAAATTGCAGGAGATAAACCAGTAATTTCATCAACATCTGGTTTTTGCATTTGATGTAAAAAACGACGAGCATAAGAAGATAAACTTTCCATATATCGCCTCTGCCCTTCCGCAAAAATAGTATCGAAAGCCAAAGATGATTTTCCTGAACCAGACAAGCCGGTGATAGCTACAATTTTATTTCGTGGCATTTCCACCGTGATATTTTTCAGATTATGAGTCCTGGCTCCTTTCACTACGATTTTATCATCTACTTCTCGTCCAGCCACTGTTTTTTTGCTAGATTTTATTTTTTTTTCACTCTCAGCATGAAAAAGCCGACTAGAACCGCTTGCAGCCTTATCTTGGACTTTCTTTGACATAATTCGATAAGTATATCATAAAAAGTGAAAAAACACACTAGAGCTATCTTGGATTGGTTCATAAAAAATATTTTTTAACAAATAAAATTAGTTGTATTTTTTCCTAAAAAACATTAAAATAAGCTGATGGAAAACAACAATGATAAACCAGTTTTTGTACACCTGCACACTCATTCTCACTACACACTACTTAACGGTTTACCCAAAGTTCCTGACCTATTGAAAGTAACCCGTAAATATAATATGCCCGCTTTGGCTATTACTGAAAGTGGCAACATGTATTCCGCTATTGAATTCTACGAACAAAGTAAAAAAACTAAAGACAAAAAAGGTAACGAACTGGCCCCAGTCAAAGCAATTATTGGGGTGGATTTTTACCTCTCTCCTCGCACTCGCAAAGATAAAGAAAGTCCGATTGATTTAGAAAAAACTCGCTTGGTATTGTTGGCCAAAAATTTTAATGGCTATCAAAATTTAATGCGTTTAGTTTCGGCTTCATATCTGGAAGGTTTTTTTGATGGTAAACCCAGAATTGATCGCGAGCTCTTAGAAAAATATCACCAAGATCTTATCGCTATCATGCCAGATTTTAATGGCGAATTATCTAATATGATTCGCCGTGAAGCTGAAGCAAGTGCTCAAGAAATTTTATCTTTTTATCACCACGTTTTTGCTGATGATTTTTATCAAGAAATTACTCACCATATTGAAATCGCCGGTCACGAAGAAGGTGTGAAAAAAATAATTGCTTGGAGCCGTCAAAATAAAGTTCAATTAGTAGCAGCGCACGATGTCTATTATATCAACTCTGAGGATAAAGCAGCGCGTGATTTAGTGGTAGCAATTGGCAAAAAAAAGAAGCTATCAGAAATGACTGATGACGAAGACGCGGATTTTTCCTTTATCTCCCAAGAACAAGCAGCTGAAGCTTTTAAAGATGAGCCTGAAGCTCTATCAAACACCGTTAAGATTGCAGCGCAATGTAATTTTGAAATTGCATTAGGGGAGTGGAAATTTCCCAACTACATTGTCTCGGACGCGGAAATAGATTTTTCCGATTTAGATCCTGAATTACGAAAAATTTCTGATGAACATCTACCCGATTATTGTCGAGATCAAAACAATCCTCTTTACAAACACGATTTAGCTTTACGCAAAATTGCCTACCGAGGAATTAAGCTGCGCAATTTGGAAGCAAACCAAGAGGTAATTGATCGCTTAGAATATGAACTTAAAGTCATCCATGACAAAGGTTACCCGCAATATTTCTTAACCGTGGCAGATTTATTACAGTTCTCTGATGAGCACAATATCTATACCAACATCCGAGGATCAGTGGCTGGTTCACTTACTACTTATTTGACTTATATTACTAAAGTTAATCCCTTAGAATTTAAACTTCCCTTTGAACGTTTTCTGAACCCCGAGCGTCCGTCAGCTCCCGATATCGATATGGATTATGCCGATAATCGTCGAGATGATGTGATTGCTTATGCTCGAGGTAAATATGGCGATGATCGAGTGGGACAAATTGGCACCTTTGGCACCATGGCTGCACGTGGAGCAGTTAAAGATGTAACTCGAGCTTTAGGCTATAGCTACTCTATAGGTGATCGACTTTCTAAAATGATCCCTATGGGTAAACAAGGAAAAACCGTAGAACTAAAAGATGTGCTCACCGAAGGTAAAGACAGTTATTCTCCCGAACTGAAAGAGGTTTATGACAGCGATGACAGTGCTAAAACCATTATTGATTTAGCGATGCAAATTGAAGGTAACGCTCGCCAGGTATCCATGCATGCCGCGGGAGTGGTTATTGCTCCCGGCCCCATTACCGACTATGTACCAATTCAGTTTGACTCTAAAACTGGAGATAAAATTATCACTCAATACGAAATGCATGCGGTGGGAGAAGATGGGGTTGGTTTATTAAAGTTTGACTTTTTGGGTATTAAAAATTTATCCATTTTGGCCGATGCTGTTAGAAGGATTAAGGAAACCGAAGGGGTGGAAATTGATATTGAAAAAATCCCCTTTGATGATCAAAAAGTTTTTTCTGCTCTTTCTCGTGGTGAAACTATGGGAGTCTTTCAGCTTGGTGGAGCGGGTATGACTAAATATCTGATGGAACTTAAGCCTACCACCATGTTTGATATTAACGCGATGTTGGCACTTTATCGTCCAGGGCCAATTGATGAAATTCCAACTTACATTGATGTTAAACATCATCCAGAAAAAATAAAATATATGGATCCCAGAATGGCTGAATATTTAGACCAGAGTTACGGACTATTAGTTTATCAGGATGATGTGATGATGACCGCAATCAAACTGGCTGGTTATTCTTGGTTGGAAGCGGACAAATTCCGTAAGGCCATGGGTAAAAAAATCCCCGAACTGATGGCCGAGCAAGAAATCAAAATCCGCAAAGGTATGAAAGAATTCGGCCATTTAGATGAAAAATTGATTGATACCATTTGGCAAAAAATGTTGCCGTTTGCCTCGTATGGATTCAACAAGGCTCACGCCGCTTCTTATGGTCACCTATCATACCAAACCGCTTATCTCAAAACCCATTACCCCGCCTGCTATATGTCGGCAGTAATGACGGCTGACGCCGGAGACGTAGAAAAAATTGGTGCCTTCGTGACCGAGTGTAAAAACATTGGAGTAGAAATTCTTCCTCCCGATGTTAACGAAAGTATGAAAGAGTTTGCGGTTATCAAGGAAAATACAGCCGATAAGGCTTCACGGAAGGAGGTTATCCGTTTTGGTCTATTGACTATTAAAATGTTCGGTTCCCATATCTCCGATGTGATTATTGAAGAACGAAACAGAAATGGAAAATTCCTGTCTTTGGAAGATTTTTTAACTCGGATTACCGACAAAGATTTAAATAAAAAAAGTTTGGAAAGTTTAATTAAATGTGGAGCTTTAGATAAATTAGGTGAACGAGGAGAAATGTTGGGTAATGTAGAATATCTGTGTGAATTCCAACGCCAATTCATCAACAAACCAGAAGGACAGGCTGACTTGTTTGGCGATAGCGATGTTAAAGTCTCATCGTTGAAACTCAAAACAATGCGCGAGGCTTCTAAAGATGAAATGTTGATGTGGGAAAAAGAGTTGTTGGGTTTATATATTTCTGGACACCCAATTGATAAATATGAAGAAGCTTTGTCTCGTCGAGGAGCTACTTTAAAGCAAATCAAACAAACTGCTCGCAACGAACAAACCGTAGTAGCAACCGGCTTAGTTGAATCAATTAGAGAAATAAGCACCAAAAAGGGTGATAAAATGGCTTTTGTGCTGATGAGAGATCAGAACGAAGAATTGGAGGTAGTATTTTTTCCTAAAGCTTATCAAAAATTTAAAAACATTTTAGCAAGCAACATTTGCTTATCGGTCAAGGGCAAATTTAACCAACGAGAAGATTTGGGTGATGTTAAATTTTCAGTTTTGGTGGATGAAGCAAAAATAATTGATAATAGTAGTGTAAAATAAAAAAACACCGGTCAGATAGATCGGTGCGAGAAGAATTCAGGCTTGTTTACTTTTTGCGTGCCAATACCCCGCCATCTTCAAAGCGAGATAGGCAGGAATTATACAAACCAGAGATACAACCAAGTGAACGTGTTTCTGGTTGACGCACAAAAAAACTAGGTTAAGCAATGCAAGCAAGCTAAAACTCAGACTCAGGAACAGCAGTGCCCATTTCCGTTTCTTATACATCTCTGTTTCTATGTCCATACAAGACCTCCTTAGTTAGAGAAAGAAAAACAACGAAACTACGGTGTATATTACCACGCAATCCATCCAAAAACAATCAATTTGACTTTATTTATCAGTCAAATTATTTTTTGCTTTAATAAAATCGGCTTTGATTCGTTTGATTGAGAGGCCAATTTTTTGGCGACCATTATCTTCACGAACTTCTTTGATAACCACTGGCACCTCTTGACCGATTTGCAAATAGTCAGCGATTTTCTCAATTCTAAATGAAGCAATTTCTGAAATATGAATTAAACCATCAGTCATACCAAATTGTGCCACCGCCCCAATTCCCTCTAAAATTTTAACTACTTTTGCCACAGCTGTATCCCCCACTTTCCACTCTTTGACAATCGCCTCAATCATTTCTTTAGCTTTTTCGGCCTTACCTTCCTTACCAGTAATAAAAACTGAACCGTCATCTTCAATCACAATTTCTGCTCCAGAAACTTCGGTGATATTTTTAATTACTTTTCCTTCTTTGCCAATCACGGCACCGATTTGTTCTTCCTTAATGGTCATGGTAATAATTTTAGGAGCGCTTGGAGCAATCTTAGCTCTTGGTACAGGAATTGCTTCCAACATTTTGTCAAGTATCTGGAAACGTGCCTTTTGGGCTGCTACAAAGGCCTCTGCTAAGATTTTTAATGGTATGCCATCTACTTTGATATCCATCTGCACTGCGGTGATACCATCCTTAGTTCCCGCAACTTTGAAATCCATATCGCCAAAATGATCCTCTGGACCTTGAATATCAGTTAGTAGTTTGTAATTATTTTCATCTCGCATTAAAAGCCCTGAAGCGATTCCAGCCACCGCTTTGGTGATTGGTACTCCACCGTCCATCAAAGCTAAACAACCAGCACAAACTGAGGCCTGAGAGGTTGAGCCATTAGAAGCTAAACTTTCCGAAACCAATCTAATTGTGTAGGGAAAAATTTCTTTAGCAGGAATAACATATTTCAAAGCTTTTTCCGCTAAATTTCCATGCCCCACGGCACGACGATTCACCCCGCCGATTCTCCCCACCTCACCTGAAGAGAATGGAGGAAAATTATAATGATGGATAAAACGTTTTTCCTCCTCTTCATCACCCATCTCTTCGACTGTCATAGCATCTCTAGGTCCACCAAGTGTCAAAGTTGATAAGACATGAGTGCCGCCACGAAAGAAAATACCAGTACCATGAGTAGCGGCTGAAATTCCACCGGCTTGAGCAAAAAGTGTTCGCACTTCTTCAAAACCACGATTATCGGCTCGGCGGTTATCTTCAATGGCCCCGCGATGCAACTCTGCGTCTACTCTATCTTCATAAAAACTTTTAGCTAAAGCAATTTGTTTTCCAAGATGTTTTTCCTCTAACCCAACAATGCCTTTAATTTTTTCTACCAACTCTTCTTCTAAATGATGAATTCCATCCTTACCAGCTTGACCAGTAAAAACCGCGCCGCTTAATTGTGGCGCAATAACTGAATTAAATATACCTAAAATTTTTTCATCTAAAACTAGCTTATCAATTTTAATTTTAGCCTTGCCAATTTTAGCCACAATTTCTTTTTGCCAGGCATTAAGTTTTTCAATTTCGGTTACCGCAGTAGCTAAAATTTTATTAGCAGTTTCCTCGCTAATTTCTTTAGCACCAATTTCAATCATGTTCACATTGCCATCTTTACCGCAGATAAAACTTTCAGAAATAAAATTATCAGCTTCTTCAAATCCAATTTGGGGATTGATTATAAAATCTTCACCAAGTTGACCAATTCTTAAACCAGCTACTGGTCCATTCCAAGGAATATCGGAGCTAGCTAAAGCCAACGATGAGCCAAGTAAACCAAGAAAGTCTGGCTGCTCTTCTCCAATAGCTAAGGTAGTAACAACTACTTGTATTTCATTGCGAATATATTGATCAAATAGTGGTCGAATGGTGCGATCAATAATTCGGCCTGATAAAATTGCTTCTTCGCTTGGACGCCCTTCTCGGCGCTGAAAACGATTGCCCCCTATTCTACCTGAAGCGTAAAATTTTTCCTCAAAATCAACTGTGAGCGGAAAAAAGTCACCATCTTTTTCATTTTTACCCATGACTGCAGTAACCAAAACTGCTGTTTCCCCCATCCGCATTAAGACCGAACCATTAGTTTGATCGGCTAAATTATTAAATTCGGCGGAAATTTTCTTCCCACCTATTTCTATCTCAAAAGTTTCTTTTTGCATGCGACTATCATAACACAAAACCTAAAAAACATAAACATTGATATCAATTACAGCTCTGATTAAAATTGTGGGTTTTTATCCAGATAAGCTTTTATGCTTTCCATGATTTGTTTGATACTTGCCGATGATTTCCAACCCAATTCCTTTTCAGCCTTAGCAACATCAGCGAAAACTACCGGCAAATCCCCCGCGCGGCGAGCGACGACTTTTTTAGGTAAAATTTTTTCTAAACTTTCTTCAAAAGCATTTACAATTTCTTTTACGCTTAAAGCTTTTCCTGTTCCAAGATTAAAAATTTCAATACCTTGTTTCTGTTGTTTCAAAGCAGCAACATGACCTTTGGCAATATCAACTACACTGACATAGTCACGTAAACAGGTTCCGTCTAGGGTTTCATAATCATCACCAAAGATTTTTAATTCTGGTATTTTACCACTGGCAACTTGGAGTAAAACTGGAATTAAGTTACTAGGGATACCGTTGGGATCTTCGCCAATAATCCCAGAGGGGTGGTTGCCCACTGGATTAAAATAACGCAAGATGGTAATTTGCCATTCTTGATCCGACTTAGCAGTCCATTCTAAAATTTTTTCAGCAACGGCCTTGGTTTCACCATAGGGATTTGTCATAGTTGCTCCCACCACCGCGTCTTCTTTATAAGGTGCAATCGAACTATTACCGTAAACTGTCGCGGATGAAGAAAAAATCAGTTTTTTAACACAATGTTTTTTCATCACTGATAACAAATTAAGCAACCCAACTACATTGCTTTCAAAATATTCCAGCGGTTTCCGTAATGACTCGCTTACCGATTTTAACGCTGCAAGGTGAATTACTGAATCAAATTTATTTTCTGCAAATAATTTTTCTAAGGCTGTTTGATCTAAAATATCTATTTGTTGAAATTTTGGTTTAACTTCAGTGATTTGTTCAATCTTTTCAATAACTTCTTTTTTTGAATTGGAAAAATTATCAATAATTATAGGTTCAAACAACTTGTCTTCACCTAATAATTCCACCACCGTATGTGATCCAATAAAACCAGCACCACCTGTGATTAAGATTTTTTTCATAGGTTTTTTAATTCATTATACAAGATTTACTCAAATCTAGCAAAGTAACAGGCCACAGAAATAACAAACTTTGCTATAATCAACTAATGTATTTAGTGGAAGTTTTAGCGATTAGTAAGTCGGCGATTCCAGAAACGCTGAGTTATTTTTCTGCGCAAAAAATTGCAGTTGGTTGTTTAGTTTTGGTGCCACTACGTAAGCAAAAAGTTTTAGCACTCACTATTGACTGCCAAATAGCCTCTCAACAAAAAACTAACCTTAAGACCTCGAATTTTGCTCTTAAAAAAGTTTTAGCTGTCGAAGAAAATTATTTTAGTAAAGATTTCATTCAAGCGGTTCAAGCTACGGCTGAATGGCACACCGCTAGTTTTGGTCAAACTTTTATTCGTTTGCTGCCACAAATTATTTTGAAAAATCTAACCCTACTAAAATCTTTTTCAAACTCTAATAAAACAAAAAAAGATTACCAGACAGAAAATATACAATCTCTTCATTATCAAACAGAATTAGAAAAAAAGGTGGCTGAGGCGATTGAACGGCAAGAATCAGTTTTTATTGTCACCCCCACCATTTCTGATATTAAAATTTTACAAGATAAATTTTCTACCCTGGGTTTTACAGTCATAACTTTAAGCTCAGAACTAACACTAAAACAGTTGGAAAAAGCGATTGCTAAACTCACAGAAAAATCACAGTCAGTGGTTATCATCGGCACCGCCCCATTTCTTAATCTCTGGCCTAGCAATATCTCCACCCTATTTTTATATAAAGAAAATTCCCGAGCCTACAAAACTATGGGACGGGCAACAATTGACCTGAGAGTCTTTGTTCAAAAATTTGCTGAAAATAAAAAATGTCACTTTGTTCTGGTAGATAATTTATTACGTTTGGAAACCATATATCAAAACCAAAGTAAAAAAATTTGGTCTAAAGAAATGGCGGCCCCCATTTCAATTGTCAGCCCTCAAACCGATCAAAAGTTTAGTCTTTTTGATCGCCAAGTACAAGAATTGTTATGCAAAGCGGTGATTGAGAAAAAAAAGATCTTTGTCTTTTGTGCGAAACGTGGTTTATCTTCTCAAACTATTTGCGCCGATTGTGGTGAAATTATTTTGTGCGACAATTGCTCCACCCCCATTACTCTACACGCCGCTAAACCTCAAAATATTTTTATTTGTCACAAGTGCCAAAATAAACAAAGCACCAATTTAAAATGTCCCCATTGTAACGGCTATCGTTTGCAGAGTTTTGGAATTGGTATTGAAAAAGTGGCTACAGAGTTGAAACAAATTTTCCCCCAAACTAAAATCTGGCGCCTAGATAAAGATAGTGTTAAAAACATTAAACAAGCTCAAGCTATCATTAAAGATTTCGAAACAAATAATGGCATCTTACTAGGCACCGAAATGGCTCTAACTTATTTAATAAAGGTTCATTATAGCGTTGTCGCCACCTTGGACAATCTATTCGCTTTACCTGATTTTCATACCAGCGAAAACTATCTCAGAATTGTTAGCGACCTGCTCAGCAAGACCAGTAAACAAGTTATTATCCAAACTCGTCAACCTCAGGAAAAAGTTTTTGAATATCTATCACCTTTAAATTACAAAAAATATTTTCAAGATGAAATTAAGGCTAGACAAAAATATCAATATCCACCGTTTCAGATTTTAGTAAAAATTTCTTACCAAAATACTCCAGAAAAGGTTTCAGCCGAAATGGAAAAATTGAAAGACTTTTTAAGTGATTACTCGGCAATTGTTTACCCGGCCTTTGTAGCGGTTAAAAATCAATTAAGTGTTTATCATTTATTGATTAAGATTCCTTTTACCGAATGGCCGGATCAAAATTTAATTCAAAAAATAAAGAAACTTCCACCGATTTTTAAAATAGAAGTTAACCCTGATAGTTTATTGTAAAACTGCAAAAATATGTTATACTACTCAGGCTTGCCCTTGTAGTTCAATGGATAGAACTGCGGACTTCTAAGCCGTTAATGTAGGTTCGATTCCTACCGAGGGCACAATCAAGGTAGACGCGGGGGCCCTGTGTTTTTACAGGAACCTGCTGAAATGCTAAAATAATAAGATGAATGAATCTATGGAAAATATCTCATCAGGAAGAGAAGAATTACAAAAACTTGAGATTGAAGATAAATATGTTTTTCATGGTTCGGAAAACCCAAGCCTTGATTCTTTAGAACCACGACAGGGATATAATTATAGAAATGGTATTCAGGAGCCAGACGGTGATCCAGCAGTATTTGCATCAAACAAAGCGATTATGCTATTTTGATGGCTTTGATAAATAAATATAATTGTCCGAAGGGATACAGCTCATCTGCCGGTACTGTTGATAACGAAAAGGGTGAAATTGTTTTACAAATACGCGCAAGAAAAGATGCTCTTGAGCAGTTAACGGAAGACTCTACAGGTTTTGTATATATTTTTGACAAAAATCAATTCTCACCAAGAGAAGACAGGAGGGTGGAATATGTTAGTAAGATTCCTGTTAGTTCTGTAAATAAAATAAAAGTAACTAAAAAAGATTTACCACCGTATATCGAAGTATTTGAATAGTAAAGTTTTATATAATTTTTTTCTAATACCGCTATTCTAGATTCAGTTTCTTATCCTTCAGCAACATCCTACTCTTGATACACGACAGCACCTCTCGTTTCTGAAGCATTGTGCCGTGCCGTAGCATATGCTTTGCGAATGTCTTGATCGATATGTCTTTGTGCTTTTTCGATTGATTCAGATCCACTCCAAGCACTCCTGTCTGAAAAAGTGCATATCGCGCGACTTCTTCCTCTAGTTTCTTTTTCAGCTCGCTTTTGTCCATGCTCATCTTGTCGATGATTGGCATCACCTCTTCTATGAGTATCGATTCTTTCACTGACTCGTTCGGGCATTCCCGATTCTTCACTTTCGTGCATCTGTAGTAGACGTGAGCGTTCGATCCGCCGTCTTTCAGTTCCTTTATCTTTTCCTCCGCCGTTATGCCCGACTCGCAGTAGGCACAGTGGAGCATCCTCGTGAAGGCAAACTCTCTACCGTACGCTTTCTTTTTCTCCACTTTGATTTTTTCCTGCACCGCCTCGAAGAGTGCCTGCGTGATGATCGGCGTATGCTTGCCGGTATACCATTCGCCGCTACCCTCGGGGTACTCAAACACCCCATAGTAGAAGGTCATGCGGAGCATTCGGTATATGTTGCCGAGTGTCACATACTTTCCGTTCTTGTTCTTGAAGTTCGTTTCTTTGAGCCACTTGTATATCTTCCTGCCCGAGTAATTTTCATTCGCCACTTTCTCAAACATCTCCTTGATTATTGGTGCTCTTTTCGCATCCACGATCACTTGGCACTTCTCGTCCTTGTTCTTGCTATTAAGGTAGCCTGTCGGTGCCATTGATGGTCGGAGTCCCATCGCCGCCCTTGTTCGCAGACCTCGCTTCACGTTAATGACCTTGTTGTCATTCTCAAGCTTCGCCTGCGATCCAAGAATCATCAGCATGAACTTATCGTTTGGGGTATTTGTGAATTTCTGCCCATAGGTGCGTATCTCAATGAGCTTCTTTTGATCCATCAAGTCCACGATCCTGCCGAGGTCGCCTGCGTTTCTCGCAATACGGTCTGGTGCCCACGTCAGGATGCCGTTGTATTTACCTTGCTTCAGTTCCTCGACGATCTCATTGAAGACAGGGCGTTGACCTGCTTCCTTGGCCGAGTGGAACTCTCGCTTAAGGGTCACAATTTCCAAATTATCCGCCAATGCCATCTTCTACATTTCATTGATCTGGGAGTCGATGGAAAGCACCTGTTTATCTTCCTGTTCCGTACTTTTTCTTGCATACAGGCAGTACGAAAGCCTTACGGGGCTTGATGGTTTGGCCGTAGCCCCAGACGGCGCTGTTGTTGTATATGTCATACAGACACATTGATGACGCAGACCTTGTGGGGAGTCTAGACTTCCCAGAGTTGGTAAGTAGGAGATAACTTTGCTACACAAATTTTGACACGTGAGCTAGAGTAAAAAAGTTGAACTATGTATACAATTTTGTTATAATTTAGTTACTTATGGAAAAACAACCTTTTAGCGGTTCAGAGCAGAAAATTCGAGAATACGTTGCCAGAATTAAGGCTGGGGAATCAAAAGATTCTATAATGCAGGGATTACCACCTTCTTTTATCGCTGGTATTGAAGCAGGTATGAATGAACCAGAAAATACTCCCGAATTAAAAACAGAAGGTGTTGAAATTGCTGAACCGAAAGATGAAATTGATGTGCCACCACAATACAAAGGATTAGACGCGGACACTCTTGAATTCATCTGGACTATTCCTGAATATATGGATAAAGAAAAAACTAAACAGGAAAAAGAAAGAAAGCAAAAAGTTGTAGATGCACTTAGGAAAAAAGAATCTGAAGTTGTAGAAGGTAAAAAGAGTAAGCTGAATGATGAAATAAAGGTAGAACAAATCAGAAGAGATCTTGGTATTGGATCAGGTGACGCGCTTACTACAAAACAACAAGAACTTGCTTCGATTCAAAGTTATGAAGGGGAAGAAAATCCTCTAATTGCAGGTCTAGTAAAACTTGTCTCTCAAGGAAGAAAACAAGCTGTTGTAGATTTATATAAAAATCTTTTCGATAATATTAATGATCCAGAATCTAGAAAAAAACTTGCTTCTGGACTATTTCAAGATGTCTACAACAGATACAGAATCGCAGAGTATCCTACTGATCCGAAAGAAGAACAAACATGGGAAGATGCGCTCAAAAGCACGAAAGTGGATATAAATAACAAAAAGAGCGAATGGATGTACAGAGGTATGTTTCCAAAGAATGGCGAAGAGACCGTCACTCGCGGATCCTTTAATGTCCATGTTACTTCTGAGTTAATTGAAGGTCTTGATGATATGATTGCTAGTGGAAAGATAAAAGCTAACTATAAATTTGGACAACCTGGCACGACAGCATCACCTACTGAACGGCATGATTCTATCAGTATCTATTTTCTAGAA
Source organism: uncultured Candidatus Saccharibacteria bacterium (assembly GCA_964462115.1). Lineage (GTDB taxonomy): Bacteria > Patescibacteriota > Minisyncoccia > Phycocordibacterales > CAIZIN01 > CAYWWA01. The sequence continues at coordinate 78,970 of CAYWWA010000002.1, forward strand.
CAGCCAAGTGATGAAGCGCTTAAGGAACTAGCACAAATCATAAAACCATATGTTCGTGGCGACAATCTGTTAGGCAAGAAAGTCGAAAATGGATTCTTTATGTCAGAAGTTGGGTCTGTAGAAACAGAGCATATAGAACGATTTGTAGAAGAATTGAAATCAAAAGATCTTGCTTTTGCTGAAGCGGTAAAAGGATATACTTCCCCAAAACCAGGAAGCGGAACCTCACTTAAGATGTCTGAGGCTCAGTTCTATGCTGTAAAAGATGTTGCGAGAGCTTTTGGGTATGGTATTTCTTACGACAAAGAAAAGGGATTTGAGATTTTATAATATCGTTCCCTTCTTCGTGTCTCATTTGTCTCATTTTCCTAAAAAACCATTTTTGCTTCATATTGTGTTTTATGGATTCATAAATGAGACATCATTTTACGTCTATGTAACATGTCTCAAAATGTCTCATTTCTCTAGTATACGTTGATACGTATAGGTTTTGATTTCTGATGATTTCTAAGAATGAGACAGTAAATTGCAAATGTTACAGTACTTTTTAAGATTTATTTTTTCTAAAATTCAATAATGCCCATATATTACTTGATGTTTTGATCTTCATTCTCCAAAAAGTCTCGTATTTGATACACCCTCTATCGTGTCTCACTTGTAACATTTTGATCTGGTCTGAAATGCCAAATCCTTAAATATCACGTGATTGGTAAATTCTTCAAATATCCTTATTTTGCTTTATTTTAGAGATATTTGTCTAAATTATCGATACTCAATTTTTGGCATTTGTTGGCATTTTAAAAACGAACACTAGTTTATACACCCCAGTTTTGTGTTCAGTTTGTTCGGTTTACCAAAAAGAGACCCCTATGCGGAGGCATCATCTAAGTACTTGGAAAATCTCTCAAGAAGCCTTACACTGCTTGGTATCACCCCGTCCGAGACTCATCGGGGGCACCACGTTTAGAGGCTATCTAGTGGTAGGTCAAATTAGTATAAAGCAAACCCCACTCAGCCCCACTGTTCTACAAATCCACCGACAATTTTGTTTCATCTTTACAATACAACTACTCAAAATATGGAGCAGTAAAATAGCCTAAAATTGGCTAGAAATCGTCAAAAAACGCTTATTTTACGTTGGGTTTAGTTTTTTCCTTGACAAAAAAGTTAAAATATGCTATAATTAGGAAATAATTTATGGTGGTGGATTTTACCCTTTAAATTAACAAAATAGCTCTTTGATAAACAAGACAAAAGAAGTGGTTAGTGATCTTTTTTACTCTGTGAGTAGCGCATTGGACATCTAAATTAGGTGTCGTATGCGCTACTCAAAGACCACGACCTCACGATCGTCGGTACCTATGACGAGGCGCAAAAGTTGCTCACGCCGAAGTTAGACTACAAGAAGGCCTCGGCCGCTCTCAATGGCCAGTTCGGCGACTTCAATCCTTACTGTTCCGACGATGAGACGAAGAAGGCCGAATACTTCGCCGCCGAGAAAGTGGCGAACGAACAGGCGACCACGTATCCTGACTTCGACGTCGTGCTCACCGACCTCCTCGTGCCCGCTTCGCGGCAGGCGCAGGGTTCGATGGAACTCGTCGGTCAGGAGATGCCTGTCGGTATCTTCATCGGCTTGTTGGCTGCTGTCAGGGCCCGCGCGAAGTATGTCGCCGTCTTCACCGACAGCGACCACCATTCGCACCCTGCCTCCGCCTGCTTCGATGTCTTCAACCACGAAAGTGGCGAGAGCGATCCGACCGCGTTCACGATCGAGGGCAGCAAGGTTCTCCTTTCCAACACGAGGAACTGGGTCGAGCGATTCGACCCGCTGGACCTCTCGAAGGCGCTGGAGTACGAGGAGTGCAGCAAGCGGTCCGACACGGTCCGCGCCAAGAACTGGGCTGCGCTCCTTGAGTATCTCATCGCCTAAAACCCGCCAATCCAACACGCCATGTCTTCGGACTTCTGGCGTGTTTTTTTCATAATCAAAGAACAATAGATTACTAAAACAAATTTTTAATAAAATGTTTTCGAGCTGTATTGTAAACTCTAAAATTAAATCAAACACTATTTGCAGATATATTTCTACTGAATCAGTAGAAATACCTACCGAGGGCACTAAATTAAAAACTAAGAAAGATTCATCTATAAACAAATAATATTGTGTGTTAGTTAATATTGACCTATAATTAATATTGTGTTATACTATTGTAAGCACGATTAAGTGTTTTTTACTTAATCAAAGCTGTACATTCACAACAAAAGAGTAAGGAAAAATAAAATGAATGTAGAAGTGATTGGATTTGTTTCTGGATTATTAGTGATATTAAGTGCTATCCCCTATGGTATTAGGACCTATCAAACTAAAGTAAAGCCAAATTTAACAAGCTGGATACTTTGGACACTAATTGGTTTTACACTCTTGCTAACTTATGAGAGTTCTGGTGCTGGGGCCAATATTTGGCCAGCGATATCTGGTTTTACTAACCCACTATTAATCACCCTTCTCATCTTGTGGCGACACGGTGGTTGGACAAAACCAAACCAAATTGAAATAGCATGTATCGTGTTTGGGTTGCTGTCACTTGGTCTATGGTTAATGGTTCGCGAAAATAAGCAAATGGCACAATATGCTCTTTACTTGGCAATTATTGCGGATCTGTTTGCGGCAATTCCCACGATAATATTTGTGTGGACAAAACCAAACGCTGACCGTCCGTTTGCTTGGGTGTTATTTGCCATTGGTTATGGATTAGCCATCTTTGCCATTACAGAGCACACCCTTGCTAACTATATTCTTCCAGCCTACATGTTTTTATGTTCATTCATAGTTTCAACCCCACTGGTATTGTATCGGTGGCAACAAAAATCACCATTATCAGAATGGGTGTAGGTTGAATAAAAGTGAAAATTTGAAGCCCTTGGATACTATTCCAAGGGCTTTTTCTATAAACAATTGTTCTGCTTATGTTAATAAAAAATAATCTTAGCCCAAACTATTACGTTTATAAAACGACACCACAATTCCCAAAGCAGCGCATTCGGTCAAAAGGTGTGAACCACCATAACTCATGAGTGGCAACGGAATTCCAGTAATTGGCATTAGCCCAATATTCATTCCAACGTTAATTATTAAGTGGGCCATAAACCACCAAATTACACCAATACATAAAAAGGTTTCAAAGTTACTTTGACCTCTGATTGCAAAAATAAACAAGCGACTTAGTAAAACTGCAAAAGTTAATAATAAAATAACTACCCCCACCCAGCCCCACTGTTCGGCAAAAGCGGCGAAAATAAAGTCCGTCTGATGTTCGGGCAAAAAACGAAGACGTGATTGCGTGCCATAACCTATCCCCTTACCGATTAAACCACCCGAACCCACTGCAATTACTGCTTGATACGCATTATATCCCGTTCCTTGGATATCATCTAACGGATTCAAGAAACTAACAATACGTTGTTTCTGATAATCTTGTAACTGAAAACCAGCGATGGAAAAATTCCACAAAAAAGCACCCAACAAAGCACCCACGGCAAAAATCATTGCTAAATATTTTATCGGCACAGCTGAAACCAAAATCATTCCCAACCAAATCAAAAAAACAGTTAAAGCTGAACCAAAATCTGGTTGTAACAAGATTAGCACAAACACCAAACCAGCATATAGTCCGGAAATAATTAAATGCCGAAAACGACTGATCTCGTTATGCCTTCTGGCAAAATATTTAGCTAATAAGATAATTAAAATCAGCTTCATCGGATCGGTCGGCTGAATGGAAAATAAACCAAAAACATCTAACCAGCTTTGCGCACCTTTAGCTACATAGCCTACAAAAAATAATACAGATAAAGCTATAATCCCAATAAAATACAAAAATAAAATAACATTGCTTCGTTTCAAAAATCGCCAATCAATTGATTGACAAACAATAAAGACCACTATAGAAAGTAGTATTAAAACTGACTGGCGAACAAAAACCCTGTTTAGTTCCACTACAGACCCCATGGAAAAAAGTCCAGCCAACATGATTAAAACCATCGCTCCAAATAACAACCAGTCGGTTCGCCACCATTTTATCTTACTTGGCATTTTCTAATTCAAAATAAATAGGAATAATTTCTACCCGCACTGGATCTTTGGATAATTTTTCTGGCCAGGACCAATGTGCCGCGGCTGAAGCATAACCATCTAATTTAGAAATTATGGTGCGAGAAGATTGAATTGCTGAATTATTATCATCATAAACTATTACCAAAACTGGTAAATTAAATAGTTGTTTAGCTGAGTTGTTAGTAATGTTGGCGGAAACAGAATAGAGACCATCAAAGGATAATTCTGTTTGAATATTTCTCACTAATAAAAAGTAGTCTGAAGAATACTGTTGATACCAATGAGGTTGAGACAACCAAGAAAACTCAATACGTATATCTGGTTTAATCATAGAAACTCCTGAGAGAAAAATTGGGATAGAGCGATTGGGCAAAATATCAGTTACTCCCTCTCGACTAAATAATTCCCTACCCTCATCATCTAAGGCTCTAATCACAAACGGCACCTGTGAAGCTCCAGCATCGGTATTAGGATTATAAATATAAACAACTATATTATAAATATTTTCCGTAACTCTAAAAGCTTGACGCCAAACTACCACAGGTTCTTTTACTTGCGATTGGCATAGTTCAGCACAGACCCCACCACAATCAACCCCAACCTCGTTCTGATTTTGGATACCGTCAAAACAAGTAGGTTGAACATCATTAATTTTTTTAACTACAATAAAAACCAATGGTGCAACTAAAAAGATAATGATTGCGGTGATGATAGTTAGCTGTCGTTTTA
>CAYWWA010000003.1:0-53273 GCA_964462115.1 uncultured Candidatus Saccharibacteria bacterium
ATTGTGATCTTAGAGATGTCAAACGAACCTACGGGGAGGGAGGTAAGGGAGCCATACCGGTTGAAATTATAGAAGAAATAGATTCCTGTGGTAGTGATGTTGGAAGTATTAAAAGATCCTACAGGGAGGGAGGTAAGGGAGCCATAGAAGTTAAAATAATAGAAGAAATAGTCCCCTGCTGTAGTCCCCAAACTATCAATAGTAAAAGCGTTCATTGCTGGCATGGCAGTTATTTTAGCGCGTAAGGTGCCTGGGTCAGAGGTGCTGAGAGCAATCAAGGCATATTGCCACGATGTATCGCCTGACCACTGCCTAAACGATGTGCCTGCAACACTCTCAGTAATAGTGATAGTATCACCCACTGCCATCGTAGATAAATCTACTCTGGTAAAGGCGTTGAGGGTACCAGATAATCCTGATGAACCAGTGGTGGTATAGCTAATCGGAGAGTTCCAGATATTTTTCAAATATCCAGTGCCGGCGGTAGTAATTTCGATGGTGATACTTTGGGCGACTGGGTCAGGCTCAGGTTCGGAATAAAAAGCAGACAGGTATGGGTAGCCATCATTAACCAAAGCGTCAATACTCCAGATTTCTTCAAAGTCCCAGCCAACGAAGGTGGATTGGGTTTTCATCTGGGTGGTGGTTTTACCGTAGCTATCATCACAGGTTCCTGATCCACACATATTGGTTTTACCTGAAGTTTGAGTGTCCCAATAAGAATTAGAGATTATTGGTCCGTTATAAAAAACACCAACAAGACCTCCGAGAGCATATCCTAAACCTGTTACGCCTCCAGTTGAATATGAGTTAGAGATTGATCCACTTTGTTGATAACCAACAAGTCCTCCGCTCTGAGCATAACCCGCTACACTTCCAGTTGAGTAGGAATTAGAAATTGATGAACCTTTAGAAGAACCGACAAGGCCTCCGACACTATCTGTTCCAGTTACACTTCCAGTTGAGTAGGAATTAGAGATTGTTGAATTTTTGGAATAACCAACAAGTCCTCCTACCGAAGATGAACCTGTGACGCTAACATTTAATAAACCGATATTAGAAATGCTTCCAGTCTGAGCAAAACCAAACAAACCTTGATAACTTACATCTGTGTTTATATATAAATTTGAAATAATAAAATCATCACCATTAAAATTTCCTGTAAAGGGGTTTTCATAAGCGCCAAAATTTCCTCCAATTGATTTTAAACCATAAACCGTTGCAGTAGTCCAAAATCCATAATGTTCTCTACACTCTTCTTGAGAGGCCTCACCTCCAGAACCATCTTTGCAATATTCTCCGCTCTCCCAAGTCCAACTCACCGTATCCGAACAATCAATATTTTGAGTTAAAATATAGTTAAGATTAAGTCCTACGGTGTTAATATTTTGTAATTGAGAACAGGTAGAAATTTCATACCAACCATCACTGTTCGAATCTGTGGGTAGGTCTGTTGAATCGTAGGTGGCCGAAACAAAATTGCTTGCTAATAAAAATACAAAAACTAGAAGGAACTTAGATAAGAGAGAGAGAGGATTTATTTTGGTCATATTATCTACATAATAAAATAAATATCTAAATTATTAGATAATATTGTGCAATATTTTTTAAGGTCTGTGTATTGATATATTTTTAAAATAACTTTAGGGGCTATGCTCTAGCATAAAAATCTGAAGCTAATTAAGGATGAAAAGTTTAAAAAACAAAAAGCCGGCAGAGCCGGTTTCTTGTCTTATATTTATTGGAAGCACATTTAAGCACTCACACTCTTTTAAGTATAGCAAATTTTGCTATAAAAGTCAAGTCCTGATCCAATTAACGTGGTGTATTTTTTACATTTCTATAAAAATATAATAATTATAACACTAAAAAGGAAATAACTTGAGCTAAACCGACATCAGTATAAACTGCATCGGCAGATGAGGCTAAGCTTGTCCCCACTCCCAATGAAAAATAAAAGGCTATTGCCATTAAAGAACAAATTGCTGCTTTATGCAACAAATCTCGCACATTGATAGTAATTGTTATCATGAAGACGACGAATTAACTAATAATACTTCTCGTATTACGAAATTTTTTATGAAATAAAAAATCAAGGGGGTTTAATGCGAGCCGAAGATATTATATTTAGTGGTGCAATAAAAAACAAAAAAGCTGTGGAAAAAAACAGACAATATTTTAGAAGCTGAAAATTTTGCACTCAACTCTATTCTCGCTCCAACAATAAATAAACTGCTGGGACAATAAACAAAGTCAAAAAGGAAGAAACGAATGAACCACAAATGATAGCTCCGCCTAGAGACATCCACATCGGATTAGAAAAAGTAATTGGTAGCATTCCCAAAACGGTGCAAATAGAAGTAATGAAGATAGCCTCCAATCGTGATTTACCAGCATCCACCACTGCTTCTACTAAGGGAATATCGTTCTTAACATTCATGGTAATTTTATCAACTAAAATAATAGAATTCTTAACCACGATACCAAACAAGGCCAATGTGCCAATTAGACCGGGGAAAGATAGTGGCACTCCCAATAATCCCATGCCGATGAAGACTCCAATCAAAGATAGTGGGATAGGAATCAAGGTAATCAATACTTTTCTAAAGGAATTAAACTGAACCACCAAGGTAGCAATAATCAAGACCAACGCCACCAACATCGCATTGATGATTGACATCACACTTTCATTATTTTGTTCATTTTCCCCACCGTAGACAATCTCATAACCGCTAGGCATGACATAGTCTTTAATTTGTTCTTGGAAGCCAGCTAAAATTTTGTTGGAGTTAGTTTGTCCAGAGGCATCGGCTGACAAAGTAATTACCCTTTTTGCGTTGTAGTGATTGATCACATTGACCGATGGCTGTAATTCCACCCTAGCCACATCTTTCAAAAAGACACCTACACCATTACTATTAACAATGGATAAATTTTGAATATCAGACAAATTAGCGACTTGATTTTTATCAAAAGTGGTGGTTAGTTGTATTTCCTCGTTGTCTACTACAATCTTAAACAGATCAATTCCTGAAATCGCCAAACGTAATGTCGCCGCCACTTCTACTGCGGTTAAATTATTTTCTGCTAATTTTGCTGGATTTAATCTAAAAGTATATTCTGGCACCGCTTCTTTTTGGGAAAGTTGGATGTTGATTACACCCGGCACTTCAGCTAAACGATGTTTGAGCTCTTGGGCAATAACTGAAATTTTAGTTAAATCATCACCCACAATTCTAGCCTGAAAGACTGAGCCGGTTTGGGGCGAAACTCTAGCAGGAGATTTTACCTCCACCGACAAACCAGACGGCACAGACAAGTTTTCACGGATCTCGTCGGCTAATTCAAAGGATTTTTTTTCTCTCTCCTCACTATCTTTCAACGATAATAAAATAGCTGATTCATTAGGGTTGCCTCCACCACTCAAACTCAAACCCATATTTTCCGGATTACTTTGGCCTACACTGATTGAAATATCTTGGACATCATCATAACGACCAATCAGTTGAGCTAAAATTTGATCTGTCATTTTATCAGTTTCAGCTAGAGTCGTACCAACTGGAGCCTTAATATCAATATAAACCTGATCCCCGTCTTGATTAGGGAAAAACATCATCTCCACCACTCCCAGTGGAATTAAAGCCACTGAAAAAATAAACAGGCCCAAAACAATTCCCAAAACTGCCACTCGTCTATTGATTGGTAAAATCCATTTTCGTAAAAGTTTTTCATAAACTGGTAACACTCGATGGAAATGAACTACACCGTGCAACAAGCGGTCATACCAAGTCTGTTCCCCCACCGCGTTTTGTAAGCGAATTTTTTCTTTAATCGCATTATCGTCTTTTTGTTCTATTTTAGATAGAATTAAATTCTGAGCCATTTTTTCCTTGCCACCAAAATAATACCAAACTACCATTGCTAAAATAATTAAATAAATTAAACCAGCCAAAGTCCAGTTCATCCAACCACCCATAGCCATTAAAATTCCGGTGACAAAAGTTAAGCCTAAACCAATCAACAAAAATCCTTTTTTCTGCAGTCGCACTCTTTCCAACATGGCCGACATAGATGGGTTGATAATCACAGCTACCGCTAAAGAGGACAATAAAGTAATAGAAACCGTGACCGGTAAAGATTTCATAAACTCGCCGATAATTCCTGTAGTAAAAATCAAAGGCACAAAAGCCCAAGTGTTGGCTAAAGTGGTGGTGACTAAGACAAAACGGAAATCTTTTAACACCAAGAGCACCGCTTCTTCAGGCGTCCATTTGCCGGTAGAAGTATATTGCTTCACTGCCGAAACCACCACAATAGCGTCATCCACCAAAAGTCCCAGTGACAAAATTAGTGAAAATAAAGATAAAAAGTTTAAAGTATAACCAAACTGCAACAACAATCCAAAAGAGATAAAAAAGACTAGAGGAATGGCCAAGCCAGCCACAAAAGCCTCCTTCAAACCCACAATCAAAAACAATACTATGGCCACCAAAAAAATAGTTAAAATAAAATCGTGAGTCAATCGTTCAAAATCGGCACGGATTATTTCCGCATTATCTGTAGTCACTACATAATTCAATTCCGATGGGAGATTATTTAATTCACTCAACAGCACCTTTTCTGCCTCATCCACGGTGTCTAAAATTGATACCCCCTGACGTTTGATAATAGAAATATTAACACTTTCATTCTGAGTTTCACCATCAGTGGATAGACGAGTAATGACCGTTCGCTTAATGGCTTTACTACTTACCACAGCCACGTCTTTAAGATAAACGTAACTGTTAAGTGGGGTGATGTAAAGTGGAATGTTTTCAATATCCTCCACCGTGTTCATTTTTAAATCACTTTCTACTGGAATGATAAAGTCGCCGTTTTCAAAATTTCCCGCAGGAATAGTGGTGCGGTAACTTTGGATAATTTGATTAACCGTTAAAGCGGTCAAGCCGTATTCATTTAATTTTTCGGGTAAATAAGCAATTTCAAATTGATGAATATCGCCACCATTAACTTGCACCTCCCTCACCCCAGCAATTTTTTCTAATTCACCCTGAATTTGTTCGGCATATTTTCTTAACTCAAAACCATCAAACGGACCAGACAAGGCAATCGTCCAAATTGGCGAATCATCCAAAGAAATTTGAGTTACTATAGGAGTTTCGGCTTCGCTACTGATTTCGGTTTCCGCCTCTTTTACCTTATCACGCAAAGACCGAATAGAATTATCAATATCAGCGTCAGTCTGAAACTGCACCACAATCACCGAAGCTGAGTTTAAGGATTGAGAAGTGATTGTATCTAACTTATCTAAACCAGTTAATTTATTCTCAATTTTTTTAGTGACAAATTCTTCTACGTCGGTAGGCGAAGCTCCTGGATAGGTCGTCATTACCACCGCAATCGGCAATTTCACCTCAGGCATAGACTCCCGTGAGAGTGAGAAGAAAGCATAAATACCCCAAGCTGAAATTAAAATCAACAACAAAATTACCACTCGGAAGTTTTTAATGAAAAAAAACATCCAAGATTTTTTTAGTTCAGGATCAAACTGTAATTTATCTAAATAAATATTATCAGTTGTTGATTCAATTTTGGGTTGGGTATTTTTTTCTTCCATTTTATTCAGCGATGGTTACGTCTTGTCCTATTTCTAAATCATAAACTGGTGAAATAATTTTGTTAGCAGTTATTTTTTTAATCTCTACCAAATCACCATAAATTTCACCGACCTCCACTTCCTCTTCTACAATTTTTCCATTTTCAACTGTTAATACCGAGTTTTTATCTCCAGCAACTTTAACCGCCTGAATTGGCAATAAATAAGCACTTTCACCTTGTTCCAAACCAAGATCTATAGAGACATTTTGACCAACCAACAAATTAGAGTTTTCAATTAAAGTAATTTTAGCCTCTACTTTTTTCAGATTAGCGTCTACCATATTGGCCACGTTAGAAACTACTCCAGCTACCCTACCGTCCACTGTTACTTTTTGACCAATTTTAATTTTAGCTAGATCTTGCACACTTAAATAAAATTTAACTTGCAAAGCTGTAGCATTATTCAAAACTATCACCGGATAAGCAGCTGGCACAAATTCTCCTTGCTTAAAGGAAATTGCGGCTACTTGCCCAGAAAATGGAGCGATAATTTTAGTTCTATCATTATTAGCTTGAGCGACCAACAACTGAGCTTGAGCTTTTTCCACCGAAGCTTCCACTAAAATTTTACTATCTAAAACCGAGCGCACTTGATCCTGAGCGGTAGTCAAACCCTGTAAAAGAGTAGTTAAACCGCTACGAATTCCCGAAACCAAAGTTTGATATTGAGAGAGCACGGTTGCTGATAAATCATCATCAGTTGTAGTTTTATTTAAAGCTTCAGCAACTTTATCGGATAAAGTTTTAATTGCTAGAAGATAGTCATAAACAGTTTTAGCATTTTCAATTGAAACATTCTCCGCAGTTAAACTTTTATTTAACTTCTGCCAATTTTCCAAATCCACTTGAATCTGTTTGCGCAACTTTTCAATCTCACTGCGTAAAGTAGAGGCTTCATATCCAGTTGGAAAAAATTTTAGTGTCGGTTGATAACTATCAGGATTATCAAAAAAAGTGTCTAACTTACTTTTAACTATATCATCAGCTGAGGTATAAGCTCCCAACAAAGTGTTATAAAGTGAAGTTTTAGCTGTAATCACCTGATTATTATCGGTTTGGTTAAAAGAAATTTGAGCCTGTTCTGCTGTCCTTAGATCAGCTTCAGCCGCTTTGATTGCAGCAGAAACTTCATCACTTTTAAAGTTAGCCAGAACTTGCCCCATTACTACGTAATCCCCCAAAGCCACATTCAGTTTTTGCAACTCAGCCGACAGTTGGGCCTTTAACTCAATTTGTTGGGCAGATTCCACCACCCCATTCAACTTAATAGAGATAGAATTATTTTTTAATTCAGCTAAATCAAGTAAAGATACACTCTTGGCTTTCTCCACCACTGTCTCCTCTACATTTTTATTCAAATATCTTCCTAGCAAGACCCCTAAAATTAGAAGAAAAATAGCAATAGAGATAATTAAATAGAGTTTTCCTGATGTTTTTTGCATATTGTTCATATTAAGCACTTTTCAAATTTTAACAACCAAAAGCACCTCAATCTATATATTGTAGCATATTTTAGTAAAAAAGTCAAGGAAAATAACCCTATTTTATGAAAAACCGGCCTAATTAGACCAGTTTTTATTTTTAATTTTTATTTTTGCTTTACCTCAATCCCCTGTCCTTTTAAGATGTTTTCAAACTCATCTTTTTCAATTGTTTCCACTCCAATCAAACGATTGGCAATTACATCTAAAGTAGCCCGATAATCAGTAATAATTTTTTCCGCTCTTGCATAACATTGTTTCATAATTTTTTCTACCTCCTCATCGATTTTATGAGCTGTGTCATCAGAATAGTCGTTCTCTTCTACCCCCTTACCAAACAAAGTCTGACCACGTGATTCAAAAGCCATGGCTCCCAATTTTTCGGACATACCATATTTAGTGACCATATCACGAGCTAAAGCTGTAGCTACCTGCAAGTCGTTAGATGGGCCAGTGGTCACATCGCCATTAAGAATTAATTTCTCAGTAATATAACCACCTAAAGACATAGTAATATCGTCTAAAAACTCTTCTCGTGATTGGAGTTTTTTGTCTTGGAGTGGTAATTTTAAAGTATAACCACCAGCACGGCCACGAGAAATAATTGAAATTTTATGCACCGGATCAGCTTTAGGTAAAACCGATGCTACCAAAGCGTGCCCAGCTTCGTGATAAGCGGTTAAGTTTTTTTCTTCGGTGGTCAAAAGGTGGGATTTTCGTTCAGGACCCAACATCACTTTTTCAATCGAACGAATTAAATCAAATTGGGCAATTTTAGTACGATCTTCGCGAGCGGCTAAAATTGCAGCTTCGTTGACCAAAGAATAGAGGTCTGCACCCGAAAAACCGGGAGTACGTTCAGCTAAAAGCGAAATATTGACGTCTTCCGCTAACGGTTTCCCAGCCGATTGAATTTTGATAATTTCCTCTCGATCGTTTCTATCTGGTAAATCAATCGTCACCCGACGATCAAAACGACCGGGTCGTAAAATTGCTGGATCTAAAACATCGGGACGGTTAGTGGCGGCCATCACAATTACTTTTTCGGTTGGTTCAAAACCGTCCATTTCTACTAAAATCTGATTCAAAGTTTGCTCTCGTTCGTCATTACCACCGCCCATACCTACTCCTCGTGCCCGCCCTACTGCATCAATTTCATCAATGAAAATAATAGCTGGAGAGTTTTTCTTGGCCACCGCAAATAAATCTCGCACTCTTGAAGCTCCAACCCCCACAAACATTTCCACGAACTCTGAACCAGAGATAGAAAAGAAAGCCACATTAGCCTCACCAGCTACTGCTCGGGCCAATAAAGTTTTTCCAGTACCCGGTGCTCCCATAAGTAAAATACCCTTAGGAATCCTGGCTCCAATATCAAAGAATTTTTTCGGTGTGCGCAAAAAATCTACAATTTCTTTTAATTCTTCTTTAGCTTCTTTGGCTCCAGCCACATCTTTAAAAGTCACTTTTTGTTTTTTATCGCTAGGTAAAGTCATTCGGGCGTTGGATTGGCCAAAAGATAAAGCCTCTGCTCCCGCTCGGCCAAGCCTGTTAGATAAATACCAAATTAAGAAAAAGACAAAAATCAATGGCAACAAAAACGGAGCCAAATTCATGAACCAATAAGAAAAACCTTGATTGTCTTCTATGGTTATTTTTACCGACTGTAAATCGTCCGCACTAAGACCGTAGGCTGCTAAACTTTCCAAGAAAGAGGCTTCTAATTCTTTACGGGACTCTTTTACCAACTGCTCTTCTTCGCCTTTTTCGTTGGTGCTAGTAGCGTAAGTCAAAAGAATCTTTTCTCCTCTTACCTGCACTGCGACCACTTGATCAGATTTTATATCTTGAGCAACTTGAGAAAGAGCAATATTTTTTTCTACCTCGGTATTTCGGGATACAATATTAGAGTAAAGTAAACCCAACGCAACAAAAAGAAAAACTACTGAAACTATATTCAAAATAAAATTATTAAAAGAGCTTTTATTTTTCTTGGTGTTTTTAGGTTTGTGATTAGGGGTTTGATTAGACATTGGATTGATATTTGACATGTTTTTTAATCTTTACGAATAAATAATGGCGCGGTAGGATTTTGATTGTTTTTAATTAGAGTAATAATTTGTTCAGCGGTGTTTGGTAGGAGCGGTTTCAGAAGTTCGGCAATTTTATTTAATAAATTTAGCAAAAACCGTAACTGTTCTTCTCCTTTATCTGGGTCGGTTTTAATGGTTTTAAAAGGTTGATTAGCTTGGATGTATTTATCAGCTTCACTGACTAAATTCCAAACAATTTCACAAACTTTTTGTAAATTGAACTCAGCAAAAGCTTGGTGATATTCTAGCTCGGCCTGACCAACCACCGCTAATTCTCTAGGTTGAAATTTAATTTGATGAGCTACCGCCATCTTTAAAATTCTTGATACTAAATTTCCTAAACCATTGGCTAATTTAGCATTATATTCATTCTTAAACAACTCTAAAGAAAAAGGATAATCCTCCACCGAAGAGGCAGCTAGAAGATAATAACGCAATGGCTCAGTCCCGTATGAAGTAATAATTTCTTGGGGAGAAACTACGTTCCCCAAAGATTTAGACATTTTAAGTCCACCTTCCGCAGTGACAAAACCATTGATAATTATTTTGTCTGAAGTTGGCAAACCGGCCGCCAACAACATTGCTTGCCACATGGCCGACTGAAAACGATTATTATCTTTACCACAAGTTTGGATTTTTTCTCCCGCTTGCCAAAATTTTTGCCAATTTTCAGTGTTATCTGGAAAACCTAGGGTGGAAATATAGGAAACTAGAGCATCAAACCAAACATACATCACCTGATCTTCATCATCTGGCACCGCAACACCCCAAGGCATCTTGGTTTTCAGACGGGAAATAGAAAAGTCCTGTAAACCTCGTCTCACAAATTCTTTAATTTCGTTTTGACGAAAATCGGGTATTACTAAATTATCCTGATATAGAGCTAAGAGCTGTTCGCCAAACTCTGAATATTTAAAAAAATAATTTTCTTCGTTGATTAGGTCTAATTCCCGATTGGGATGAAGTGGGCAACGGCCATTCTCTAATTCACTATCTGTTTTTTCTGCTTCACAACCAACACAATACTTGGCTAAATAATTTTTCTTATAGATATAACCATTATCTCGCACGCGACGCCAAAATTCTTGAGCAGCTTTGAGGTGTTTAGGATCGGTAGTTCGGATAAGGTGTAAATCCGGCAACAAATTTAATTGAGCTAAAGCCTGTTGAAATTGAATAAATTTTTGATCCACGAACTCTTGTGGGGTTTGATTATTTTTTTGGGCTTGTTCTAAAATTTTTTGGCCATGCTCATCAACGCCAGTGTTAAAAAACACTTCCCTATTTTGTATTTTTTGGTAACGAGCAACTGCATCAGCTCGAATAAATTCAGCCGCGTGACCGAGATGAATTTCAGCATTAACATAGGGTAAAGTGGTGGTAATATAAAAAGCGTTATTTTTAGACATCGCCAGTATAATAACATAAAATTTAGTTTTTTCAATGTTTATTAGCAAACACAATTATACTTGAAATTTTTTAAAACTCTGTTATACTTGACGAGTCCTGCGGCCATCGTTTAGTGGTAGGACACGTCCTTGCCAAGGATGAGGTGGGAGTTCGATTCTCCCTGGCCGCACTGAAACCTAAAAATTAAACCAGACTCTATGAGTAGGTGTTTTTCCGACTGTTGATAGCTGAGTGGTGTTTTTTGAATTTGACCTAAGCAAACCACTAAGCCATGTCCCCTCTCCATTTCCAACACAAAAATACCACCCATACCAAGAAAAGATATACCGGATATGAATTTAGGGTTTGATTTTCTAAGATTAACCACATCACGCACCAAGTAGATAAGATTATATAGAATATATTAAACAGGTATTGGCGGTTAGTTTTATCCTTAGTGGGTAGTAAATACTTCCATAAAATCACCACTAAATCTAAAAAACCCAAACAAACAAATGGGAAAAAGCCAAAAAGTGAGCCCGAGATGATAATTAAAAATCCAGGAATTAACCAGTGTAAACCAACAATATTATTATTCATAGTCCCCTCGCAAGGAATCGAACCTTGATTTTAAGATCCGCAATCTTATGTCCTATCCATTGAACGACAAGGGGAACAGGCAAAAATATAACATAAAATAATAATTTTGTCCAAAAACTAATGATATTTTGAGCACAAAAATTAGAAACCCAAGTATTCTAACAAAACCGCAAAGAAAGGCTCATGTAAATCTTCATCACGGTCGATATTGTAAAAGCTAAAAAAATCATGAACCTCATCTGGTAACACTGCTCCTAGAGGTATAACTTGTTGGACGCCCAATCTATCTGTGGTAATAATAATTAGTCGATGACTATCAGCATAGCGGTCAATATTATATTTTTCAATTTTCTTTAGAGAAATAATCTTCTGATTTACTCTTATGCCTTGGGCACTAATTTCACAATCTACCAGAGGTGGCAATTGTTTTATATGCCATAAGAGCAGACCAATACACAAAAAAACTATTATACCCATAGTCCAATTAGCAAAAACGAAAAACAGGGCTGAAACAGTAAGACCAACAATGCCCACGATCCAATACCAGTCGTCACTGCGCTCATAATGCACATACGCCTCAGTCTGCCAGATAATTGGTTTAAGAGAATTCATCAGTTTAATCATTATAGCATTTTTAAATCAAGTGAAAAAAAAATTGTTTAGTTTTACATTTTATGATACTTTAAGGCGAATGACCCAAAAAAAAATCAAAATTTATTCCTTACCAGAGTGCCCAGGTTGTATCATGGCTAAACAGTGGCTAAAAGAAAATAACTTCACTTACCAAGAGCTAGATGTAGAACAAAATTTAGAGGCTAGACGGGAAATGATGGAGAAGACTGGACAATTGGGTGTGCCAGTTATTGAAATTGATGAACAAATTTTAGTTGGATTTAATCCAGAAGAGCTTGCTGCGGAGTTAAATAACTAAGATAGTTTGTTCTTGTAGTTAAATGGATATAACAGTCCCGTCCTAAGGGATAGTTGGAGGTTCGATTCCTCCCAAGAACACCTCGTTGCTTTTTTTTACAGCATATGTTAAGCTGTTAGCTAAAATGAGTTTAATTGCTAACACTATTCCTTATATTCAAGTGGTAATTTCTGTATTACTAGTTACAGCTATTCTCCTGCAACACAGTTCAACTGGCTTAGGTGAAGCTTTTGGCGGATCGGATTCAATTAGTACTTGGCGGACTAGACGAGGTTTTGATAAGACTATTTTCATAAGCACCATTATCTTAGGAGTATTATTTGCCTTGTCATCACTGCTTAGCATTCTCATCAATAATTATTAGTAAATTTAACGAGTTTTTACTCGTTTCAATATTGTGAAAAATCAACCCATTACTTTTTGGTGGAGGTTCAAAAAGTTATTTTATTCCTTTAATTTAGTAGAAAAAATATCATTTTTAGCTTTATTATTAGTTTGTTTAGTTAGTTTTTTCTTTATGTCTCGCGCTTGGTTTAAAACTGAAGTACCAATTATCGGGGGTAGTTTTATTGAAGGTGTGGTTGGAAAACCTAATTTAATCAATCCGGTTTTAGCGACCAGCGATGTGGATAAAGATTTAACTTATTTAGTTTATAGCGGTTTATTGAAATATGGAGATAATGGTTTAGAGTTAGACTTAGCTGAAAAAATAGAGATATCCGAAGACGGATTAATCTACACTGTTACTTTGAAAAAAGATTTAATTTTCCAAGATGGAGAAACAATAGAAGCAGATGATGTAATATATACTATTCAAAAAATGCAGAGTAGTAATATTAGTAGTCCTAAAAAAGTAAATTGGACTGGAGTAGCTGTAGAAAAGCTTGATGAATTAAGTTTGCAAATTATCTTAAGCAATCCACTTTCTACTTTTATCTCCAACCTAACTTTTGGTATCATTCCGCAACATGTCTGGCAAGAAGTAGCTGATAAAGATTTTGTCTTCAATAAATATAATCTAAATCCGGTGGGTAGTGGGCAATATAAAGTTAACAAAATTATAAAAGATAAGGAAGAAAATATTACCAGCATAGAATTAGAAAGATTTGATAATCATAGCGGACAAAGTCCTTTTATCAAAAATATAGTTTTTAAATTTTTTACAGACTCAAGTAATTTATTGCTAGCTAAAAAAAATCAACAAATCGACTCTTTTTATTTATTTAACGCCATAGCAGATGATGAGGTTGGAGCTATACAATATCGCCTACCACAACTAATACAAGTCTTTTTCAAACAAAATGAAAATAACGTTTTTAGTAAAGAAGTTCGAGAAGCTTTAGTCAAAAGTGTAGACAAAAATACCATTGCACAACAACTACAAAATGCGGTTAGCATGATTGATGGCCCTATCCCTAATTACTTCGTCTCCCCCGAAGAAAAAGGTCAAGAAGTAGTAAATTTAGCTGAAATTCAAGCTAAATTAGAAGAAGCTGGTTGGGAAAAAAACCAAGATGGGATCTACGAAATTAGTAAAAATGGTGAGAGCAAGATTCTGCGATTTAACTTGGCAGTGCTGAATAGTTCCACATCACTATCGGTAGCTGAAATCCTGAAACAACAATGGAAAGAACTGGGAGCTGAGGTCACAATTCAAAGCTATAGCAGTGCCGACATTATTACAGTCATAAACCAAAGGGACTATGATGCAATTTTATACGGAGAAATAATCAATTCAGTAGATTTACGTGCTTATTGGCATTCCACCCAACGTGATATCGGTTTCAATTTAAGCAACTACACTAATATTCAAGTTGATAATCTAATCAACGAAATTAGACAAAGTGTTAATCCAGGTTTATCTTTTACCCAATACACCGACAAACTTCAAGAATTAAATAATTTAATTATCAAAGATAATCCAGCCGTCTTTCTTTATGCTAATAGTTTATACTATTACCCAGCAAAACAGGTGGCAGGAGTCACAGAAAATAAAATACTGAATGAATTCGAAAGATTTAATAATATTAATAACTGGTTTATCAAAACTGAACTAATTTACTAACAATCATAAAAATGAACGATAATAACAATAATAAAAATCAAACTGAAGCCAAACCAATTACTCGTTATCCAATTAACAAGAAACGAGTTTATTTAGCTCGACCAGTTTCTGCAAATAATTTACCACCACGTAGACGACTATCATCCACAACAGAGCAAAATGCTTTTAATAATAATCGCCCCGCCCAATATCGTAATCAACCTCGACGACTAAATTCTAGTTTTAGCCCTAGCTCAGTTAGTCAAAACCAAGCTATGCAAAATAATTTTAAAAAAGCTATCACTACCGATAAGCCGAATAAATCCAAAAGGAGTCGACGATCTACCTTTGACCGTTCCCGCCCGGCCCGCAAACCAGCTCAAGCTAAAGTTTCGGCCACTACTGTTTCCGCACCCAAAAAATTAAAGATTCCAGAAATTACTGATAAGATGGTGCGAATTATTCCCCTAGGAGGAGTAGAGGAAGTGGGACGCAATATGACCATAGTGGAAACCAAGGATGATATTGTAATTATTGACTGTGGTTTTCAGTTTGAAGAGGAAAATACCCCAGGAATCGACTATATCATTCCTAACACTCAATATTTAGAAGAGCGGATTGATAAAATCCGTGGAGTTTTAGTAACTCACGCCCACCTGGATCACATCGGGGCTATTCCCTTTGTTTTTCCTCGTATTGGCAACCCCACCATTTACACTCGTTTTCTAACTTCCTTAATGATTAAGAAACGCCAAACCGAGTTTCCCCATCTACCAGAATTAAATATTCAAGTTTTAGAAAAAAATACCACCCTTAAATTAGGTAATTTAACCGTGCGTCTATTCTCTGTTTCTCACTCCATCCCAGATTCTATGGGGCTAATCATTGAAACAGCTTGGGGAGACGTGGTAACTCCAGGGGATTTTAAAGTTGAACACCTTAATAGTGAACCAACTGAACGAGAGAAAAATGAATATAAAATTTTTGCCGAGAGACCACCACTACTCTTATTAGCTGAATCCACCAACATAGAAAACCCCGGCTTCTCTACTCCAGAAAGTCTAGTGCATCAAAATTTGGAAAACTTAATTCGTGATATTAAAGGAAGATTAGTGATTGGAACTTTCGCTTCACAGTTTGAGCGAACAATTAAAATAATTAAAGCAGCTGAAAATCTAGGAAAAAAAATTGTATTGATCGGTCGTTCCATGAGCACCAACGTAGAAATAGCTCAACAAGCTAAATTATTAGAAATTAAAAAAGAAACCATTATCTCAGATAAAGATGTGGCTAATTATCCAGCTGACCGCATTGTAATTTTAGCAACTGGAGCCCAAGGCGAAGATTTTGCGGGACTAATGCGTTTGGCCAACAAGACTCACCCAACGATTCATTTAAATGACAGGGATACTGTTATCTTGTCTTCTTCCGTTATTCCAGGCAATGAAAAGGCGGTGCAAAAATTAAAAGATACCATTGCGCGCTGTGGAGCAAAAATCGTGCACTACCGCACCAGCGATGTTTATATTCACTCATCTGGTCACGCCAACTATGGAGAATTAGAGTGGTTACACAAACAAACTAAGCCCAAGTTCTTTATCCCTATTCACGGCCACCACTACAATTTACGCTTACATGCTCAATTAGCAGAATCGTTGGGTCAGGCGAAAGCCAACATTATCATTCCTGATGATCTGTCAGTGATTGATATTGAGGAAGGAAAAACAATTCATTTGCGAAGAGAAAAGGCTGGTGATGGCTTGATGGTAGTAGATGGTTTTTCAGTGGGAAGTATTCAGGAAGCCGTAGTGCGCGATCGTCAAACTTTAGCAGATGATGGTTTCTTTATTGTTGTAGCTAACGTCAACCTAAGCACTGGTAAACTTAAAAAATCACCCGATATTATCTCTCGCGGTTTTATCTATTTCCGAGAGTCACAAGACTTATTAAATGAAACGCGCGACATTATTCGCCGAACCATTGAACGAAATGTGCTTGGACAGCATCCAGTTAACTTTGATTTGATTAAAGATGAAGTAGCCCAAGCAGTTGAAAAACATATTTTCAGTCAAACTGCCAAACGTCCAATTGTAATTCCGGTAGTCTTGGGAGTATAAAATAAAATTATATTAAACAAAAATAAAAACACCGATTATGTCAGTGGTTTTATTTAATTAAAATATTTATTTTTTACAAGTGATACGAGTTAATACAGCGCTATCACCAGTCAAGTAAGCAACCCAATTTCCATTTTCTACATCAGTATAAGCATAAGTTCTCTGGTTAATTGAATCAGAAACACCAAAGGTGCAAAAATCATACTCCCCCAATTCACATCTAAAGGTAGATTTTGTTATTCGAGTATCCCAACTTTCAGAGACAACATTAGCTGAACCTGTCTCGGTGCACGATAGCCCTTCGCAACCATACCTAGATGAACACACCCAAGTATCAACCTCTAATTCTTTCTGAGTATCATTACCTAATTTTGCCCACTCCGCCCCCGTCTTACACTCCCATTTAGGGTTGCCGTTTAGGGTACCGTTTTGGATACATAGTTTACCAGCGACATAGGTGTTTCTTTGGACTAGGAGGTCACCGTCACCAAAGACAGGTGAAGGGATGTAGGGAGCATAAGTGTTGGCATTAGCAATAGTTAGTCTTTTAACGTAAGTAAGGTCACCACTAGTAGCACTAGTACCTAGGTTGTAACAGTTACCAGCAATTAGGGTAGGGTAGGTAGTAGGACAGGTGCAGACGTTGTTAGCTAGGGTGCCGTTAGTACAGGTGGGGGTGGAGTTGGGAGTGAGGAGAGTAGAGATTTGAGCGGGGGTGAAGCAGTTGTTACCGTTTTGGTCACAATATTTAGGGGCTCCGATGCCAGTGAGGGAGACTAGAT
Organism: uncultured Candidatus Saccharibacteria bacterium; assembly: GCA_964462115.1. Lineage (GTDB taxonomy): Bacteria > Patescibacteriota > Minisyncoccia > Phycocordibacterales > CAIZIN01 > CAYWWA01. The sequence continues at coordinate 17,096 of CAYWWA010000003.1, forward strand.
TGAGAGCTTTGTCTCCAGTGGGAAAGGTGTAAGATTGAGTCTTGTCAGCTACGATGGTTTGAGTAGCTCGTAGTCTTAGGGCTTCGAGGTTACCGTTCTTAGCTTGATCGGCGGTGGAGGTGTTGAGGGGTGGGCAGACGTTGTCGTTGCCTTGGATACAGACTTCGGCGTGGGTGGGGGTGGAGAGGAGGAGGAAGACTACGAGAATCAAGGAGTTAATAAATGTTTTCATCTTTGATTATTAAGATTTAACTATTAGAATGGCAAATGACTAAATTGCCTTAAATATTACACCACAATTTTATTATATTTTAGGGAAAAGAAAAATAATTTTTTGGAAAAAACTGCCAAATTTGGCAGTTTTTACTTTATTTAAAAATATATCATATATGATATATTTTATTTTTTACTTACAATATCCTGTTCTCCACGGCGGATTGACCATTGGTCTTGAGAAAAATCAGAGTGAAGTTTAAGTTTAGGAAACTTCTTAATCAATGCGCGTGACATTTGGTGAGCCACTTTACGCAAGCTGGGATGCACCAGAGATCCAGAACGAAGTTCTGCCACATAAACAGCAGCTGGTAGAGGGTAACTGACTTTACAAGAACAATTAAAGCCCATAGCAAAATAATATTGCTTGTTTTCAACGCTAGTTTTAAGTTTAGCGATAGCTTTCTGTTGTTCTTTAATTAATTGCTCAGCTTCTTTTCTACTAGCTGTGGGCAATTCACTTAAATACCATTCGTTAAAACCAAATTTACCATTTACCAAAGGCATCTGACAAAAACCATTGCGGTGACGTTGAATATCGCGAAAAGAACCAAAATCTAACAAAAACTCAAAAGACGTATTCCCTAATTCTGATAGAAAGTTTGGTAAAAGAGTTTTGGAGGGACGACTTTTAATCACATCGTGATATTGATCTAATTCTTGAGTTTTAATATTGGTTTTAAAGGCAAAATTTTTGCTCTGACTATTAAAATAGTATGCATATTTTTTCATTACTTTTTGTCGGTAGGCTTCCGATTGAGCATTGAGAGGGTGAGAAAAACTTTGGGGATATTTTGTTTGCAGCACTTGCAAAACTTTTTTAGCAGCTAACTTAACTTCATCTAATGGGTGAACTAATAATAAGTCTAGGGCGTCATGAGCCTGACGTAAATTAGTGTGCCAAGAAAATTGCGTAGTAATACCTACCGGCAAAAAACCACGTAACACATCAAAACTTCTAGCCTTAACAGCCTTATCATAAACCTTTTCATCTTCACCTGGTTGACGAGGATATTTTTCACGAATATATGCACGGACATTTTCCTGCTGCTCAACATAAAATTTCATCCATTTAGCTAAGATAGCTTTAGATTCTTTGTTGGCCACTGGATCAAAGATGGCTTGCTTCGACATATCAATATAACGCGACGATGTCTCCTGACCAGAATAAAGTGGATGAGCTTGAAAAGCCTTAGTTACTAAAGTAGAAACACCCTCCAGAAAAATTGTAGTCGAACCGCAGTCAGCAATAGAAGCGTGACCATAGCCCACATAAAAACTTTCCATAAATTTACCAGAACCTGTCGTTTTAACTTTTTCTACATGCTCCTCCACACTCAAAGCTGAGCGCGAATAGAGTGCTTGCATCATCGCAGTATCTTGCGGTGCAAACTCGTCATAACAAAATATTTTCATAATAACTTAATTATATCATCAATCTTAAATATCTTGAAATCACTCTTTAACAAACTAAGTAATAAAAATAAGCTTGAAAAACAAGCTTATTTTAACACTATTTTAGGCTTAGTTTATCCAATAAGGATCCAAAGTGCCAGTATAATTACCATTAGAATTAAGTGTAGCAGTGAAAGCATCATCCGGTATATCAAAAGTTACTTGTAATCCTTTTCTAGGAAAGCCAAAAGAATCATACAGTCCTAGGAAAGAAGTCGATGATAGACCTCCTAATAAATCATCCAAATCAACAGGTAAAATTTTGGCATTATCCACATGAATCCAAGATCCCAATCTATATCTCATAGCTTTGAGATTAATTTTATCTGCAATAAATATACTATGCGCATTACCTATATAACTATCGAACCTGATCCTCTCACCATAATTATCAAATGTAATTATTTTAAATATTTTAAGTTCAGTACTAGAATCATAAAGTTCAAATTTTATTGAAAGTTTCTCTATTTTATTTTCTAACGCTTGCTTAATTGAGTTGATAATATTATCATCCTCTGTTTTTTCTAAGAAAATACTGCGCATCATGTCAAAATAATCATCAGTTTGGTCACTGTTTTGTTTATCTGACAACAAATCTCCGGATTCAACACCTTTAGTATTATCAGATATAGTTTGATTTTTAGCAGATACTGATTCTATCCAATAAGGATCCACCACCTCAGCAAAAGCATCGTTTGGTACATCAAAGACAATTTTTTCAGTTAGCAAAACAACTCCCTCACATTCTTCCATAATCATACCTAAACCATTCCATGATCCGAAACGCATAGCACAATCTTGACCGGGTAAGCTAATTGATAAAACTTCTACATTTTTACCTGTAATATTAACTCGGCTGCTCTCTGTTTTAATTCCAGCCATAGCCATAGTTGATCCCATTAATTTAAAACTCTCAATTACCTGACTAGCTCCACCAACAAATTGTTGGATTAGTGCATCTAAAGAAAATTGTGAAAAATAAGCCAGCTGTGTTTGATCATCAAACAGTTCCCAGGCACCATTATCATATTTTAATATTTTTTGATTCAACAAATCAATAACAGAAACAGTGTGATTATTAGAATTTGAATAATAGTTGTCTACCCTAATTCTCTTACCATAATTATCAAAAGTAATGATTAAATTACCTTCTTTAGTTTGATATTTAATAGACACCGCCTCTAAAGCATCAATACTACCAGTGTCTACATCAACTTGCGCTTCGTAAGGAATATCTTCAGCACAATCTGAGGTGACATTTTGCTCTACTATTGTTCCCGCTGGTTTAGGGTCAATTTCATAAACCTTATCATCAGACACTAACTGTGATTTGGTGTTGGCTGGCACATATAAAGTATATTTACCAGCCGCATTACTATACTTAGAGTTAGTTTGATTATTATATTTAACACTGACCGCTCTCACCGCTGGGTCGTTCTGACAGTCTAAGACTTGACCAGTAATGGTCACTGCGCAAGATAGAGTAAGGGTTTTTTCGATTAAACCAGATGATGTTTGAACAGGAATAGTTACTGGAGACAGGGCAGACTGACCTAAAAATTCAGCTGACAAAACAATTTCCATATTGTTGGGAATATAAATTTCAAATTCGCCATTGTTGTTGGTATAGGCCTCATTATAATCGGTCATTAAGTTTTTCTGGGCAGCTGTAACTTTTATTTTAGTCAGTGGATTATTTTGACAATCTACCACCCTTCCTTTAATAGTGGACCTATCCTCAGGATTATCAAGATTATACCAAGAAAAATGTGTTACCTTAGTTTTATAAACCCCATCGGTTAATACTGCCATCCCCACCTCAGTCCACCAAGCTTTTTCTTCATCAAAATACCACATCGGAATTTCCGCTGGTTTTGAGCCTAATTCATCTGGCACCGCAAAAACCAATTCCGATTCAGCACCAGACTTCAGAGATAAGGTCTCTCCAGTCTGAGTTTTTAAATTTATTTCAGTCATACCGTAGGTAATCAATTGTTGATCCTTATCAGTCTGCAACTCACCAGGCATTAAATCAAGTAAATTATTGTCCAGCGGAGAAAGATATAGCACTTCGGCCTTAACTTCTCCATTATATTGACTCCCATTTTCTGTCACTAAAGAATTTGCTGGTAGATAAATTGACAAATTATCAACTATTAAATTTTGTTCTTGGTTGGAATTAAAACTAAAACTCTTATTATTCGCAATCTCATCTTTAGGTTGCAAAACAACCTCTGTATACAAATCATTATTATTAGCTATTTTTTGAGTTTTAATGGCACTAAAATAACCACCTTTTATAACTTTAATGATTACTGAGGCTGACTCATCAGCCGCTGGTAAAATAAATAATCCAGCACTATCTGTATTAGTAGCGTAGCCTGCAACTTTAACTTCGGCACCAACTAGTGGTTGACGGTTAGTATCTAATACTATGCCCGATATTAAAACCTTAGCATTATTATCTTCTAAACTACTATCAGTTGGAACAGCAATATTATTAATAGCCGTTTTACTTTAGTTTATGATCGGGAGATAATATTTACCAACTAAAAATATTGCTAAAATAATTAAAACAATTATCAGCAAAACCCAAAACAAAGTATGTTTCTTGGGAGCGGGTGCTAAATTGGGGATTGGATTGGGAGGATAAAAATTGTTGTCCATATTTAAAAAAATATTAGATTGCTAATATAGTATTTATACTACTGCAATTTTAAACCAAACAAAAATTATTTGTATAAAAAATACACCACAAAGAGAAATTTAAAATGACCATGGTTTATATCACCAGCAAACCAATCATAATAGGAAGAGTAATAATTGAGAGCAAAGTACTAATTGCCACCAACTCACTTGCTTCGATTGAATTACCGTCATACTTTTCAGCAAAAAGACCTAATGAGGTAGCGGTGGGTAAGGCTTGAATTAAGACCAACATATCACGAATATTTTCTGGCACTCCAATTAACCACAAGATTAAAAAGGTAACTGTGGGACCTAATAAGAGTTGAATAGCGGCAGTTAAAAATAGTTTTTTCTTAGTTAGCAGAGTTGAAAAATTAGCCTGGCTCAACATATAACCGATACAAATCAATGATAGTGGAGTCATGACTCCGCCTAAATATCGTAATCCTGAATTAATGAATTCAGGTAGAGACAGAGAAACAAAAAAGAGAATTGCCCCAACAATCACCGCTAAAATACACGGATTGGAAATAATACTTACCCACATTGTTTTATTAAATTCTCGTTTGAACAACCAAACTCCGTAAGAAAAAAGCGCAATATTAAAAACTAAAATAAAGCCACAATAAGCAATAATCGTTTCGGGAAACAAAACTAAAATCAACGGATAACCAAGAAAACTAGCATTATTAAAAATAAGAGCAAACTGACCTTCATAGCTCAAATTATTTCCAAAAAATCTACGATGAAAAATTAAATGGGATAAAAAAATCAATAATAATAAGACTAAGGCACCGCCGCAAAGACCCCACAAAAAATCACTCAATACAGTAGAATCAAACCGTTGCGGGAAGGCTAAAAGCAGAGCTGCTGGCCAAAAAATACTAAGCAGTAAGTTAATTAGCTGTTTATTGGTGTGTTCTGAAATTAACGCACTCTTACCTAAAATGAATCCTAAAACAATAATTAAAGAAACCGTGCCTAAACTAGCATAGAAAATTGATATATCCATTGTAATATTATAACATCTTTAAAATAAAGCAGCAAAAAATCTAAACTAACTTTAGTTAAGGAAAAATCCTAAAAACTATAAATTATTTTTTAGTTCTTCAAGCTGTTCATCAGATAAAACTTTTTTACTGGGACAGAAGGTGCCAAATTTTTCTTCCAAAAGATCTTCTAAGTCTCTGACTTTTTCCACTGGCACATCAGAAAAAATTTCTTCGGTTCTATCACTCATCTTATCAGCTATTTCAGTCATAAATAATAAAGCCCAGTAGTATTCATTCAGTGTGTTTTTTTCTTCCACTTGTAATAGATGCCAAAATTTTAAGTCTAAATCTTCCCGATTTTTCATCAAACGGTAGCACAACTCGAAATACAACGTGGAGTGTAAATTATCCGATTGCTTAGCGAGATATTGGTCAATTTTTTTCTCTATTTCGTCCACTTTTAACATCGCTGAAATTATTTCACGTTGAAAATTATTTTCAGAAAATGATTGTGACATCTTAGGATAGAGAAATTATTTTATAAGTAGTCTTATTTTTATCACCAACTTTTAATTCAAAGCTATCACCAACTTTTTTGCCAACCATGGCAATGCCTAACGGTGAATCGGCAGCAATTTTTTGTTGAGCAATGTCGGTTTCATTGGTATCAACCACAGTATACACCACAGAGTTCTTAGTGCCTTTTTTTTGAAGTTCCACCTGAGAACCAACTGCAACTTTATCAGTCTTATTGTGTTTGATAACAATAGAATCTTTTAAAATACTTTCCAACTCTATTATTCTTGCTTCTGTTTCCGCTTGAGCTTCGCGGGCCGCATGGTATTCAGCATTTTCTGATAAATCACCAAGAGCCCGAGCATCCTCTAGTTCTCCAGCCACTTCTTTTCTTTTGACTTCTATCAAGTCTTTTAATTCCGCCTCTAATTCTTGCTTTTTTTCTTTGGATAATTGATATTGTGCAGACATGGTTTTATCTATTAGTTACTAATAAATTAGTGAAAAGTATAACATATATATTAAAAAAGACAACCTTAAAAATAAGTATTATTTACAAGGAAAATATGTGGAAAAAAATCTTATTCTTCAGTTCCCATCTCCAACTCGCCATTAGCAAATTTTTCTAAAGACTCAAAAATGTCACCAATTTTTTCGCCAGACATAATTGCCTCAATATTATGCCAAGAAGCTTTAATACGATGATCGGTGATACGATTTTGGGGGAAATTATAGGTACGAATTTTTTCACTTCTATCCCCTGTCCCGATTTGTCCTTTACGTTCAGAAGCAAATTTTTTAGCTTCTTCTTCTTCTTTAATTTGTTCTAATTTTGCTGCTAAAATTCCCATAGCAATTTCACGGTTTTTTCCTTGACTTCGTTCACTGGTAGAACGAACCGCTAAACCTGTCGGTTTATGAATAATTCGCACTGCCGTCTCAACTTTATTCACATTTTGCCCCCCTTTTCCTCCCGCTCGTGAAAATTCTACCTCAATATCAGCGGGATTAATTTCAAATTTAACCTTTTTGCGAATCGGTAAAATTGCCACCGAGGCAGTAGAAGTATGGATCCTGCCATTTTTTTCAGTGGCTGGCACTCGCTGTACCCGATGCACCCCGGTTTCAAAGCGCATAATCTTGAAAACATCTTGACCGTGAATTTCAAAAGTTGCTTCCTTATAGCCACCGGTATCATTCTCACTCTCATCTATTGTGCGGAAAATCCAACCATGACTATTAGCATAATTGCGATAAGCATCCGCTAACTCATGAGCAAAAAGCGAAGCCTCATCTCCACCAGCTCCAGCTCGCACTTCTAAAATAATTTCATTGGGAAATTTTTCCTCTTCTTGTTCTTTGTTTGCTATTTCTTCCATCTGATCCCAAAGTGATTGTTTTTGGGTTTCTAAATTTTTTTGTTCCTCCAATACCATCTCCTTCATAGATTCATCTTTTTCTAATAGGGCTAAATCAACTAGTTCTTTCTGTAATCTTTCATATTCACTCGCTAAAAAAGTAGTTTTTTGGTTTTGTTTAAATTCTTCAATGGTCATGATCTTGTAATTAAACTGTGCGCACACTAGGATTTGAACCTAGGACCTTCCGAGTATCAGTCGGATGCTCTACCAGCTGAGCTATATGCGCAAATTAAACCCCGGCAGTATAACATATTTTTCAAAAAAAGCAAAAATGATTCGAGCTAATAGAAAATACCAAAAGGTTAAAGATAGGAACTAATAAGATACATATAAACAGATCATTATTTTTTACTGATTTTGTGTGTTATAATTTTTTAGTGATAGAAGTGTTTTTTTCATCAATCCACCGTCTGTTATTTCAAAATTCTTCCTTGGTATTATTTTTGTCTTTGCTGGGTGGTTTTTTACCCGCAATTATTTGGTTAATAATTTGGTTTAAAGAAGATAATCACCCTGAACCTAAATCGGTGATTATTAGTACTTTTGGTTTAGGTATTTTAGCCGTTCCACTAACTCTAATTCTACAATTCCTAATCGCCTACTGGACAAGCAACCTACAAGCCCCTAGCGATTTAATTAAGAGTGAAATATCCAATATGGTGCTAAAAGGAATATGGTTGACTATAATTTTTGCCAGTATCGAAGAAATATTAAAATTTTTAGGTTCTCACTGGACAAAACGTCAAAAAAAAGAAATTAACGAGCCAACCGACTGGATCATTTATACTGTCTCGGCCGCTCTTGGTTTTGCTGCTGCTGAAAATGTGCTTTATCTACTTTCTCCAATCGCTCAAAATCTCTGGGAGGCAGAATATATTGTTCAATATAGCATCTTTCGTTTCCTAGGTGGAGCCTTACTACATTGTCTTTGCTCATCGGTAGTTGGACTTTGCCTGGCTACTACTTTTTATGCCCATCGTAATGTAAAAAAAATAGCTGCTATTTTAGGATTGTTATTGGCAATTATTTTGCATAGTTTGTTTAATTTAGTTATAATCTTTAACGAAAATTGGTCGTTTCTAGTTTTTGCGACAGTTTGGTTTGGAACAATTTTATTGTTTATTGTCTTACCTAAAATCAAAAAAATAAAAAAACATAACTATATTTCTAGAAAAAATTATTAAAACAATTTTCATTAAATAATTCTAAAAAACACAATGGCTAAAAAAAATATTATTAAAAAATTCTTTGGACAAGAAGATGAGAACGATTATGAAACATACGCCTTTGAAGACGATGATAACTTGGGTGAATTGGCTGGCCAGGAAAGCGAGATTGCGCTCAACGATAAAACAGATGCTGAATTAGCCATTGAGATGTTTGAGGATGGAAATAATATTGTGATTAAAGCTATGGTCGCAGGAGTTGACCCAGATGACTTAGATATTAATGTGGAGCGAAGTATTGTAATTATTTCCGGCACCAGACACAATAGTCATACAGAAGCTTCTGACAATTATTATCATCAAGAGCTTTATTGGGGATCTTTTTCCCGCACCATTTCCCTACCGGCTGAGGTAGAACCACAAGAAGCTAAAGCAGAAGAACATCATGGTTTACTAACTATCACTATTCCTAAGATTGATAAAAAGCGAACCGCTAAAATAAATATTAAAACTCGTAACTAATAATAAAATCCAGCTTGAACTAAAAGCTGGATTTTATTTTACTCGATGTTTTTGTTTAATTTTTTGCAGTTGTTGATTTTCTAAATCCTCCACTTTATTTTTGCCTGATTTAGCTATTTGTTTGAGCGATAACAAATCCATTTTAGATAATTCAACCACTCTATTAGTTAGCCATAATTCATTATTTAAGCTTGAATCTTCTAAAACTTCTTCCATCAAGGCATTAAGAATTAAACCAATTTTCGGCCCAGCCGGTTCTGCTAAAATCAACATAATTTGATCACCATTAATTTTTAACTGTTTAACTGAGATTGGATCTCTTAAAGCCTGTTCAATCATAACTCTATATTGTCTTAAACGGTAAGGATTATCTACGGGTCGACCCATACCAATTCGATCACATTCACGTAATTTCATTAAATCCCAAATGTTTTCTCTACCGACGCTGTTGATTATCCGACGCACAGCCGATAAGGTAATTTGATTCACATCTGAAAAAAACATATGCCAACGCACCATTTTAACTATTTTATCAATAAAATCTTTGGAAAAGTGTAAACGGTCTAAAATTTTTTGCGTCATTTTAGCCCCAACCACTTCATGACCATAAAAAGTTACACCATTTGTTTTATCCTCTCTTTTGGTCGGAACCTTTCCAATATCATGTAAAAGAGCTCCCATTCTCACTTCTAGAGAATATTTTTGATCAGCACCGTATTGTAAGGCTCGTAAATTATGTTCCCATACATCATAAATATGTGAATGGTTTTGAGTCACCCCAATTCCCTGTTCTAATTCTGGTAAAATATAAGATAAAATACCTATTTTTTGACATAGCGCAATAGTATTTGCAGGATTGTCTGACATTAAAATTTTAACAAACTCTTCTCTAATTCGTTCAACCGCAATATTTTTTAACAAATCCTTATTTTTAATTAAAGAATTCATGGTCTCACTATCTATCATAAAATTTAGTTCAGCAGCAAATCGCAGACATCGCATAATTCGTAAAGCATCCTCCTGAAATCTTTGGTCAGGATTAGCTACAGTGCGAACTGTCTTTAAAGTTAAATCCTGTTGTCCTTGAAACAAATCTATAATCTGGCTTGACTCAATAGAATGTCCTTTATTTAATTTAAGTGCTAAAGCCATAGCATTGATAGTAAAATCCCTTCTCGAAAGATCATCCTCAAGTTTTTTAGTAAATTTTACTTGGTCAGGATGACGATTATCTGAATATTTTGTCTCTATACGGTAAGGAGTAATTTCCACCACTACATTTTGTTCACTAATGATTTGGTTATAATATTCTTTAGTTGTATTTTCTTTTACCCCAATCTTTATTCCCACTGTGCCAAAATTATTTTCATAAAAATAGTCAGTAAAAACTTGTTGAATTTGTTCTGGAGTGGCGTTGGTAGTTAAATCCCAATCTTTTGGCTCACGGTCTAATAATAAATCCCGCACACAGCCACCAACCAAAAAACACTCAAAACCTGCTAATTGCATTTTGTTAACAATTTCTACTATATAATTAGGAATTTTATGAAGATTAATCATTTATATTTTAATATAAAGACCAACAAAATAATTTTAACTTCAGTCGGGGCGCCGGGATTTGAACCCGGACTGCACGCTCCCAAAGCGTGTATGCTACCGTTACACCACGCCCCGATGTAAGCAATATATTATCATAAAAAATAAATTTTACAAAATATATTACCTATTTATTTTTATCTTTGAATATATGGTAAAAGCCCCATAAATCTAGCCCGCTTAATTGCTACAGCTAATTCTCGCTGATGTTCAGCGGTCAAGCCAGATCGTTTGCGAGAGACAATTCTACCAAAAGGATTGATAAATTTTCGTAAAATATCAACATCTTTAAAATCTATATGTTTGATATTATTCACTACAAAAAAATCTTGTTGTTGTTTATTCATTGTTTTTAATTATTTTATATTTTCTAATTTTAACTAAAATGGTATATCTTCAGTATTAACATCGGTGGTAGGATAACTAACTTCATTAGTATCAAAGTTATCAACTGGGGTGGAATTTTCGGTTGATTTAACAGCTTCGTTTTTATTAGCTCCAGTAAAACCACTAGGACCAAATTGAAAATTCTCTACAATAATTTCAGTGCGATAACGTTTTTGTCCAGTCGCTTTATCATCCCAAGATCTAGTTTGCAATCTGCCTTCTACATAAATCGGACGGCCCTTTTGCATATATTTATTGATTAACTCAGCGGTTGGACCAAAAGCAACGACATTGTGAAATTCTGCTAATTCCTGTTTGACACCATTCTTATCCTTATAGCTACGATTAGTAGCTAAACTAAAATTAGTAACTTGTCCCCCGTTTGGTAAGGCTTTTAACTCTGGATTAGAGGTTAGATTACCATAGAGTAATACTTTATTGAGATACATTTTTTATTTTAATTAATTAATAATAAATGTCGTTTTTTAAGCAACTAATTCATCTATTTTTTGATCTACCTCTACTTCATCCACTTCAGCTTTATTATCTTCAACCTTATTTTCTTTCAATACTTCATCCTTTCTATCTTCTGCTACTGTTTTTTCTTCTTTTTTATTAAATTTATAACCTGATAAGGTGTTTTCTCTAACAGTTTTAATAGTTAAGAAACGTAAAATATCTTTGTTTTGTTCTAAGATTTCCTTAACTTCACCAGCTTTGTCTGTAGTTAATTCATACTTTAACCAAGCAAAATAAGCAAAGTTAAATTTAGTGTTCTTACCAGAATTATTTTGAAAAAAAGTATAGGCCAAAGCACGCATTTTAGGAATTTCTTCACTAACTAACACGGCGCCCACCTTTTCTAAGGCATTTTTAAGGTCAGAATATTTTGACATTAAATTTTCCTCAGCAATTGTTGGTAATAACAAAAAACTACTTTCATAAATTTGAGTTTTAGTGTTTTCCATTTTTAATTTAACAGTTAAGGGTTAATGGTTTAAAAAATAAAGATTGAAATTATGGATAAATTTCACTCAAAACCAATGTCTTAACTTATTGGAAACTAATATATCATAAGATATCTTTTTTTGCAATTGTTCAATGTTTTATATTTTTTAAAGACTTAAAGTGTTTCATATGAAACACTTTATAATAAAAAAGATTATTTATATTATCAAATCTTCAAAAATTTCTATTTTTATCACATTATTTTCAGCATCCAAGTATACACAAAAAAGATCAAATTGCCATTCTTCTATCTTAATTCCCTTTTTTTCTGAGTAATTCCAATATAATTCAATAGTTTTTTTTAGTCTTTGTATTTTATGAGAAGTTAAATTTTCTTCCGGTCTGAAACAATCATTTTTTTGTAAATTTTGTTTCATATGAAACTTAATTGATTTTACTTCAATAAAATGCAAGACTTCATCTTTTTTAGCTATTATATCTAATTCACCACATTTTTTAGTCCAATTTCTTTCTATAATCTTAAAATTATGATTATTTAAATACTTTATCACAGACTTTTCACCAATTTCACCAATTTTTTGTGAAGGAGATGAGAATAGTTTCATATGAAACTAATTATATCACAATGTTTCATATGAAACTATTTTTTACCTATTTTAACCAGTAATTTAATGTTTCACGTGAAACATTAAATTACTGGTTAAAATAACATAAAATATAGATAAATGGCTAATAAAAGACAGTATTTTATAAACAATTGAACATAGTTATGAACATAATAAACATAAATTATCCTTTATTTACAACAAATTCAATATTTAATACTTATTTATTATAAATTATTAAAGACAATTAAAGTCATAGATTTAACTAACATACGTCTTTTAGAAAAAAGAAAATACAATCATAGAGAATAAAAATATTGTTCATTAATCTGTGTAAAAGATAATAATATTATGTTGATAACATAGTAAAAAAATAAATATTATTTTTTTGTTTACATAGTATATTTATTACTTAACAACTAGTAGCTAACAAATTTAGGGATAAAACCTAGTAATCATAAGTAATTTATTTAAATTAGACATTTCAACAATACTTTATTATTATTTTTATCTTTTATATATATTATTTTAAATATATGATATACTTTGACTATGAAATTAGAATGTTCATTAGATAGACTTAAAGGAGCTTTAATTAAAGTTGGTAGAGTACCAACTAAAAACTCAGCGGTACCTGTGTTATCTTGTATTGTTTTAAAAACAGAAGCAAATAATCTAGTTTTAAAAGCTACTAATTTAGAAATTGGAATTGAGTGGTCTATTCCAGTAAAAACACACTCAGAAGGCGCTGTAGCGGTTAATTCAGCGCTGTTAGTGCAATTTATATCATCTATCTCAACTGAAACCAATTTAACGCTCACAGCTGAAAATAATACTTTGGTAATAGAGACTAATAAAAGTCGAACTGTTTTAAATACATTAGCAATAGATGATTTTCCTAATATTCCTCGCTTAGAATCAGGTAAGGAGATAGAAATAGATCCTAAAAAACTTATTTATGGTATTAAATCAGTCTTTTATGCTGCTTCCACTTTAGCAATTCGTCCTGAATTATCAAGTATTTTTTTACATCAACAAGAAAACTACTTAACTTTCGTAGCAACTGACTCTTTTCGTTTAGCAGAAAAGAAGATAAATGTGGAAAAAAATAATGATAACTTAGCTTTATTAATTCCTCATAAAAATATTACCGAGATATCAGCTTTATTAGCTGATTTAGAGGAGGTGGTCATGATGATTGATAGTAATCAAGTGGTTTTTTATAATCAAAATATCTATCTTTTTTCTCGATTAACTGAAGGTAAATATCCAGAATATCAAAGGATTATTCCAAGTAACTTTGTTTCCAAAGTAGAAATAGTTAAACAAGATTTGGTTGAAAGTATTAAAAGTTTGAATATTTTTGTGGATGATTTTCAGCAAATTCGTTTTACTTTTGAAAAAAATGCTAACCAATTAGATATTTCTTCTAAAAATAATGAAAAAGGGGAAAATACCGTTAATTTAACGGTTAAAGTTGAAGGTGATGGATTATCACTTGGTTTTAACAGTCGTTATTTACTAGACGGTATATCTTCAATAGAGAGTGAAATTTTAGAGTTTTATTTTGCTGGTAGTAATAAAGCTTTAGTTATTAAGGGCAAAAATGATGTTAGTTTTCAATATTTGGTAATGCCAATGAATAAATAAAATTAAATGGAACACATTTCACTAGGATTAGGTGATTTAATGAATAAAATTAAGGGTTTTTATAGTTCTGAGGAGCTATTACAAAAACAAATTGTGGAAATTATTAATGAGGTCTGTAGTGAAGAAATTAAACCGCAACAGATAAAATATCAAAAGGGTAATTTAATTATTTTAGGGGATAGATATTTAAAGAGTAAAATTTTTTTATTTCAACAGGAAATAGTATTTCGCCTCGAAAAAGACATTTTAAAAGACAGAAAAATCTTAAAAATTAACTAGCTATTTTTTTAATTTTTAAAAAACCATTTTTAAATAAGGTTAAAAATAAATATTATTTGACAAATATTTTAGTTTTATTGTTTACTATGTTTTGCACAGTTTGTGTCCTTTACAATGTCTTTTATTTTGCTATAATGATTGAGGTAAAATAAATGTCTAATAAAGACAAATTGTTCTTTAAACAAGTGAATAGAGTAGGGAAGAAAAAAGAGTATTAAATAGTGGGGTCTATATTATATACTCACTAATTTACTTATCTGTTGTATCTTTTTTTCAAAAAGATACTGATATAAAGCAAAATGTTATTTTAACCAACGATTACTAGGACACTTGACCAGTCCTCATTTCTAATCTTTGGAACAGGGCAAGCGTTTGAATAAAGTTACTAAAATAAGAGATTTTGTAGTTCTTTCCAGATAAGTTTTCCGTTTTTTGACTTTTATTGTTCCAACCACGTTGGAGCCAGTTCAAACAACGGCTATCAAAAAACACCGATGTGCAATTCCGGTGTTTTTTTGTTTGACTTTTTTTATATTTTTTGCTATAGTGGCTTCGCAAACTTCTTTGCGAGATGTTCTTTTCAAAACTTCATCAGTTTTTGTTTTTTTTAGTTTATTTTAACTTTTAAATCAGAAACAATTTAATGTTTAGAAAAGAGCTCGCATGTTGCGAGCACTTTTATTAGATAATTTTTTACTTATTTTTTATTTAGCATTTCTCGTGCCCAAATAAAAAACAAGTAAAAAAATAACCAAAATATAAAAAATATATTATGGCAGAAGTATTTGATCGTTCAAAACCACACGTTAACGTTGGTTCAATTGGACACGTAGACCACGGAAAGACCACTCTTACCGCGGCTATTCTTAACGTTCTTACTCGTGCGGGTAAGGATGTAAAATTAAAAGCTGTTGACGAAATTGATAAAGCTCCTGAGGAAAAATCTCGAGGAATTACCATTTCTCTTTCTCACAACGAGTTTTCAACTGATACTCGTCACTATGCATGGATTGATGCTCCTGGTCACGCCGACTACATTAAAAACATGATTACCGGTGCAGCTCAGATGGACGGTGCTATTCTTGTAGTATCAGCAACTGACGGAGTTATGCCACAAACTAGAGAACACGTGCTTTTAGCTTATCAGGTTGGTGTTCCAAAAATCATTGTATTTTTGAACAAGTGTGATATGGTGGATGATAAAGAAATGATTGACTTAGTGGAAGAAGAAGTACGTGATCTTCTAACTAAAAACCATTTTGATGGTGCTAATGCGCCAGTGATCCGAGGTTCAGCTTTAAAAGCTTTGGAGGCTACTTCCAATGATGATGAATGGTCAAAAGAAATTCTTAAACTAGCTGAAGCTATCGATACCTATATTCCAACCCCAGTTCGGGATACTGATAAAGCATTCTTAATGCCAATTGAAGACATTTTCTCAATTGAAGGACGAGGTACTGTAGTAACTGGTAAAATTGAACGAGGTATTATTAAAGTTGGTGAAGATGTGGAAATTGTTGGTTTGAAAGACACTGTTAAAACCACCGTCACTGGAGTTGAAATGTTTAATAAATCATTAAACGAAGGTATGGCTGGAGATAACGCAGGTTTGTTGTTGCGAGGAACTAAAAAAGAAGATGTTTCTCGAGGACAAGTTTTGTCTAAACCAGGATCAGTGACTCCTCATACTAAATTTACCGCTGAGGTTTACATCCTTAAAAAAGAAGAAGGGGGAAGACATTCTCCATTTGTTTCTGGATACAAACCACAATTTTATATCCGAACAACTGACGTTACTGGAACAGTAACTCTAAACGAAGGTGTAGCGATGGTTATGCCTGGAGATAATGTTACATTTAATATTGAGTTGATTGCACCAGTTGCTCTTGAAGAAAAGCAAAAGTTTGCTATCCGTGAAGGAGGACGAACTGTAGGTGCTGGAACTGTTACTAAAATTGTAGCCTAAATTTCTAAACTGGCTATTTTAGCTACCTTTTGATTTTTTCCTTCGTCAGACTTTGCTCGCTCTACTATTAAAGTAGCACTTGCAAAGTCTGCTCGGAAGAAAATCAAAAATTCATCCAAAATATCTCAGTTTATAAAACAAAATAGCTATTATTTTTAGCTAAAAACAGTTTTCCAACTTCTGAATAAAAAAGTGGAGCAAAAAATACATATTATGACAGAAAAAACTACAACTAAAAAAGTTGGAAGTAAGGCTCCCAAGATAAAAGAATCTTTTTCTAAGTTACGTATTAGAGTACGGGCTTACGAATCAAAGATCTTAGATACTTCGGTGAAGCAAATTATTAATACCGCTAAACGGTATGACGCTACCGTAGTCGGACCAATTCCGCTTCCAACTGAAATTAGGAAATATACTGTAAATCGTTCAGCATTTATTTACAAAAATGCACGAGAACAGTTTGAAATGAGAACTCACAAGCGAGTAATTGATATAATCAATCCTAACGCTAAAGTGATTGAAGCATTATCAAATCTTTCACTGCCAAGTGGCGTGGAAATTGATATTAAAACTCTTTAATAGAATTAAATAGGCAAGTTTAGTATAGTTTAAACTTAGACTATATTAAACCAATACCAATAAGCAAAGATGAAATACATATTAGGAAAAAAACAAAGAATGACTCAGGTGTTTGATGAAACAGGTAAGGTTTTTCCAGTTACAGTTATAAAAACCTCTCCCAACATCGTCACCCAGATTAAGACCAAAGCAAAAGACGGTTATGATGCCTTACAAGTCGGCTTTGGAGTTCGTAAAGCAAAAAAAATTAACAAAGCCCAAAAAGGACAATGGAAGGATTTAGGAAATTTTGAGTTTGTTAAAGAAATTCGCACCAATGAGGCAAAAAATATTGGTGATCAACTAGCACTTGAACAATTTATTGAAGGAGATAAAATTGTAGTTTCTGCAATTTCCAAAGGTAAAGGTTTTCAAGGTGTGGTTAAACGACATGGTTTTAAAGGAGGGCCACGATCTCACGGTCAGAAGCACTCTGAAAGGGAACCAGGATCAATTGGAGGAGCCGGACGATTTCGTTCTGGTGGTCACGTAGCCAGAGGTAAAAGAATGGCTGGTCGTATGGGAGGTGATTTAATTACAGTTAAAAATTTGAAAGTTGTAGCAGTTGATGCTACCGCTGGAGAAATTTTAGTTAAAGGAGCTGTCCCTGGTCGCACCAATACTCTAGTCGAAATTAAAGGTTAATAAATTAAAGGCAAACATATGACAACTAAAACTATCAAAAAAGAAAAAACTGAAAAAACTGCCGTTAATTTAGAGGCCCAAGTTTTTGATATCAAAGGTAAAGAAGTTGCAACAATTTCTCTACCAGAAAATATCTTCGGTTTAAAATGGAATGCTGACTTGGTTCAGCAAACTGTGGTTTCTCTTACTTCATCTGCACGAGAAAACATCGCTCACACTAAAACTCGTGGCGAGGTTCGGGGAGGTGGTAAAAAACCATGGAAACAAAAGGGAACTGGTCAGGCTAGACACGGCTCAACTCGGTCACCGATTTGGGTTGGTGGAGGAGTGGCTCACGGTCCACGTAATGATAAAAACTACGATCGAAAAGTTAATCGTAAGGCTAAAGCTAAGGCATTATTTACTATTTTGTCTAAAAAGTTAGCTGATGAGGAAATACTTTTTGTGAATGAGTTTAATTTTTCAGCACCAAAAACCGCTGAAGCCATCTCAGTTTTGAAATCTTTAAGTAAAATTAAAGGTTATGAAACATTAGCAACTCGCCGAAATCACGCTGGATATATCGGAACAACATCAAAGAATGTTAATACCGAAAAATCTTTTGCTAATATCGGTTCAATTGTGGTCGATGAATTTAGAAATATTAATCCGCTCGATTTGTTAAACACAAAATATGTGATTATTGAAAATCCAGAGCAGGCGATTAAGTTTTTATCAGATAAAAAATAAAATTTTATGTCAGATACAAACATCAATAAAATTAAGGCTCAAGCTAAATCTTCCTTGAAGAAGGTAATCCTTAAGCCACGCGTAACGGAAAAAGCTGCCTATGATGCTGCTAAAAATCAATATATTTTTGAAGTAGCTCCATCAGCAAGCAAAGAACAAATCAAAAAAGCTGTGATTGATATTTATAAAGTAACTCCTACTAGAATCAACATCACTAATTTACCAGCCAAGAAAGTTTTTGTGCGAGGTAAAAGAGGTGTGACTTCTGGTGTTAAAAAAGCAGTAGTCTTTTTGAAGCAAGGAGATAAAATTGAAATAATCTAATACGACTATGAAAACTTATAATCCTACTTCTAAAAGTCAACGTCAACACCAAAGTGTTGATTACAAAAAAAATCTTACAGTTGCCAAGCCACACAAGGCTTTAACTACTGGTGGTAAACGAGATGCGGGCCGCAATAATGCTGGCCGAATCTCAGTTCGCCACAAGGGTTCAGGGGTCAAACGACTCTTCCGAGATATCGATTTTTATTTTAACAAGAAGAATATTCCTGCTAAAATTGAAACCATTGAATACGATCCTAACCGCACAGCTTTCATTGCTCTAGCACTTTATGCTGACGGTGAAAGACGCTATATTTTAGCGCCTAAAAATGTCAACGTTGGTGACACCTTTATCGTAGCTGAAAATGCTCCGCTTAAACTTGGTAACCGTCTACAACTGAAAAATATTCCAGTGGGAACCTTTATTCACAATGTAGCCATCAAGCCAGACAATAAAGCCATCATTGCTCGTTCGGCTGGTAGCTATGTGCAAGTGGTAGCTCAAGATGGTGATTGGACTCATGTTAAATCACCTTCTAGTGAAGTTCGCAAAATCCTCAACACAGCTTTTGCGAGCGTTGGAGTTGTTTCTAACGATGAGAATCACTTAGTTAATTTAGGTAAGGCTGGTCGTTCACGCTGGTTAGGAATTCGCCCAACCGTGCGTGGAACCGCGATGAACCCGGTAGATCACCCATATGGTGGAGGTGAAGGACGTCAAGGCCGAGGTCTGCGCTACGCTAAAACTCTTTGGGGTAAACATGTTGGTAAGGGACAAAAATCCCGTCGTGCTAAGAAATATTCTAACAAATTTATTGTTTCTCGCCGTAAGGTAGGAAACAAGAAAAACGAAAAAGTTGGATAATTTATAGCCTAAATTACAAATATATCATATATGATATATTTGTAAAAACTCAAAAAACCGCCGAAAGGTGGTTTTTGTTGTGTGGTGTATAAAATTATGATTTTTAATATAAATTTTTTACAAAAAAGATTCTAGTTCATCATTTAGTTTTCCACAGAAAGTTTTTCCTGCGGAATTTGGGCAGAAGTTAAGGAAATCTCTAATTTGGGCAACATACAGATTGTTGTTGATGAATTTAGGATATAGATGTTGTTCGTGCTTTTTATAGATTACAATGAAATCTTTGAGATGATCGGTAAAATCTGCTAACTTAATCAGTTTGGCGCCAGAAGAAATATCTTTGATTTTTTCGTAATATTCATTTTTTAAATCTTGTTTGCTTTTTTCTGGACGAGCTTTGTCTTGCCAGTCTTTTGGATGAGAAACTTCTAAAACCATAGTTAAAACTTCCTCATTAAAAATTTCCGAAATTTCTTTTTCGTTTGTCTCTGTATCTTCAAGGGTATCGTGTAGTATTCCAGCGATCAAAATATTTTCATCTTTGATATTAAAATCATCTGCTAAAATTTTATACACCCTCATAAAATGATTTTCTGTATTAACTGCTTGAAATTTGTGAGTGGCAAATTCTATGGCTAAGTTTAGCTTGCTCATGAAAAAAGTATAATATAATATCTAAAATAGAGACAATTTTAATTTTTTACAATACTACAAAAGTGATATTTTTCTAAATTTAAAAATTATATTAG
Source organism: uncultured Candidatus Saccharibacteria bacterium (assembly GCA_964462115.1). GTDB lineage: Bacteria > Patescibacteriota > Minisyncoccia > Phycocordibacterales > CAIZIN01 > CAYWWA01. Next base: position 37,511 of record CAYWWA010000003.1, read on the forward strand.
CACTAGGCTGTTTTTACAATAATTCAATTCTAATTCCCAATACTCCAAACTCTTTTTGTTTTTCAGGAGTATAAAATTCAGATAAAACACTTAACAATTCTTCCTTGTTCATACTTTTATCAGCTAAAATTTCAATCGGAAAATCTGCAAATAGTTTTTCAAAACTTTCATACCGTAAAAGTCCAAGCACTTTAACTTCAAATTTTTCAGTCTCAGTTTTATTAAACTCAATCGTATCCCCAAGCTGAATTCTTTGTCTTTTTTCATCATTTAATCTTAGTTCAATTCGTTTACTACCGCTTTTGATGAAATCAAAAGATCTTGCCTGTAAATTCATTTCATGTTTCATAATAGGGACACCTTACCACCTTTTGAAATAACTTCAAGTCGGTGTGTTAATACTAATATTATGATACAATATTAGTATTTAAGATATAATATTTAAAAACTATGTTTAATTTATTCAACAAAGCAAACAAAATTAAGCCAGAGACTGATAAAAATTCACAGAATCAAACAATAGCAGAACAAGAAATCTCACCAGACTCCAAAGAAAAACAATCAGAAACTGAACGTCAAATCACAGAGCTCAACACTTCTTTACAAAAAGTCGCTGTTTTTAAGCAACTGTCCGACTGGGCAACAGAAGTATTAGATCAACAAGGACCGCTTACAGATGAGCAAAAAAGCACGTTGAAAAAGTGTCAAAATGATTTTATAGATCTTGTGGTGAACAATACATATTATCCTTATGTTTATACGGTAAAAGATAAGTCGGGAAAAACTATTACGCAAGATCCTGGAATTCGTTGGTTAAAAGATGATATTATTGATTGGGAAAAAGAAGGTGAAGCAAGATCAATCTTAGAAATATTGAGTTCTAATGGAGAAAATGGGGCAGAATCAATAATAGGCCGTGTTTTGTCAACCGTGGAAGCTCAAATTAATCGTAGCACTGGTGTTAGATTTGAAAACACTTATCAATTATTAACTTTTATTATGATTGATAATTTTAGAGATAGCATTTTGGCCAAGCAAAAAAATTCATCAAGATCTGTCCTATATATTAAGCAGGTGGCTTCAGAAGCAGATAGTGCAATGCAAAAAATTCAAGCAAAGATTGCAGAATTAAGAGAGGAAGTGTAAAAAATGACACAAAACATCATTTAAAAATCAGGAGCCGTTATTTTGAATGGAGCTAAAGATAAAATCGCCTTACTTTTTCGTGGTAAGCAGCAAGATTGGTCTTTTCCTAAGGGTCATCTTGAATTAGGTGAAGACGAAGTAAAAGCTATGCAAAGAGAGGTAAAAGAAGAAACCGGTCTAGATGTGGCCATATTGCAAATATTACCAGCGATGTGTTATTTAAGTTCAGCTGGTGAAAATTGTGAGTTGAAGATGTTTTTAGTCCAAGCTCAAAATGATAATTTAATTAAGGTTGAACACGATAGTGATAGGGTAGAATGGGTTGAACTTAAAAATGTTTTAGTAAAATTAAGCTATCAAAATTTGAAGGATTATTTTAAATCAATCGAGCCGGTTCTAGGAATTTATTAAAGTATCCCATATTTCAGTTAAATGATCAATTTACTATAAATCTAAATTATGGTAAAATATCGTCATGAAAACTGTTGTTTTATGCGGTAGCACAAGATTTAAACCAGCCATCAGAAAGTTTGCTAAAGAATTAAAAAAACTTGGTGCTGTGGTTTTTGAACCTGACTTACATAGAAGTAGTGAGGGAGAGTGGGCTGGTTTATCTACTGATTATCAAAAATTTGTAGCTCTAGGACTTACATACGACCAATTTCAAAAAATTCGTACTGCTGATGTGGTCTATATGTATAATGAAAATGGTTATATGGGTAATAGTTGTACCCTTGAGCTTGGGTTTGCTGTGGCTTGTGCTAAAACTATTTATGCTCTTTCAGAAGATGCGACTGAACTTTGTCGTAATGTTTTATTTAAAGAAATTATTAAAACTCCACAGGAGCTAATTAAAAAACTCAAGTAATTCACTTGAGTTTTTTAATTTTCAAAAAATAGTGGAGGCAATAGGACTCGAACCTATGACCACGGAGGTATAAGCTCCGCGCTCTACCAACTGAGCTATACCTCCACTATTTTCTCAAAGTATATTGTATATATACCATATAATGCTTTTTTTTTCTATCATTTTATTGCTTATTTTCTAAGCCATACCAATTTCAATATCAAGGTTGAATAACTTGGTAGCGGTAGTATATATGTGATAATTATCACAAACACTTTTTTTATTGCACTAAGTTTGGTTCACGGACGAGAGCGATACCAAATTTTTGTTGAACTGCGGAGATGATTTTTTCTTCCATTTTTAAAAGTTCTTGTGCGGTGCCGTGGCCGTCACCGACTAAAACCAGTGCATTTTTTTCATAGGTGCCAAAATGCAGCTGGTTGTCAAATGTTCCTTTTAGTCCAGCTTGCTCAATGAGCCAACCGGCAAAAAATTTTACTTCCTCAGTTGTTGGATTTTTAGAATGAGGAATTTCTGGAAAAAGCGCAAAAACTTTTTTAGCCTCGTCTTGACTCAAAATTGGATTTTGAAAATAGGATCCAAGGTTAGGGATCTCACGGGTGTCGGGTAGTTTATTGTTACGGATGGAAATTATAGCTTCACGAATTTCAGCGGCTGAAGGTTGGTTAACATTTTTTTCAGCAAAATACTTTTGGACATCTTTGTAGGGGGGAATAGGTGGAAAAAAATTATCTGATAATTCCATGGTAACAGAAACAATAAAATATTTTTGTGGATTTTTTTTGAAGAGGGAATTACGATAGGAAAAAATACACTCATCTTTCTGGATAGTAAAAAAATTTTTTTGTTCCAGATCAAAAACTTCCACCGAAAGACAGTGGTCAGCAAACTCTGAACCATAGGCTCCAATATTTTGAACTGGAGCTGCACCAACGGTGCTGGGGATAACTGAGAGAGATTCTAAACCTGAAAATTTTTGTTCCAAGGTGTGGCGCACAATTTTATCCCAAGACAAGCCAGACTCAAAAGTAAAAATATTTTGCGCTTGAGTTATGTTTTTGAGTTCGGAAAAAATGATAATATATTTTTCAGAAATTGCTTCAGTAAAAATTGTGTTGGTGGAATATCCAACTAAAAGTGGTTGACGGTTATTCTCTGCACAATAACTTAGGGCGGATAAAATATCATCTTTGGTTTCTAGAAAAAGAGCAGTGATTTTTGTTGGTCCTAGTTTAAGAGCGGAGTAATTTTTAAGATTGAAATTGGTGTCTATACGCATAATTTTAGTATAGCATTTTTTATAAAAATTAATCTTAATAAAAATTTATTTTAATTTATTTTTTAACGAAATCACTCTCTACAAAAAATACAATTTATGATATTTTATAGTCATGAAGAATGATCCCGAAATAGTCATTCATAAAAACGAAAACCACATAACTAATGAGTCGGGTAATCACAAAATAAAAAGCCAAACTTTTGCTAAAGTTTTTTGTGCTCAGACAATTATGTTACAACCACATTTGGTGACAGTGGAAGTTGATTTGTCTCAAGGTATGTATGCTTTTGCTGTGATAGGTCTGGCGAGTAAAGAAGTTGATGAAGCCAAAGACCGAGTTAATTCAGCGCTCAAGAATTCTGGTTTCAAATCGCCTAAAAGTAAGAATCAAAAAGTGGTGGTAGCGTTGGCGCCGGCCGATTTAAAAAAGGACGGTTCGCTTTACGACTTGCCGATTGCTTTAGCCTACCTCTTGGCCAGTGATGAAATCAGATTCAATTCTGAAAAGAAAATTTTTATTGGTGAGTTGGCATTAGATGGAACTGTTAGGAAAGTTGATGGAGTTTTACCAATTGTTTTCTTTGCTCAACAAAATGGTTTCCAAGAAATTTTTGTGCCGATAGAAAATATTGAGGAAGCAAAATTAGTTACAGGTATTGATATTTATCCAGTTAAAAATCTATTAGAAGTTACCCAACACTTAAATGAAAAAAAGTTGCGCGATAAAAGTGGTGCAATAGTTATAACAAAAAAAATTAAAAAAGTTACAGCTGTGAAACCATTAGCTTTATCTGACTCTGTTGATGATTATAACTGTGAAACCCTTATAAATAACGCTCAAAAATCAAAACAAACCGACGACACTGCTGGGCAAAAAACATCAGTTGCAACTAAAAATAATTCTAAAATATCAGCTGTGAAACAGCTGGACAGGACTTTAAAGCAGGAGGAAGTTGATCCTAAAAAAATAAATAGATTCAACCATGATCTAGAAATTGATTTAGATTTTGCTGATATTGTAGGAAATGAAACAGCTAAGCGAGGCTTAGAAATTGCTGCAGCCGGAGGACACAATATTTTAATGTGGGGCCCACCTGGAACTGGTAAGACGATGCTAGCTAAAGCCTTTCGTTTTTTACTGCCACCTTTTTCCTTGGAAGAAAAATTAGAAGTCACTTCCATTCACTCGTCCGCCGGAGTGCTGACAGAAAGTCTAATTAGCGTGCCTCCTTTTCGTTCGCCACACCATACTTCAAGCTATGTTTCGCTAATTGGCGGTGGCACTATCCCTAAACCGGGTGAAGTAACTTTAGCACACCGAGGAGTTTTATTTTTAGATGAGTTACCAGAGTTTGAACGAAGAGTAATTGATGCTTTACGACAGCCGCTAGAGGAACGGGTAGTCTCGGTCTCACGCGCCAAGGGCTCGGTAAGATTTCCAGCTAATTTTATTTTAGTGGCAGCCATGAATCCATGTCCGTGTGGTAATTTCCAGTCATCAGACAAAGAATGTGTTTGTCCGCCAAATTTAATTACTAAATATCAAAGAAAAATTTCTGGACCAGTAATGGATCGGATTGATATGGTGGTGGAGGTGGCTAAAGTGGAACATAAAAAATTATTAAGTAGCGAAAAAAATGGTGAGCCAACTCATGAGATTTTAGAACGAGTCATGAGGGCCAGGGAGATACAATTAAAACGATTTGCAGATCATAATTTAAAAATCAAAACTAACAGCGAGATGAATGCTAAACAAGTGGTTGCTTTGTTAGACCTGAGTGTTGACGCAAAAAATATTTTAGAAGTTTCGGCGGAAAAATTACAATTTTCCGCTCGGGCTTTTCATCGGGTGGTGAAGTTAGCTAGGACTATCGCTGATTTAGCAGGGGAAGAAAAAATTTTGAAGGAACATATTTTAGAAGCTTTATCCTATCGCCCCAAACAGTTTACTGAATTTTAGAATCTTCGCTATTTTGTTTTTAATCTTTGGGTTGAAAAATATGCTATAGTTTAGCCATGAATTATGATAGCGTAGGCCCAATCGAGAATGGTTTTAATAATCATAAAATCATTCCCAAAAAAAGTTTAGGCCAAAATTTTCTAACTTCCCAAGCGGCAATAAGTAAAATCGTGCAAGCTGGTGAATTAAAAAGTGGTGATCTGGTTTTGGAGATTGGGCCTGGAACTGGGGTTTTGACTGAGCAATTGTTAGCTTCAAATCAGATTAAGGTTATTGCAGTAGAAAAAGATGATCGGCTGATAGAATATTTAACTGAAAAATTTACTTCAGAAATTACCGCTGGTCGTTTTAAAATTTGGCACAAAGATATCTTAGAACTTAGTTTGGAAGAGTTGGAGCTTGCTGGTGTAGAGTATAGTTTAGTAGCTAATATTCCTTACTATATTACTGGACAGATTTTGCGAAAATTTTTGGAAAATAAATTCCAGCCGAAGTTGATGGTGGTATTATTACAGAAGGAAGTGGCGGAAAGAATTTTGGCACGTGATGGTAAGGAGAGTCTTTTGTCGGTCTCGGTTAAAATTTTTGGCGAACCTAAAATTGTTTCCGTAGTTAAGGCTGGCAGTTTTAATCCGCCACCGAAAGTTGATTCGGCAATTTTACAAATTAAAAATATTTCCATGAAAAACTTCCAACCATTTGGTCTTAGCACTGAAGATTTTTTTGAAATAATTAAAGTAGGTTTCGCTCACAAACGAAAAACCCTCTGGTCTAATTTGCGGGATCGTTTTCCTGAAACCCAGATGGAGCAAGTTTGGCAAAATCTCAAATTAGATAAAAGAGTAAGAGCTGAAGAGTTGAAAACAGATAAATGGTTGGCTTTAGTGTTAGCTTTATTAAAATAAAATCCGCCGTGAAGGCGGATTTTGTAAAATTAAAATAGTGTGCGATTAAGAGTTATCTCCTCTTTTTCTTTCCAAGTTTTAGTATTGAGGGGAATTTCTTTGACCTTACCCCAGTCTTTATACAAGAATTTTTTATTGCTTAAACCATAATCAAAAAGTTCTTTGGTTAATGCAACATCGGCTTCACAGTATTTGATAATATTATCTAACGGTTCGCGATTGTTGGGATTTTGGGCATATTCTTTCCACCAATCTACTGCCTGTAAACCATGGGCAGTTTTATTATGTCCTAAGGTGGCTTCAGCTACATCATCCAATTTTAGTCGGCGTCCAATAGAATTCTGGATTTCTTCTAATAGATCTACATGTTTGATACTAGCAAGATCTCCCGCATAATATTTATTTAATAAGGGTAGATCGAAGTGTTTGGAGTTGTATCCCACTAAACAATCAACCTCCTCTAAGATTTTCCATAATTGTCCTAATTCTTCTTGGACGAAAGACGAGTATTTTTTGGTTTTAGTATCATAAATAGAGACCACGGAGATATCTAGTTCCTCCGGTAAACCTTTCCCCCCCTTAGCCTTAACATCAGAAAAAATATTACGAGTTTCAATATCAAAAAATATAATACGCATGGACAGATTATAGCAAAAAATCTGGTTTTACCCAAATAGTCTATTTTGCTTTTTTATATAAAAAATACTATCATTGGCTCCATGGGGCAAAGTCAGGAAACTGAAAAATATAAGATTATACTGATTAATTTAGCAAAAAGGACCGATAGGTTGGAGTTTATGACTAATCAATTAAAAAAACTGAGCTTAGATTTTGATAGATTAGAGGGGGTAGATGGTCGCGAGTATTTAGCTTGTTATAATGCTGATGGTAAGTTGAAGTCTCCAGCTGAATTATCTGCATCGTCTCTGGACATAAATACTCTACCAGAAATTTGTGAATATGATGAATCTTGTGCAGTTAAAATGACTGGACACAAGATGACTCCTGGGGGGTTGGGTTGTACTTTGTCTCATAGATATTGTTATCAAAAATTTCTAACAGATCCTAAATACAAGAATACTGAATACCTACTCATTTTAGAAGATGATGTTATTTTGCCTGAAAATTTTCCAGCAGTTTTGAATGAGCTTTGTAACCAAAATATCAATAGTAATAATTGGAACTATTTACAGTTTAATTATCAGTTATGGAGATATGATAGAGATGGTAATGTGCTAAAATATTTGGTTAATAATTTTAAATCCCAATGGAAAATTTTTTTAGAGAAAAAGAGTATTGGCGATAGAATGAAGAGATTGTTGAATTTAGTTTCGATGCCGTTTTTGAGAGTGATAATTAATTCTTGGTATTTATCTCTACAAGACAAGAATACTTATAGGGAATTTAAATTTAAAATTGAACCCTGCCTGGGCTGTTATGTAATTGATAAAAAAACCGCTGCTCAGATGTTATTATTAACGGAAAAAATTTGTTATACTTCTGACTCGGTTTTGAATCATTGGTGGCGACAGAGTCGTCGGCATCGAAAAGAGCTAAAATGCTGTTTTTACGCGCCGGCTATTGATCAATTGGGTGATTTGGGTAGTGATAATCTATAGCTATAGGCTAATTTTACCACTTGCTTTTTTTGTTTATCTATGCTATACTTAAAAGATAAGTAGACAAGCCCCAAAACAAGGGTTTTTTTATAAAATTTAATAATAAGATAACTTACAAAAATAATGAGCTTTATACAATATCTTAAAGACACTAAGCAAGAAATGGCCCATACTAATTGGCCAAGCAAAAAGCAGGTCGTTAACTACACACTACTAGTAGTAGTAGTTTCTGTAGTGGTAGCGTTGTTCTTAACTTTTTCTGATATATTATTTGGTCGGGGTGTGAATGCTTTATTAGAATCAGGTATCAGTATTGATAGTGATAGCAATAATACAGTCAGCACTAATCCTTTAGATAATATTGATTTGTCTGGTTCGGTAGGAGCAGTAGACTCAGAAGGTAATCCGGTACAATTAGAAATCACTCCAGTTGAACAATAAAGTTGAGCTTTAATTAAATTTAATTTAAGATAAAAAAATGGCGAAACAACAATCAAGTGAACGACATTGGTATGCAATTCATACTTATGCTGGTTACGAAAAGGCGGTGGAGAGAAATCTTAAACAGCGAATCGAAACCTATGATATGGAGGATAAAATTTTTGATGTGATAGTTCCAGTAGAAAAAAAAATTAAAATCAAAAATAATAAAAGGGTAGAGGTAGAAGAGAAAATTTTCCCTGGTTATGTTTTGGTTGATGCAATCGTGACTGACGATTCTTGGTATATTATACGTAACACTCCTCGTGTGACCGGTTTCGTGGGAGCGGGAACAATTCCTGTGCCTTTGTCAAAGAAGGAAATTGACGAGCTTTTTTCTCGTATGACCGCTGATACTAATAAACAACAGATTGATTTAGATATTGGCGATTTGGTGCGAGTGGCTGATGGACCGTTTAAAGATTTAGATGGAAAGGTGGCGGAAATCGATGAACAGCGAGGTAAGGTAAAAGTTATGGTTTCCATGTTCAATCGAGAAACCCCAGTAGAATTAGATTTTGTACAGGTCAAAAGAGCTTAAAAGGATTTAAAAATAAAACTAGCCACAAATTTTGTTTAGAAAATTTGTGGCTAGTTTTATGTTTTATCTATCTAATTTTATTCACCCAACTCATCATCATGTCCTTCGTCCGCGTCAATTTCAGCTTCGCCCTCCAAAACTTTGCCGATAGCTAAATGTTTTTTAATTTCAGCTAAAATCTTGTTAGAAACTTCTTTATTTTGTTTTAAGAATTGACGAGTAGCGTCATAGCCACGACCCAACGGAGCGTCGTGATATTTATAGGAAGCACCTGATTTTTGAATAATCCCCATTTTTTCTCCCATAGCCAACATTTCTCCTTCGGGTGAAATTCCTTCATTATACATTAAATCAAATTCGGCTTGCTTAAAAGGGGCAGCTACTTTATTCTTTACTACCTTGACTCGCACTCTTCCTCCCATCACCTCTTCACCTTTTTTAATTTGAGCGATACGGCGGATATCAATACGAACTGAGGTATAAAATTTTAGAGCCTTACCTCCTGGAGTGGTTTCAGGATTACCAAACATCACACCAATTTGCATCCGAATCTGATTGATAAAGATGACTACAGTTTTAGATTTAGCTACGATGGCGGTTAATTTACGCAATGCTTGAGCCATAAGTCTAGCCTGTTTGCCTACATGCTGTTGCCCCATATCGCCTTCGATTTCATCCTTAGGGGTGAGAGCGGCGACAGAGTCTATGACAATCACATCCATTTTGCCGCTTCGCACCAAACTATCAACTATTTCTAATGCTTGTTCACCGGTGTCAGGTTGGGAAATTAGAAGGTTATCAATGTCTACTCCAATTCTTTTAGCATAAGCTGGATCCATGGCGTGTTCGGCATCAATGAATGCACAAATTCCACCCATTTTTTGTGCTTCGGCTACAGTATGAAGCGCTAAAGTGGTTTTACCAGATGATTCTGGACCAAAAATTTCAATAATTCGTCCACGAGGCATACCGCCAATACCAAGAGCAGCATCAAGACCGAGTGACCCAGTCGGGATAGCGTTGATGTCGACTTTCGGTGCTTCACCTAGTTTCATGATACTTTCTTCGCCGAATTTAGCTTTGATTTCTTTAAGGGTGTTTTCAATATCTTTAAGCGAAGCTTTTTCTCCCTCTTCGCGAATTTCTAATGTTTTTTCAGGTTTTTTTGCTTTTTTAGTGAAGGCCATGGTATTTATAAAAATTATTTTTAATTAGTAATATTTTAACATAGAACAAAAATAAAAGACCCTTGTTTTGATTTTTAACTCGTGTTGTAATTTTTTAATTTACATTATTAACCTTATTTAAATTAAAATCTAACTTTTAGGGACACGCTCCATCATGTAATAGTTTTTTAATGAAATTTATATCCCATTTTTTTGGATGATAAAAAATTGTCTTAAATTTTTTCAGTAAAAACACCCAACTCGGTCGCTCGGCCATAGATATGTTTCCCAGAGTTGGTGTGTGGTTATTGTTAATGTTGAAAATTGTCAGTAAAACTTGGCCTATCTTGAAAAAAGTTTTATGATGAAAATGTGAAAAAAGGGTGGAATGCCTGGTTAAAAATTGCTGGAATAGTTTTACTATTGTTTTTGTTGTGGTTGGTGGTAGTTTTACTTCTTAGAATTAGTCACAATAATAGCGACGAAGTTATAGTAAAATTTTTAGATATTGGCCAAGGTGATGCGATTTTGATTGAAACACCATCGGGGCGACAAGTGCTAGTAGACGCTGGACCAGATAAAAGTATTTTACAAAATTTAGCTAAAGAATTAAAATTTGGTGATAAAGAAATAGATCTAGTGATAGCTTCCCATCCTGACACTGATCATATTGGCGGTTTGCCTTATGTTTTTAGTCAATATCAAGTGAAAGCCTATTTTGATAATGGGGTAGTAGCTGACAATCCAGCTTATCAAAATATCATAAAACAACTTAGGACCGAAACTGTTTTATACTTTAATCTACTCAAAGGTAATCAAATTATTTTAGATCAAGATCTTATTTTAACAGTCTTATCACCCAATTCACTGATGCCGAATTTTGACGCCAATACTCAATCAATTATTTTGCGACTAGACTATGGTTCTTCCTCGGTCTTATTGACTGGCGATGCGCCAAGCGAAATTGAAAATTATTTAATACAAAATAATTTTAATTTAGAAGCCGACATCTTAAAAGTAGGACATCATGGATCAAAAACCTCAACTTTAGTTGAGTGGGTGCAAAAAGTAGCACCAGAATATGCGGTTATTTCAGTGGGGAAAAATAACTACGGACATCCCGCAACAGAAGTTTTAGATAATTTACAAGTTAACAAAGTCAAAGTCCTACGAACCGATGAGTTGGGAACAGTAGTTTGTAGGTTAAAACAAGCTGAATTTAATTGCGAATAATAACTAAATATATCATATATGATATATTTAGTTATGGATACCGCTTTGAATATTCCACAAGTGTTGATATTCGCCATTGTCGGTCACTAAAAGGTCTTTATGGCTACCTTCTTCTACAATTTGTCCGTCTTTTAATACGATGATTCGGTCTAATTCAGCGACGGTGGAAAGGCGGTGGGCAATAATAATACAGGTTTTATTTTTCATCAAGTTTTGCATGGCGCCCTGAATCAATTTTTCGCTTTCACTGTCAAGCGAAGCGGTGGCCTCATCTAAAACTAAAATTGGAGCATTTTTTAAGATGGCTCTAGCGATAGCGATTCGTTGACGTTGACCACCAGATAATTTCACGCCACGCTCACCAGTTAAGGTATCTAACCCTTCGGGTAAGGTTTGAATAAAGTCCCAAATATTAGCCATTTGAGCGGCATAAATAATTTCTTCGTCGCTGGCATCTAATTTTCCATAAGCGATATTTTCTCGTAAAGAGCGGTGAAACAGCACACTTTCTTGGGGTACGTAACTAATATTTTGTCGCAGGGAATTCTGTGATACCTCACGTAGGTCTTGCTCATCAATTTTAATTGATCCGGCTTGTACATCGGCAAACCGAAGTAATAATTTAGTTAGGGTGGTTTTACCAGAACCTGATTTTCCCACTAAACCAATCCGTTCGCCTGGTTTAATGCTGAGCTTGAAGTTGTGAAAGATTTTATCTTTAGCTTGAGCGTGTTTGAAAGAAATATTGTCAAAATCAATCCGTCCATGTTTAATGGCTATTGCTTGTGCCCCCTCCTTATCTGTAACTGAAATTTGTTCATCTAAAATAGAAACCATTTCGGCGGATTCACCAAAGGCCTTATTAACTTGACGAAAGATGTTAGGGATTTGCCAAGTATACATCAAGATAGAGCTGGTATAAGTGAACATTAAAATAGCATCAGCAACACCAAGACCAAATCTTTGGGTGCCGTAGACTAAAAATAAGATAAAAGCAGCCATGGCGATGGTTTCAATAATTCGGAACCAGGCATTACGGCGATCAATGATTTTTAGCAGAGATAGCATGGTTTGCAGCACGGAAGAAGTTTGATTGGCAAAACGGTATCTCTCGTGTTGCTCTTGTCCATAACTTTTGACAGTTTGAATATTACTAATAGTATCAGCCAATTGTCCACCTAGTTTATTTTCTGCTTCAGCTACTTCTTCGTTGGGGATCAGGGTAGAGCGAAAAGTATAAAAAGCGATTAGGGTGTAGACGATAATTAAACCCAACAAAAGAGCAGCAAAAATTGGTGCGATCCAAAATAAAACAGAGATGGTGCCAACAATTAATAATATAGTTGGAAGTATCATCCAAAGTGTTTCATCAAACAGGCGTTCAAACCCACCGACGTATTTAGTAACCGCTGATACCATGGAGCCAGCGAAGCGATCGTTGTGAAAAGTCATGGAGTGCTGATTTAGTCGCTCGAAAGTTTTTTCACGTAAAGTTTTCTGGATATTACTTTCTAATTTCCAAATTTGATAAAACTGAAAACGTAATAAAATATAGCCCGAGATAAATTCAGATAAGATAAAGAAAATTATCCAATAGCCAAAAGTAGCCCAAATTTGAGTTTCGGGAGTAATTTGGCCGATTTTTTCTACTATTGCCGCAAAGATATAGGGCTGTAAAATATTGCCAATTAAGATTCTAAGAGGCAGTAATAGGATTAAAAGCCAGAAAATAAACTTATATTGTTTAATTTCTTGCCAGTAATAATATAGAGTCCGTTTAACGTTGGGAGGAGTTTTTTTAGTTTGATTATTTTGCATAATGTTTTTATTTTTATTGGATTTTTTTGAGAAAAGCTAACCCACAAAAAAATTCTGTTTTCTGAAAAGTTTTATCTTTCATTCTAACAGAATTTTTTGAGTTGTGCTTAGCTTTTGTGATTTTTAAATCAATTCAGCTTTTTTTAAGGTAGCGTAGGCACCATTTTTTTGAATAGTTTTCAAAGCTCTAGTAGAAAGAGTGACTTTAACAGTTTTGTTTAATTCTGGAACAAAAATCTTTTTAGTTTGAAGATTGACATATTTACGAGTTTTGCCAGTTGGGTTGTATTGTTCTGCACGAGTGCGGTTAGAATAACCACCAGCCATGATGGAGTGTCGTTTGGTAATTGCACATTTCTTTGCCATAATAGGGGAGATATTAGCATAGTTCATTAAAAAAGTCAATTACGAGTGGACGGTTAGCAACTTCTTGTTTTTTGGGTTTAGTGTTATAATTTTACTATGATGAAAGACCTACAAATTGCTAAATTAATTCAAACGGAGAAAGTCCGCCAAAAAAAATTTATTAATTTAATTGCTTCGGAAAATTTTGTTTCTTCAGATGTTTTAAAGGCACTCGGTTCAGAACTGACTAATAAATATTCTGAAGGTTACCCCGGAAAAAGATATTATGGTGGCAACGAAATTATTGACCAAGTAGAGCGACTTTGCCAAACTCGAGCACTAAAACTTTTTGATTTAGATGAGAAAAAATGGGGAGTAAATGTGCAGGCTTTATCTGGGTCACCAGCCAACTTAGCGGTATATTTAGCTTTGGTGCCGTTGGGGGGAAAAATTATGGGCATGAGTCTGCAATCCGGCGGTCACTTAACCCATGGTCAAAAAGTTTCTGCTAGTGGTAAGTTTTGGCAATCAGCTCTATTTGAAGTTGATCCTCAAACCGAGGTCTTAGATTATGAGGCGCTCAAAAAACAAGCGATTAAAGAAAAACCAAATTTAATTGTTTGTGGTTTTACCGCTTATCCACGTATTGTTGATTTTAAGAAATTTAGAGCCATCGCTGACGCGTGCGGAGCAATTTTACATTGCGACATGTCCCATTTTGCTGGTTTGGTAGCTGGTAAGGAATATCCTTCCCCGTTTCAATACTGCGACACGGTAGTAACCACTACTCATAAAACTTTACGTGGGCCAAGAGGGGCCTTAATCTTCGCGCGAAAAGATAAGTTCCAAAAAAACAAAAAAGGTGAGAATATCTCTTTTGCCGAAAAGATTGATAAAGCTATTTTTCCTGGTCTACAGGGGGGTCCGCACCAAAACCAGATCGCAGCTATTGCCGTAGCTCTTAAAGAAGCAGCCCAACCTTCTTTTAAAAAATATGCCCGTCAGGTAAAGAAGAATGCCTCTATTTTTGCTTCCACGCTCAAAGAATTAGGGTGGAAGGTTATTTCTGGTGGCACCGACTCCCATCTCTTGTTGCTAGACGTTTGGCAGGCTGGAAAGGGTATTTCTGGGGCAGTGGCGGAAAAAAACTTAGAAAAAGCGGGTATTATTGTTAATAAAAATACCATTCCAGGTGAGACTCGTTCACCAATGGATCCGTCTGGATTAAGACTCGGTTCGGCCGCTGAAACCACACGTGGTATGGTGGAAAAAGATTTTATTAAGTTAGCCAAAAAGATTGATCAAATTTTGCGAAGTAAATAAAGTTAAAATTTAATAAAACCACTTTCCCAAGAAAGTGGTTTTATTATTGACCTAAAAAATTATTTAATTGCTGCCTTGCGCACCACCAAACTAATAGTGGTTTGCATAGCTTGAGCGTTGGATCCAGCGATAGTGGCATATCTGCCATCGGGTGTCACGCTAACCCCATACCGAGTAAGAGCTTCTATATCGTGTTGGTTGAAGGGGGTTTTAGGAATGATAAAGAAATAGGGTGTACCTGTGACTCCAATTGATAAACCGCCTTTAGCTTGAGCATCAACTTTGGCTAAATAGTTATGATTATTCATACAACTATTCCATTGTGTCATGTTTAGATTTTGGTCGGTGGCAATTTTGCTTAGTTCTTCAACTGCTAGGGTGTCGTTGGAGTTGGTGCGAGTGAAAATTTCGTCAATAAAAGGCCAGAATTTTTCTTTTCCTTGCTCGGCGGCACACTCAGCGGCCTCACTTTCTTTTCTGGCACGAGTGTGGATTTCCTCAAAAGGGGAGTGACGATAAACCCAAGCTAAGTTATCAGCGCTATAATAGGTAGTAATTTCTTTAAAGGCTTCATGGGCCACTTTACAGTAAGGACATTCGGTATCAGAGTATTCAATTACGATTACTTCGGCTGACAGGTTGCCTTTGATGTGGTCATTTTCATCAGGTAAGGGAAAATCAGCTAAATAGTTTTTTTCTTCCACATCACATTTTTGAGTAGTTAGGTTGTTTTGCCAATAGATAACACTTGAAATTATAATGCCTGCTATCACAATAGCAAGAGAGATTAAGAAATAGTTATTTTGTGGTTGTTCCGCCATAAAAAAATAATAACATATTTTTTTGAGTTATGTTGTGCATAGCTATTTTGTAGACAGAAAAAAATTAGCAAAAAATTATTTTTTTTGCTATACTTAACAAGCGTTCGCTAAAATCAAGCTGAGCGGACGCACTCACATAATTTATATTTATTTTTGGAGGTTCGCCTCTGCTCAGCTTGATTTTAGGGAAAAACAAAAGAACTCTTCCACAGAGTTTTTTTGTCTTCCCCCCAATCCATGCCATAATATACCTAAGCAC
>CAYWWA010000004.1:0-37900 GCA_964462115.1 uncultured Candidatus Saccharibacteria bacterium
TGTATAAAAATGGTGCTTCCACCTAATTTACGAACTACATCGTAAAATAGGGGCTGGGCAGTCTCGATTGACACTTATAACAATCAACGAGGGTTGCGCTCGTTACCCCACTGAAGGGAACAGTTCAAACCACGAGCTGACGACGGGCATGCATCACCTGTCCAACTGTCTTGCGACGGCAAATATTTCTATAAGCCTTCAGTTGAATTTCTAATCTTGGTGAGGTTCTTCGGTTACCTACGAATTAAACCACATAATCCTCTGCTTGTGCGAGTCCCCGTCTATTCCTTTGAGTTTTAGCCTTGCGGCCGTACTACCCAGGTGGATGACTTAACGCGTTAGCTTCGCCTCACAGAGGGTCGATACTCCGTAAAGCCAGTCATCATCGTTTAGGGCGTAGACTACTGGGGTATCTAATCCCATTCGCTACCTACGCTTTCGTGTTTCAGCGTCAGAATTATGCCAGTGAGCTGCCTTCGCTTTTGGTATTCCCCTAAATATCAACGGATTTCACCCCTACACTTAGAGTTCTACTCACCCCTCATAACCTCGAGCATTACCGTTTCAGATGCGGTTTGCCGGTTGAGCCGACAGATTTAACACCTGACTAATAACGCCGCCTACACACCCTTTACACCCAATAATTCCGGATAACGCTTGAGGCACTCGTATTACCGCTGCTGCTGGCACGAGTTTAGCAACCTCTTATTCTTGGGGCGATCAATGACTTTCTACCCCACAAAAGATCTTTACAAACCGAAGTTCTTCATCAATCACGCGGATTCGCTCCATCAGGCTTTCGCCCATTGTGGAAGATTCTCGACTGCAGCCACCCGTAGGTGTATGGGCCGTGTCTCAGTCCCATCGGTGGGGGTCACCCTCTCAGGCCCCCTAGCCGTCATTGCCTTGGTAAGCCGTTACCTTACCAACAAGCTGATAGCCCGCAGGCCACTCTTTAAGCGATAAATCTTTACCCCGAAGGGACTATCAAGTATTAGCCAATCTTTCGACTGATTATTCCTGACTTAAAGGTGTGTACCCACGTGTTCCTACCTCGTCTGCCGTGCAACTAAATGCACTCGACTTGCATGCCTTATCCAATCCGCCAACGTTCATCCTGAGCTAGGATCAAACTCTCAATATAAATTGAGAATGTTTCCATTCCAATCGGAATAGAACAAAATAAAGGATTCAATTATATAAATTGAAAATTATGTTGTTCAGTGAAAGTTTGCTGCTCGGACTATAATCACTATTGCTGTATGATTAAAGTTGAATTATTTCTATTTCAAAAATAGACGTAAATTATGTATGCACATATTCTATTGTCAAAGTTCTCATTCAAAACTTTAACTTTTTGAACGGTGATGTCCATTATACACAGAACACTTTTTTTGTCAAATGTTTTTTAAGAGAAAAAAACTATAAAAATACGGTATTTGTTAAAGTGATAAAAAAGAAAGGAGGGACTTTCTAAAAAGAAAATTCCTCCCAAAAATTTTAGGCAGTCATAGCCACCTCCTTTACCGCTTCAAAATATGAATCCATCACCAAATGATAAGACAGTGATGTGCTCAAAACCACACACATAATTTCCAAATTTCCCAATCTCCTTTTTTTACTATTCATCATCCTCAAAAATCTCATTTTCAGCCCGTGCTGACAAATATGCGTCAGCTCGCAGCGATTGATTGTTTTTTCACAGTCACAATCATACATGATTACCTCACTTTGGTTTAGAAGTTAAAGAACAACAGTTGGATTATACACCGAAATTATTTTTTGGCAAGTTTATTTTTGGTTTTATTTATGTTATTCTAACATAATAAATATGCCTAAAAAATTTCAAAAACGTAAAGAAGATTTTATTTGTTTGCGCTGTGCTTATAAAAATATTGGCAATGGATACACTAATCATTGTTCGCGGTGTTTATATTCTCAACATGTTGACGTTAATCCCGGCGACCGTTTAAACACTTGCGGTGGTTTAATGGAACCTACAAAGATTGAACAAAAAGGACAAAAAATGTTGATCGTATTTAAATGTCAAACCTGCGGCACAGTTCATAGAAACTCCATTTCCCCCGACGATAATTTAGACGTGATTTTAGAGATTATGAAACGGACAAAAATCTAAAAAATTGTTATAATTACTTTATGTTAATTATTTTTCATGGCAATGACGCAGTTCTAACGCGTGAACAAGCTAGAAATAAAATTAGACAAAACTCCGACAAACAACAGATAATAACTCTAGAAAAAGAAAATTTCATCGGAGAATTTGAACAGGTCTTTTTTACTCAATCTTTTTTTGGAGAAACCCAACTAATACTGGGAATACAGATTTTTGATATTGCAGAAAATAAAAAATATATCCTAGATAATTTAGAGCAAATCAATTCAGCCGACAATCTCTTAATTTTAGCGGAAAACAAAATTTTAGCTGCGGATTCAAAGAAAATTAAGTCAGCCAAGATAGAAATCGTAGAGGTGCTGAGCGAAAAAAAAGCTGAATTCAACACCTTTGTTTTAGCCGACCTTTTAGCCCAACAAGATAAAAAAAATCTGTGGTTATCTTTAATGCAAGCCAAACAAAAAAAAATTAATGCCGAAAGTATTTGTGGAATCTTATTATGGCAACTTAAAACATTGTTGTTAGCTAAAACTTACCATAACGCCAGTGAAGCCGGCATCGCCCCCTTCTCTTTTAATAAAGCTAAGGCTTTATCAACCCATTGGTCGGAAGAAAAAATAACACAAGCCATCATCAACCTAACCCAAAAATATCACGAGGCTCATTTGGGGCAAGTTGACCTGATGAACGAATTAGAATTCTTTTGTTTAAATATATAAAAAACTCCGCTAACACACTCGTGTTAGCGGAGACTTATCGTTCGGACCAACCCACGATAAGTTTTAAGGTGGGGCCAGCTTACTGACCAGAAAAATTATGCACTTATTAGCCCAAGAGCAGTAAAGCCCAGTGAGCAATAGTGCAGTTGCTGAATGCAACAGTAGCAAAATTCTGGCTAAAACTGCAAAGCTGTCTTGGTCAATCAAGGCTTTTTGAGCTAACCAAATGCTTTCAAATCCTTTAATACTTTGCCAAGTAAC
This sequence comes from uncultured Candidatus Saccharibacteria bacterium, assembly GCA_964462115.1. GTDB lineage: Bacteria > Patescibacteriota > Minisyncoccia > Phycocordibacterales > CAIZIN01 > CAYWWA01. The sequence continues at coordinate 3,115 of CAYWWA010000004.1, forward strand.
TCCCTGCTCTTGAAAGTGATTCACCAGCCAAAAGACTGGATAACTTAACCACAACAGAGTCTTGGCTAAAAAACCATGAAAGTCATCGTCCAGCCACGCCACAAAGACGCAAGACATGATTGCCAACAAAACAGCAAATCTCAGGTAGTGCGACTGAAAATACAGCTCCAACACTACCGCGATCAAGACCAGTGCTATTGGCAATAGCAGCAAAAACACAACCAGTTTCATTTTTCCTCCTTTCCAAAGAGCTAAAAACTGTTCCGATAATAACCTAAAATCAAAATTAGGACAAGTGCAAGACCTGCTCTAAGGATACCTGCCCCAACACCGCTTTTAGGACTCCGTCCTCCACCATGGTTAAGGTTTTATTAAGTAAAAACTGTTCTATTTTATGATTAAAATCATCAGCATTTTTACCCTGCCACAAAATTGATGGTAAGACATTGTAGAGTCCGACCTTAAGCTTGCCATCTCCCCCACTATAAAAATCTATCTCAGACCAAGTTTGTTTATCACTAATAATTTTGTGATGCCGCAAGATTTGCAAAAGTTTGGCAGAGTTAATTTGTTTTTCTAATTGTTTAACCTGTTTAGAATTCAAACGATATTTTTTAGCCGCTGATAGTTTAGGTAGAGACTGTTGAAAAATCAATAATGAAATAGCAGCTAAGACATTCCAAGCTTGTAATTTTTTAATTACCTCGTTTTGCGTCTTGGCATTAATTGAGACGATTACTAGTTTGTTGTGCTGGCTGTGAATTGATAATAAATCTAATACCTCCTGATTGATATTTTCGACCGCCAAGATATCGTCATCTTGGCGCAAGACGGCTCGCACCGCATTTTTAAGTGACAGTTTGTCAGATAATAAAGTCTGAGAGGTAAAGGGCAAAATTTGCTGAATTTTTTGTTCAATACTAGCCACGGCTAAATGATAGTGATTGCTAGCTGATAAAACAGCATAAAAAAGCTTTTTTAGCATCGGTTGATCACTGCCGGCTAATACAATTAAACCACTACCTTGTAATAAGGTTTTTTGCACCAGTTCTAGATTAATTCCATCCAGACCTAATTCCGACAAATCAGAATGCTGTTGATCATATTTAAGATGAAGAGATAGCTTCTCACCGTTAAACAATTTTAACGCATGAATTGTCCATAATTGTTTCTTGCCAGATAAACTAATCTCTATCAAGCCAGACTGATTATCACTTTCATCCACCTTCCAGTCAGCCAACATTTTGAGGCGGGCAACCACGCCAAGCGACTTAGGGGCTGTTAGAGATAACGAGTCATAAAGTTTACCACGAATCTTGAATTTAACTAATAAATCCCCATCTTGCAAAAAGAACAAAATTTCATTGGCAGCGTCTCTTTCGGCTTGAGACAAAATTTCAGTCAACAACTCTTTAGCTAAAGGAGATTCTGCTTGATGTTGCAAGGACAGTGCTTGAGAGTTTTGTTTAATTATAACTGGCGACAAAAAATTTTGCTGAGTCAGATTATTAAAATTTTGCCTAAGTGATTCTTGATAATGACGCAAGACATGTCGGAGCGAGTCTTCGGTGGTAAGGAATATTTGGATTTTATGTCCTTCCCTCAAAAACTCTACGACCGCCAAATCCGCCAAATCTAACAAGGCGATCTTTAAAGTATTATCTTGTTGAGCAAAGATGACAACATTGTGACGTCGCACAATACTTTCTGGAATTAAAGAAAAAACTTTAGGTTCAATTCTGGTTTTGACTAAATCCACAAACGGCAAACCAAGATAAATTGATTTTAATTTTTGTAATTCATTTTTATCTAATCTACCCTCTGCCAACAGCTTATCTTCTATTTTTAAGTAATCCAAATCGGCCTGCCACAAAACTAATTCGGCAACAGTTAAGATATTCCATTCAATTAGAAACTGTTCGAAACCCGATCTCATTTGGATTAAATTATAACACAAGAAAATTATTTTTAATAAAATTATGTGGCAACTATTTTTTGATTAGACTAAAATTTGACTAAGTAAAATTTTAGCTAAAAACTTAGCTCCGTGTTATAATTCACGTATATGACAATCCAATTTGACGAGGCACTCCAAAATCAAAAGATAGAACACATTAAGTTAGCGGAAGAAGAAGAGCTGGCAGAAATTTTAGCGACTCGCTACGGACTAAACTATATCAATTTGATGGAAATACCTATTAACTTAGATGCTTTGCGATTGATCCCTGAAAAAGAAGCACGAGCCAATAGTATAGCAGTCTTTGATGCGATTAACCGTAAACTCAAAGTAGCAATACTCTCACCCAACAAAGATGCAACCGCTGAATCATTGAAGTTTTTAATTGATCATGGATATGAGCCCAGCATCTATATGGTCTCTCAACATAGTCTGGAAAAAGCCCTTAGCCGTTATGCCGATCTTCAATTGGCGATTCAAACTAAGGCTGGGACTTTAGATATTTCTGAAGAAGAACTCAATCGCACCTTAAATGATATTAAAACAGTTAATGATATTACCCAGAAAATAAATGAAATATTGGCCACCAAAAACACTTTTGTTATCTCTCGTATCGTAGAAATAATTATGGCTGGTGGTGTCAAGGTGGGGGCGTCGGATATTCACGTTGAACCAGAAGAAAATTATATTAAAATTCGCTTTCGTTTAGACGGAGTTTTACACGAATTGGCAATTTTACCAAATGAAATATATCACCTTTTCCTTTCCCGAATTAAATTGCTGTCAGGGATGAAATTAAATATTAAAACCATTGCTCAGGATGGAAGATTTCAAGTCAAAATTAATGGAGTTAATATTGAAATTCGTGTGTCGGTTTTACCTTCCACTTATGCCGAGAGTATCGTAATGCGTATTTTAAACCCAGCCTCGATTCATCATTCCATTGAAGAGTTAGGTATTCCACCTAAACTACTTAATATCATTATGCGTGAGGCTCGCAAACCCAACGGCATGATTTTAACCACTGGACCAACTGGTTCAGGTAAGACTACCACCCTTTATTCCCTCTTGGCCAAAATTGCCACCAAAGAAAACAAAGTCCTAACCATTGAAGATCCAATTGAATATCATCTGGAAGACATTGTGCAAACTCAAATTGATCACGAACACGGATACAATTTTGCCTCAGGTCTGCGAGCAGCTTTGCGACAAGACCCAGATGTGGTGATGGTAGGAGAAATTCGAGATGCCGAAACTGCGGAAACGGCCATTCAAGCAGCGGAAACTGGTCACTTGGTATTGTCTACCTTGCACACCAACAACGCCGCTGGAACCTTTCCCCGTCTGGTAGATTTGGGGGTCAACAGAAAACTTATTACCTCGGCTCTAACTCTATCTTTAGCCCAACGTCTGATTCGTAAACTCTGTCCCGACTGCAAAGAAGAAATTGAAATTCCAACTGACTATCAAGAAATTGTGCAGAAAATTATTGATGGAATTGTTGATCCGAATGATAAAGTCGCGATTGGAAAAATTTACCAAGCCCATGAAGGCGGTTGTGTCACCTGTAATGGGACTGGTTACAAGGGACGAGTTGGTCTTTATGAGGGAATTCGGTCCGATGAAGCAATTGAGAAAGTATTACGTGAGGAAGTAAGTGAGCGAGATATTTTACGAGCGGCACGATCACAAGGGATTATGACTATGAAAGAATATGGCATGACTAGAGTTTTGGCCGGTATGACATCGCTGACTGAATTAGAACGGGTGGTTGATATTTTCGCCGATGATATGTAAAAACTACTAGGTTTAATAAGACAAAATAGGGGCCAAAATTTGCATAGCAAATTTTGGCCCCTATCCTTATATTATAACATATTTTACTATTTTTTGCAAGTTTCTATTCTATTGGCTCGCGGTAAGGGTCATTTCCACCAGTATATTTTGACAAATCAGGTTGAGGAGTGGGAGTTTTGTACTGCGAATTAGCCGACTTAGTAAAAAGATTTTTGTTTGGGACGGTAGTCTGGGCTGAATTGTTTTGCTTGTTATTAGCCATTAGGTCTACCGCAGCCGGTGGCACATTAGTCTGAAAAGTTAATTTATGTTCCACTAAATCTTTTTTAGGCAAATCAGTAAAATTTGGGATGTTAGCCCTGACCGATTGAGGAGAGTTAAAGCTATTGCTGCTTTCGGTTACAGGTTTTGCAATGGGTGGTTTAAAGGTAGCCGTAACTGACTTAGCCGGGTTGGCAAGTTGAGTTTCTACTACCGGTGAAGTAATTTCTGGTTTGGGACTTGGAGCAATGATAGGATTAATTTTGGGTGCTATCTCTAGATTCATCTTAGGTGAAATCTCTGGATTATTTTGAGGCTGGATTTCTACATTGTTGGGTGTAGCAATCGCTACTTTAGCTTCGGTCCCAATTTGTGGTTCAACTATAGGACTCTGTAACTCTTTTGTAGCTTCTTTTGTCTCGTCTTTGTTGGTGGTAGTTGGAGCTAAGTCATTATGAATTTGATTTTGTCCTGAGTCACCAACTTTTAGTCCATCGGCTGATACTTCTGGAATACTATTTTTATTAATTATTTCTTTAGCGAAAAGACCGTCTGGGTTCTCTTTTAAATATTGATCCAACCAGTCAAAAAATGGATTGATTATTTTTTGCTCCAAGACCACAGAAACCTTACCTAGAATTTCATTATTAAAATCATAATTTAGAACCAAGGCCGCCGCAAATTTCTCCGATTCTCTGATACCAATCAGTAAGGAATATGTCTCAAAAATTAATCCCTCTTTTTGCTCTGGAGTTAGATTCCACGCCTGATATCCAGATTGGATTACCTGCTCCACTTGTAATTTTTTTAGCTGCTCTTGAACAGATTCAGCCAGCATAATGATTTGGTCATCAATTATTTGTTGTTGTTCTTGGTTCATTTTTTTATAAATTAAATTAATAAATTTTACCTATTGTTAAATTCTTCGAACTTTCTATTAGCAGCCTGTCTGCCACTTCTGGTAATATGCAAGCCAAACGGAGTAAACAAAGCACCATGTCGAGCACGGGAGGTCTCTGCTATTCTTGCTTTAGCTTCCTTTCTTTCTGCATCTGCATCCTTACTGACTACATCAATAGCCCTGCCTCCCTTCATCACAAACGACTTAATCCCTTTTGTCAAAACTTTATTGCTGGTTTGTAAACCGTCTATAGTTGTCTGTAAAGCAGCATTAACTGCGGCACCACCACCAGTATATAGAGCTGACAGATTATTTTTTAGAGTTTCAACGACCCCATTAACATCATCTCTTAAAATATCTTTTACAGCCCCATCTAAAGCATTTGACATATGAACAGTTGTAACTGGTACTCCTAAATCGGTTTGTTTTTTGTATTCCGTCTCCATCACCCTGGTAATTTTAGCTACCACATTTTTATCAAGAGAACCAAATATTCTCGACTGTTCTGCTTTAAGATTCGCACCAGCTGTGTTTCTTTCTGTTTCGGCATCACCTCTACCCGCACCCAGTCCAAGTTTAGCCCTACCAACACCCTTTATAGCATCATCTTCCTCTTTTCTGGTTTTCTTATGGGCAGCTTTAGCATCCTCTTCTAATGACCGTAGTTCTTTTCTCTGATCAGCTGTCATATCTTTTGGTTCGACCTGATTAGCTTTATCTTCTCGCCAAGCCTTAAGTTTTGATTCAGCTATATCTTCATCATTTCTAGCAGAAGAAACGGTCGGATCATTTGCAAGTGCCGTTTCTATATCTTTCTCAATTTGAGCCTGAGCATCTATGGCAGCTAATAATGAAGCTTTTTCTACAGCAGTTAGTCTTTCAATAGACTCAATAGTGTGTGCATCAGTCTGAGCTCGACCATCTTTCAATCTAGCAGCATCTTCTGCTGAAATTTGTTTTAGCCCAAGTGCTTTAGCAATATCAGCTAGGGCTTTTTCATCTTTTTTAGCACTAGATGTTTCCACTGCCTTTTTATAAGCTTCTCCAGATTCCTTAATTGCTTTTTCTTGATCAGCTAAAGTTTCAGAATAGCCCTTTCTTTGGGAGAGGTCGGAACCTACCGACTTGCCAACAAAATTGCTAGGGTCTAGCACAATTTTATCACCAGCCTTACCAGCCTTAACAGCAGTTTGACCCAAACCCCTAAGTAGAGAACTTTTACTGGAAGCCATTTTATTTGCCCATTTAGAATTGGCCATTGCATTCATAGGGCGGTTAATCAGATGTCTTTGAGCAACGCTTATTCCAGTTGCAGTAGCAAAGCCTTTAGTAGTAGCATGTATTGCCCTACCTCTCATCTTATCAGACCAGTCGCCGACCGTTTTTCCGATTGAGAAAGATTGAGAAAAAGAAACTTTATCAGCCATTTCTTTGGCGTATTTAACTAACAAGATCAAAATTGCGATTGATAGGGCGAAAAAGATCACGATATTAAAAAACTCAAATTTAGCACTACTAGCAACCATTTTAGCTAAACCGCCGTCACCTTTTGTTCCACCGCTTAAAACCAAAATAGCTATATATAATGCTAAGAACATTAGTGGAGCAAAGACTAATTGGCCCTGCATATCCTTCCACCAATCAGATTGTTTCGATCTCAGTTGCGGTAAAGCATATCCCGCGATCCCAATCGGGGAAAGAATCATCAGTTGCAGAAATATCACAAACCTTTGCAGCATATATCCAGCGATGGTAATCATGGTAAAGATTAAGACAATAATAAAAAATACTAGACATAGGTTAATAACGATTGCGTTCCCTGGTGTGACACCTTTTGTCGAACTAGATCCTGATACGGTGGTCTGTAAACTACTGTCTGGACTACCAACCAGGCTATGTAAATTCATCGCCTTGGAAATAGTGGTGCCAATATTAGCACCACTACCATCTTTGGTGGAGAATACAGTAGTATAAACCGCTACCGCAAAACCATTGGAAAGGTCAATCATCACCTTAGTAAAAAATAGACTAAAATTAATTAACAACGCGCTAACTAAAATGATGCCCACTGTTTTTTTCCAACTACCACCGTCTAAGCCAATAATAATTTTAATAGCTTGATACAATAAACCGAAGATAAAAGTAATGTTAATCAAATCACGCAATACTGCCCAGGCTGATTCAATTGAATCTTTAACATAATCTTTGTAAGTGTTGCCAAATTCAATCACGGTAAATTTAATAAACCATTCAAAGATATTATTAACTATTGACAAAATCCAGACAAAAAAACCGACAATTAACATCAATACCCAGTTGATAGCGCATAAAAACACATTATCTCCTGCATCCTTACCCCACCCTAATCCACAATAGCTTTCACCTACTTTTGCTGCTGTCAATTCGTTAGTAGCTTGAGCTATCACCTGCTGAGTGAAGATGAAAGTAAAAATAATTAACACAGCCAAACAAGCTATTTTGTGTTTAGTGATGAATTGTAGGAAGCGGTGTAACATTTTTAGCTTGAAAGATAATTGTGTTTAATAAATTTTACTCAAACATTTCGTAAAGTTTACCGACAGCCATCTTGGTTAATTGATTAATCAAAGCGCCAATAATCTGGTCAACAGATTCGCCCACAGTAGCTATTGTTTGATCTAGATAACCGGTAGCTACTCCAGACAATTGGTCTCTAATCATAGTGCCAGGAGTGCGAATTTTTTCTTGTGTGCCATCGGGACAATAGTCTGGAACCTTGACAGACTGAGTTCCAACCTCAGCCCCAGTACTTGCTTGATATTGCGTACTTCTTTGGGCTTCCTGTAATTCATAATACCTAGAGTGGCTACTGTCAATAATGTTACCATCCTCATCACGCACCACACCAGCTGAATTATCTACAGCAGTTTGACCAGCAGCCGAGACTGTTTTGGTGTTAGAATATGCAACAGATTTTCCATCTGATCCCACACACTCGGTCCAACCCAAAAAGCCACTGTTAGTCGACAGTTTCCAATTTTCTGTTCCAACTTTAGTGCTTATCTGACCTTGAGCTAAAGACCCAGCTGAGAAATAGGCACCTAAAAAGGTATTTCTGTTATAACCTAACCCCAACTGAGCAAAATCCCCCCAATAATCGTCCTTACCAAAGTTTTCAAATCTATCTTTAATAGAATCCAGAGTACACATCGGTTGAACTGGGTTATATAGATTACGATAAGAAGCAATCAACCCCAGCTGGATTTGAATTCTAAACGGCTCACATAACTGCATCGCATCCAGAGCGTTACCTAACTCAATATTAGCAATTTGCTTAAAGAATTTTTCAGGGTTAGACAAAAAGGCTGGCCCACTACTACCATCAGGATTTTTGAAACCATTATTGATCCAGTTAACGGTAGCTTGAGCTATGGCCCGCACCAACTCAGATAAAATACAATTCAAGAAAGCTTTAAACAAATCTTCTTGCCATTTTTGCGCTACTTGATCACTTTGCCCCAACTGGATTGGAGTATTCATGCCCAGAGGATTTACGGGTACAAAAGCTACTCGCGCAACATCAGCAGCTTTGCTAACCGTGCCACTAATCATGGTGGTAATCTGAGAGAAAACCCAACCCATCGCCTGTTTAACCATTGAGGATAAAACATAACTAATCACCGCGGAAACACATTGACCAGTAGAAGCAGCTAGGTCTATACTATTTTCATAAGCGACATTAGTTTTAAACATTGCCAGCTCTTCTTCTGTGGCACCACCTTGCTGCAGAATATTAATTGTCTGCCGAACTTCTTGGTTAGCCACATCAGCCGACATTGTTGTCTGAGCAAAAATAGTGCTGACTGGGCTAAGGATGAAAGAAAGCGAAAGTAGACAAGCGACGAAAGATAAAAAATATTTTTTCATAGTTAAGAGGTTAAATTAAAAACTTGATAAGCTGGTTCGTTGGCATAAAAAATTATTTTTTGGGAAGCAATGTAATCAATGATGGCAGTATGATTAGCGGTAATTGCTTCCTCTAAAGTAGAGAGACGATTGGTTAATAATACTACCTTAGCTGGATCAGCAGCATTAGCTTTAAAAATTTCACTGTATGTATTAGCCATTAAATCAAAAATGTTGACACGGTCCAAGTGGGTCTGCAATAAAACATCTGGAACTGCAATGGTCGTTAAGTCTTGAGCTAACTGATGATATCTCTCAATTAAAACTGAAATATTAACTTCGCCATAATAAACAGCGTTGATTTTCCCAGCAATATCGTTAGCAAATATGTCTTCTAATGACACCAAATTGTTAGCATAATTACGCACAGTGTTGGGTCCTGTCGCAACTTCTTTCAAATCAGACAGATTATACTGCAATTCAAATGAATCTTTGGCAGAATAGGAATCTAAGATAGCTTGGGCCATCTCCAAAGTGGCTTCTTCGTCTAACTCATTTTCACCTTGGCTAGCTGCGAGAGTAGTAATATCTTTAGCTAAAGATTCAGTAATATTGTCTGGATTATAAAAGGTTTCCCCTATTCTATAGGCTTCCCAAGAAGCCTGCTCTTCAGCGGAAAAATAGTCATCGGGATATACCACCTCGTTCAGATAAGATAAATCTTGGGGTTGTGTTTCTATGCTCAATTCAGCTATTTGTCTAGCAGACATTCTCTGTTGCCATTCCACTACCGCCAACATTATCACCACCAAAACACAAGCTGCAGCTAAAAACAAAATATTATTGCTAGGACGCCTAACAGACATTGAATTATTATATAATATATTTGCCTATAAAAGTTTTTTTTTGTTGAAAAGTGGCAGTAATTAGGTTAATAGATGCAAGTATATTTTGGTAGTTAGAGTAAGAGTTTGGCCAAGACTGCCATGGCGGCTGTCTCTGCCCTTAAAATCTGATTACCTAAAGTATAAACTGGAATTTGGTTTTGAATAAAAACTTGTAAATCTAAATCGCCATAACCCCCCTCGGGGCCAATAAAAATTGCCAAGGCATCGAGGTGGTCAAATTTTGACCACTCAATCCGAGTCTGACCGGTATGAAAAACTACCGCTGGTATATTTTGTCCTTGAATATAACTCACGGCTTGACGAAGCTCCATCGGGGCCTTAATTTGTGGCACTACTCCACGCTCCGATTGTTCACTTGCCTCACGGATAATCTTTTCCACCCGCTCCAAGTTTATCCCCTTTTTTTCACTACGTTCAGAAATGACTGGAATAATTTCAGAGACCCCCAATTCAGTAGCTTTTTGCACTACTAATTCAAAATTATCTTTTTTAATCAAGGACATCAATAAAATTAACTTTGATTTTGGTAAATTTTTTACTAGCTCAGAGTTAATCAACTGGCACTTAAGATGATCTTTGTCTAATTCTGTAATGACTGCCAAAAACTGCCAACCAGAATTATCTAACAAAATAATCTGATCACCCACTTGTTTACGAAAAACATTTTTTAATTGATGAATCAAACTATCATCTTGAGAAAGAAAAAAATGTTCATCAATTTTATTATTAAAAATAACGACTAAATTATCTGCTACAAAAAAACGTTGTAATTTCATGGCTTTTTAATATATAAAAAATATCATAACATATTATGAGCTAAAAAATAAATAGATATTTTAGTATTAACTTTTTTGCATTTTGTGCTATGATTTAAAGTATTATGAAAAAAACAATTATATATTTAGTTATTATCTTAGTAGTTCTAATTGGACTTTATTTTATCATTTTCAACAAAAGTGAAGCTCCAACAGTTGAACCAGGCGACAACGCTACTAACACTGAGCTAATTGCAACCAGCACTATCCCAGCCACTTCAACCCCTAACAGCCCAGCAAACATTGAAGATGTGGATGACAACTCCACTACAGATAAAAATCAAGCACAGAACTCTACAATTGGAAAATCTGTCAACGGTAAAGAAATTCAATCTATCACCTTTGGATCTGGTGAAAAAGAAATCTTAGTCATTGGAGGAATTCACGGAGACTTCTCACCTTCTACAATTAAATTAGTGGAATACTTAGCTAATAGTTTTGCGGATGCTAAAACAGCCCCAAGCTACAACGACTCTGATTACAAAATAGTATTTATCCCTAATCTTAACCCAGATGCTACAGGTTCAGCTCGAACTAACGCAAACAAAGTAGACCTAAACCGAAACTTTGGTTGTGATTGGAAAGCTGACGCTGAATGGACTGGCGGAAAAGTTTCTGGCGGAACTGCATCTTTTTCCGAACCAGAAGCTAAAGCTTTACGAGACTATATCACTAACCACGAAGTAGTAGCAGTAGTAAATTATTTTGCCGAACAAGCTGGTGGAGCAGTTTATGCTGATTCTTGTCAAGGTAAATTTGCTACTCAAACCAAATCTTTAACTTCAACTTACGCAGCTGCAGCTGGCTATTCTTCCAATGATACTTATGTTTCATCAAAAAACACTGGTGAAATTGGCGCTTGGTTAGCTACTGAAAATATTCCCGCAATTGATATTATGCTACCTTCCAAAACTACCATCAATGGCAGTAAAGATCTAGCTGGATTACAGGCGGTAATTGACTATCTAGAATAAAATGGCTGTTGAGAAAACAGTTCTCAAACAAATAATCATCGCTATAGTTTTAGCGGTGATTATTGTTATTTTTGGCATCTTTATTTTTAATTATTATCCTCAAGACGAAACTATACCTGAACCAGCTACCAGCACTCCAGAAATTATTGCTACCCCCACCCCACCTGTAATCGTACCACCATCCAAAGTTATTGGTAAATCAGTGGAAGGGCGCGATATTTCGTCTTGGACTTTTGGTAACGGCACTAATACCATTATCTTTGTGGGCGGTATTCACGGTGGCTATGAGTGGGAAACTACTTTTTTAGCTTACAAAATTATTGATGATTTGGAGAAGAAAAATATCGCAGTCCCAGCTAATCAAAAAATCATCATTGTTCCCAACCTCAACCCTGACGCTACTTTTAAAATTATTGGCAAAGATGGTATCTATACTGAATTAGATACACCAACCTCAACTATAGAGTTTTGGAAAACTGCTCGCTTCAACGCCAACCAAGTCGACTTAAATCGCAACTTTGATTGTCGCTGGCAAGCCGAAAGCACTTGGCAAAGTAAAAAAGTTTCAGCTGGTACTGCGGCTTTTTCTGAACCAGAAGCTATTGCAATTCGCGATTTAATTTTAGCGGAACAACCTAAGGCGGTTCTCTTCTGGCATTCCGCCAGTGGTAATGTCTACGGAGCCAAATGCGCAGATGAAGCTACCCCAGAATCAATGATGGAACTAGCCAGACTTTATGCAGCGGCGGCTGGTTATAGAGTCAAAGATGTGTTTGCTGATTATGATATCACTGGTGATGTGGAAAGTTGGCTTTCAACTATTGGCATTCCTGGTTTAACGGTAGAGCTCAAAACTCATGGCGATATGGAATATGAACAGAATTTAGCTGGGGTTAAAGCGGTGTTAGAATATTTTAGCCAAAAATAGTTTAATCAATCTGATACAAAATATATCATATATGATATATTTTTAACGAAAAAGATTAAAAATAGACTATAAATAGCCTAAAACTAGTAAAATAAGGATAAAAATATATCACATGTGATATATTTTTATTATTTCCTAATTTTAATTATTTTATGCTAAAATTAACTGATGGTCATCACTCAATTACAGCAGAAGCTCTTACAAAATAGACAAATTCCTGAAAGCGACTGGGAGAAATTTTTATCACCAGATTGGTCAAGAGACCTATTAGACCCCTTTTTAATGAAGGATATGAAGATAGCGGTGCAGCGAATTTTGCGAGCGATTGACCAAAAAGAGAAAATAGTTATTTTTGCCGATTATGATGCGGATGGTATCCCCGGTGCCGTGATGTGGACAGATTTTTTTCGGCAAATTAAGTTTGAAAATTTTTCTATCTATATTCCCGACCGACACAAAGAAGGTTTTGGTTTAAACGAAAAAGCCGTGCGAAAAATTGCTGAACAAGGTGGGCAACTTTTAATTACTGTTGATTGCGGCATCACCAACGTTAGTGAAGTGGAATTGGCAGATCAATTAAAAATGGAAGTAATCATCACCGACCACCATTTACCCGATAAAATTTTACCCAAAGCAGTAGCTATCATTGATAACAAACAACTGGATGACAATTATCCCGACAAAATGCTCTGCGGTTGTGCTGTCACCTTCAAATTATTATCAGCCATTTTAGCCACGGAAAACTTTGGCTTACCTAAAGGTAGCGAAAAATGGTGGTTAGATTTAGTAGCCATTTCCACCTACTCTGACATGGTGCCACTCTTAAACGAAAATAGAGTTTTATTAAAATATGGTTTAATCGTCTTACAAAAAACTCGCCGAGTAGGATTGCAGAGTTTGTTGAATTTAGCCAAAATAGATTTAAAACATTTATCTGAAACCGATATCGCTTTTACTATCACCCCCCGAATTAACGCCGCCTCTCGGATGGGACAAACCGAATTAGCCTACCGCCTTTTAGCCACTAACGACGAGCTGGAGGCCAAAGCCCTAGCTAACGAATTAGAGAAATTAAATCGGCAACGTAAAACGACTGTGGCTCAAATTGCTAAAGCCATCAAAAAAGAACTGCAGGGTCGTGAGGAAAAAATTAAACGCGATCAGGTGATCGTTTTAGGTAATCGACATTGGCAACCAGCTCTACTAGGATTAGTAGCTAATAATTTGGTAACAGAATATGATGTACCAGTTTTTTTATGGGGCCAAGATGGGGCGGAAAATATCAAAGGCTCATGTCGGTCTAATGACAAAATCAGTATTGTGGAAATCATGCGTCAAATTACTGATGATTATTTTTTAGATTGTGGCGGACACCATCAGTCGGGTGGTTTTTCAGTCGCACCAGATAAAATTTTTGACTTGGAAGATTTAATCATAGAAGCGGTGTCTAAGCAGAGCAAAGAAGAAAATATTGTGATAACCAAATCAGTCAGCGATACCAGCTTAAAATTAGATGAGGTCAACAATCAACTCTGGCAAGAAATTTTTCCCTTATCCCCTTTTGGTCAAGAAAATCCACAACCAATTTTTGAATTCACTAATGTCACCCCCCAAGTAGTAGAAATTTTCGGTAAGGAAAAAAATCATTTAAAAGTTATCTTTCACCAACAGTTTGGACAAAAAATTGAAGCTATCGCTTTCTTCGCGGACAAAGACAGTTTTCAAAAAGAACTTAAAGCTGGAGAAACTATCACCCTCTTAGCCTCTTTAGAAAAATCATATTTCGGACGCAACGAACAACTACGCTTACGTATTGTGGAAGTAAGGTAGTTTGCTTAGTAAAACAGACCTACATTTTTTCTGGAATTTTAATACCTAATAGTTTTAAACCGTTTTCTAAAGTTTTAGTGATAGCGGAACAAATAGCTAGATGATATTTACTATCCTCTTGTTTGGTTTCGTCAATAATTTTATATTGAGCATAGAAACTATTAAATTCAGCTGATAATTCTAGCAAGTAGCGGACTAAATAATGAGCAGTCTTCTCTTCCGCACATCGCTCAATCACTGTTTCAAAAACAGCTAATTTTTTGACTACAGGATAAATTTCATCTCTGGTTTGAAAATCATAACCATTTTTTAACCAGCTAAGCTCTTCGGCTTTTTTCAAAACACTTCTTGCTCGAACACAGGTATATTGCAGATAGGGACCAGAATCACCTTCAAAGGAAATAGCTTTCTCTCGATCAAAGACAATGTTGCTACCTGGTTTTTGAACCAACACAGTAAACTTAATAGCTCCCACAGCCACCTGCTCGGCAATTTTTGCTCGCTCCAATTCGGTAAAATCTCGTTCCTGCATCAAGACTAAAATCTGCTGTTTGGTTTCCATGATTAAATCTTCACCAGTAATCACATTACCCTTGCGAGACGACATCTTGCCTTCAGTTAGACGCAATAGGCCGTGTGATAGATGTTCGGTAGTAGCTGAGATATTGGGCGCGATGGCTTGTAAAACTTTTAAGACCACTCGAAAATATTCATCTTGCTCATTGGCGGTGATGATAATAGATTTATTGGCAGGAAATTCTAAATATTTTTGAATAGCGTGAGCAATGTCTTTGGCTTCATAGGTGGGTAAGCCTTGAGAATTTAAAAAGACTCGAGTGTGTAATTTCTTGCCATCTAAACCAATTTGATTTTCACCATTAAAGATAATCGCTCCATCACTCCGTTCAAAAACCTTACCCTCACCCACATTTTCTGTCACAATCTGCACCGCTTGCTTAGCCACTTCACTTTCAAAAAAATAGTGATCAAAGCGCGTACCTAAAATTTGATAAATTTCCTCAAAGTGTTGCAGAGACCATTCTCGTGCGGTTTGATAAATGGACTCTAAATGGCCCAAATTATGCCCATAAACCTGTTGGTTAATAATCTTGATAGCTTCGGCACTTTCTGGGCTATCCTCATACTGATTTGAGCCGTAGGTATAGCATTTACCGACGAAAGACATTTTTTGACTAATTTCATCGGTGACAGCAGGCATTTTTTCTCCAATTTCCGCACAATGTTCTATCCCCCACAAAGTTTTAGCAATGTGTAAACCAACATCACCTTCATAAGTGCAGCGTATTACTTTAGCACTACTTTTTTCAAAAATCCGACACAAACTCTCACCTAAAATATTTCCCATCAAGTGACCAATATGTAAGGGCTTAAGAACGTTAGTGTTGGTATATTCAATAATCACTTGTTGGTCTTGAAACAAAGTATTAACTCCCAAGTTTTCCTCACCTAAGACATCTGCTAGTTTAGCTTGAAAAAAAGATGGAGCTAAAGTAAAATTGATAAAACCAGCTCCAGCCACTTCT
Organism: uncultured Candidatus Saccharibacteria bacterium; assembly: GCA_964462115.1. GTDB lineage: Bacteria > Patescibacteriota > Minisyncoccia > Phycocordibacterales > CAIZIN01 > CAYWWA01. Next base: position 18,915 of record CAYWWA010000004.1, read on the forward strand.
ACTTTTTGAATTAAACCACGTGCCTCAGTCCAGTCCGGCTGAGCCAAAAGTTCAACTGTTTTAGCTACAATAGTTTTAGCCAGATCGATTGGTTTTTGCTTAGACTGTTTAGCTAAAATAAGAGCAATATTAGTAGTATAGTCTCCTAAAGCGATGTTTTCAATCTGTTCGATTTTAACAGCAGTTTTGACTGATGCTGGCGGTAAATCTAGGGCCGTGCTTGCCGCAGTAACTAATTTACTTAGTAACTGAATAATATTCATTATGCTACTATAACATTTTTTTTATTATTGTTCAATGGTAAAGGCCAGATTTTATCAAATAAAATCTGGCCTTTAGTTTTAATTTTCCTGAATCAATCTTTGTTGGAAATGATTGATGGTTTGCTTTAAATCCGATTCGGTTTTTTGCAGATCTTGACTAATTCGATCTAACTCCTTAGTCGATTCAGCGATTTTGCCATTCAAGATATCTAAGGCTGATTTTTTTTCTTGAATTTGGGCTAAAGCATCAGCTATTTTTTGCTCAATCTCTGGGGTGAATTGATTTGGTTTTTGGTCTGACATGTTTTTAATTATTTATGATTAAATTATTTAGGCTGCTTCTACTTTATGAGGTTTTTGTGATAATTCAACATATCCACTCTCACCCTTGAGATATATTTTACTACCATCTCTGCTGAGTCGCCTTACTTGCTTGGGCTCTGTTTGCCCATCCCAAACTACCCAATCGCCAATTTTGATTTTAGACTTATCACCCTCTTTCTCTGCACCAAATTGTTTATCGAATTTTTCAGCGAAGTCTTCATCTACTTCATCATTAGTTAACTCCGCGTTTTCTCTTTCATTTGAACTTAGATATTTTTGAGCCTCTTGTTCTATCTCAACTAAGTATTGCTTAATTTCCTGACTTTTAGTTTTAACTTTATCTTTTTCTTGAGGAAACTTTGCTTCTATCACCTTTAATCGATCCAATAATTCCTGTCCAAACTTTCTGGCGTTAGCTAAATATTCATCAAATTTATCAGGACGATTAAATCTATTGGCTTTGAGATTTTCCAAAAACATATCTACTGAGATTTTGAGAAAACCATCATACTTGGTAATAAATTCATTGATGTGTTCACTAAAAGACTCTTTAGGCTCTGGCTTAGGTTTAAGGTCTGGTGATTTTTTAGGAGATGATGGGGCTGGCTCAACTTTAGTAGTTGGTTGAGCGACAGGTGCTACCGGAGAACTATCTACTGGAGGAGTTTGGTTGTTATTGATTTTTCTGCGACGATAGAAATTAGTTTTTAATAATTCCGTAGTGATCTTATTCAAGATATCATTAAAGTATTTTTTATCAGTTTTAGTAGAGCCAATATGTTTGAATAAATTATTTTTAATAAAAACAATATAGTCAGACAATAGTCGTGTGTTCCCATTATCTAATTTGAGTAGATTTAGCTTGTCAGCAAAAGAGCCAATAATTTTTTGTTGAGTCGCATTAAAGCCTTTATTTTTCTTTTTTACTATAGATTCAATAATTTCTTTAAAACTTCGCTCTTTAACGGAGTACCACTCGGTGCCATAATCTTCATCAACTTCTTTGAGCTGTTTAAGAATATCCTGATCTAAGTTGCTTTCCAAGCCCCTGTATGCTGTCATTTTATCAGCAAATCTATTACCAATCTGGATATTACCACCAATGCCCCCCACTTTGGTTTCAGAGTCATCGATAATTACAGTCTTATCGCCCTCTTGCTTCTTGGCCCCATCTGACCCAGAACCACCGGTTACATTAACCTCAACTACATTAGTAATCTTGTTAAGAGTTTCTATTACTGTCTTCAAGGTATCTTGGAGATTAATTGTATTATCTACTGAATTATAACCTGGAAATGGTTGCACTGGTGGCTGAGGAGGAGCGGGGTAACCTGGATACCAAGGGGCATATGGATAATATGGCGAAGGCGGCACAGATACAGGTATCACCGGCATACCGCCAATATTGGCACCGACACCTTGAATAACCTGAATAACATTGTTGATACCAGCACCAATATTTTGGTCACGTCGTCTCTGTTCCTCGATCACTCGTTGCAACTCCTCGATTGTGCGTTTTAGTTTTTCAATATCGTCATTATCTTTTTTTTCCTTATCCTCGGGTTTATTTTCATCACCTTTCTTCAGTTCCACGATTTCCTTTTTCAGAGCCTCATTTTCCTGCTTCAATCGTTCGTTCTCCCGTTTGAGTTCTTCGTTCTCTTGTTTGACTCTCTTTAATTCTTCCTCTAAGTTTTTAATCCGCTCCAATAAATCCTTATCCGGGTCTTTGGGTTCTGGTTCTGGTTTGGGTTCAGGGGGCTTGGTCGCTTTGATGGCTTGAATCTCCCGCATTAAATCAGCTCGATCATTAGCTAATTTTTCTTTATGACGTTGCCACATTTCTGCATAATCACGGTTTTTAATATATTGTGCCTCATGTTCAGCATAAACTGTATTATATTTTGCTACAAGATCAGTAGCTACAGAGTCAAAACTACCTGGCTTGACCCCTCTCATCTTTTGCCATAAATTAGGTTTAAAATTTAAACCATCAACCAAATCCTTCATCACCCTAACCTGTGGATGTCGGTCCACCTCTTCTGGGCTAAAGCCTTCCCTATACAAATCATTTAACAAGGTTTGATAGACTCCTCTAATATCGGTAATAGTATCATCATTATCTTTCTGCTCATCCCACGCAAAAAGCTGTTCCCTGACCTGGGAAAAAGACTCCATAGAATCCATCTCGTCTTTCAAATGGTTATTATATTTAACAAAATATTCTTCAGATAAACCTAAATTAATATCTAATTTGGTCAAGCGAGCCAATTTAGTATCCAAAACAGCTCTTTGTTTTTCAGCAAAATTTTCAGCTGTAGCATTACCAAACTCCGCCTCTTGCACCTGTTCTTGTCTCCATAATTCTACCATTTCATTAGCTATCCTTCCCAACACTGAGTCGGCTTCTAAAATCTTATTACCAGTTTGATAATATTTTCGGCTCGCATTATCTTTAATTCTATCTCTTTCCGCCAAGTTTTGTGGGGCAAAAGTGGAAAGTGGTGATGGATTAGGGTTTTGGTTGGGCATAATATTATTTTTTTAACTATAATTCTACTCCAATATTTTTCTTAAATAACTCCTTAAATTTATCTTCACTAATCGGTTTCTCTTCGTTATCTAAATCTGCTAATAAATCAGCAAAATCCAACAAGTGGTCTGGAGTTTGACGAAAATCGTCCCACAAAACTAAAGTAATCTTCTCCGGAGCCGTGGCGAAAAAATTAACTAATTTAGTTTTTTGATCAGCAGACAATTCACTTTGAGAAATTAGTTCACCAATAGCGTCTTGAATAGTTAGGTTAGTATTTTCTTTGTTCATATTTTTTTATTTAGTTAGACCATTATAAACACCTTTAACTAAAGTCCAAGGTAGTTTTAGAACCTTACCCGTGGTGGTCCCTACTACTCCCACACCTTTATCAGCTACGTTTACCACGCTGTCAGCTGCATCGCCCACCACTCCTACCGCAGTATTAGCTGTTTTTTCTACCGTATTAGTTGCTACACCTAAAGCTCCAGCAATATCATCAGCAGTGAAATTGACTACTCCCGCTCCAACTTCTACTACCCCGGTTAAAATTCTACCATTTTGCATGGAATTTAAAGCCTGATTTAAGTCATCCGCTAATTTAACAAAATTGTTGTCATATTGAGTAGCTAAATTGGCCAAGGCTTCTTGATTAAGTGCTAAACCGCCATCAACCGTATCCACTAAATCAGCTAAAGTTAATTCAACTTCCCCCACTTGAACCTCTATCTCCGCCACCCTATCAGTTAAAGCATCAAGGTCTTGGTCTTGTCGTTCGTTAACATCTTTAACTTCATAAATCTGTTCCTGTTGATCAGCCACAGTGCTTTTAAGTGATTCATGACTATCAATTATGGTCCTACTAGTATCAATTAAAATATCGGTCTTTTCATCTTGTTCAGCTTTCCATCCATCATAATTCCTCATTGCAGTAGTGAATGCTTGGGTTTGAGCCTGTAGATTTTGGTTTTCTTTTGCTAAATCATTGTCTTTAGCATTTAAAGTTTTAAGCTGAACTGCACCATAGGCCATCGCCGCAGCTAAAACCGCCATAGCAGTGGGACCCCAAGGGAACTTTTTTCGTTCTTTGGTTTCAACCTTGCTATATCCCCGAACCGTCCCGTGTTGTGATTCAAAATTCATAAAAATATAAGATTAAATGATAAAATCTTAGTTAATTATATCAAACCATATCTTGAAGTCAAGTTTTTTCTGATAAAACCGTTAAAACAGCCACCCGCACCAAAAACTGCGAGTTTAATTTAAATCATATTGACAAGCTACGTTATTAAATTTCAGACAAATAAACTTTTAATTCTTGGGCCTCCTGCCAATCAGGCACTAATTCAATAATTTTTTCCACCCAAGCTTTAGCCTGAACAATATCATTAGAATCTTTTTTACTTTGCCAACGAGCAATATATAACTTAGATAAAGATAACATTGAGGTTGGTTTATTAGGGAAAATCACCAAAGATTTAGACATAGCATCAATTGCCATATCCCACTGTTGTAAACTAGCGGCTAAATTAGTAAAAATAATATAGTTTCTAGCATCGTTTGGCTCAATCATAATTTGTTTCTGAAATTCAGCTAAGGCAAACTCAAACCATTGCTGTCTAATTTCTATAGGATAATAGGGTTGGAGGAAAACTGAAACATTTTGCATTAATTGTTCACGTGCCTCCTCAGTAGCAGCAATATACGGTGAGACTTCTTGACCATCATCAAACTTGGTGCAAACTACCATTTGCTTGCCACTGCTAACACTTCGCCAGTTTACATTTTCTTCCAAACATTCATAACCAATTGCTTGCTTAAAAAAATTCATCGCTTCAATGGAAATCAACCCCCAAACACCATTCTTAGTAAAATATTCATGTTGCTGTTCGGGAACTGTTACTCGAGTGATAGTAATAGCTCTTAAAATATTATTGTTGCCTTGGTAAATCTGCCAATTAAATTTAACCACCAATACGCTAAAAATTATCAAAACAATAATAGAGAGAGGTAGGGCTAATTGAGAGTTAGCTTGCTCTGCTTTGTTCTGTGGTGCTAATTCATTAGCATTTAAAACCTTAATTTGAATTCCAGCTAAAACTAGAGCAATCAGCATATAACTAGATAAGTTATCAAACACAAAAATATTATGGATGAAATAGGCCACAATTAAGCCTGTAAAAATTGCTGCCTCCCATCGCTCAAAACGATGTTTTTCACGCCACAGCAAATAAATAGCTACAGCGAAAATGCCTAAATAGCTTAATAAACCAAAAATACCACCAGCGATTAACCAGTCAAAAAATACGTTGTGCGTCCGATCAAACCACTGTTCTTGGTCATAGATTGCCGGGTTATAATATTTAGCAAAAACTTGAGAGAAATTTTCTTGTCCCCAACCGAGCCAAGGTCGTTCTATTACCCCCTGAGGAGCAATCGTGGTCCAGATTATAGTCCGAGCCCTACCGTGTCCATATAAGAAATCATAAGCAGCCTTAGTAGATCCTCTAAATAATTCTGAGGCGACAAAAATAGGGGTGGAAATTTCGGTTACTATCCCCCCTCTTTGTTTTAAAGTATCATAATTACGATTAACATAAATCATAGCCACAATACCAGCCACTAACCCAAAAATCACTAGACACAATGCGGTGATCCTTAATATTTTATGCTTACGTTCCAAGATAGCTATTAACAAAATGGTAATCGCTAACCCGCCGACCACTCCCAGCATTGATCCTAAAGTGGATGAACGATAGATCAAATATAAAAACCACGGAATCATCAAAATCCACCAACCCCAAGCCAGATAGTCTAACTCATTCTTTTTTTTCTTTAACCAAAAATGAGCCACGAAATAGATAGCAATAAAAAGGTGAAGCATAGCATAAACTCCAAGATAGGAAGAGTTGCCGAGTGAACCAGAAATATTACCGCCCGCAGTCTTCAGAGCCGAAAAACCGACTAAAAAAGTAGCCACTACTGATGACCAGGTGATTAAATACTGCCATTGCCGCACTGAACAAGCAGATATTAAGACCCAGAAATAAGCAAACCAATGCACAATCAAAACTAGTCCCTCAAATCTTTCATAGTTACCACGAATAGATTTGATAGGATCAACCCCTAAAGCATCCGCTAAACTAATAAGCAATACGAAAACTGCAAAGGCAAAAGCGATAGCTGGTTTTTTGGGATAATACTTTCTGTCTATCAATGCCAAAGCTAACCATAAACCTAAGCATATTTCTACCATCACCCGAAAATAAATACCTTTAGGTACGACATAAGGAAAAAACATTTGATTACTAACGATATAAGGCATCAGTGGTACCAAAAAAATAGCTATCCACAAAAGCCATTTCAAAGTGCTTTTAAAAGTGTTCATGGTCCGATTATATAAAATTTTTCATTTTTTTTCTACTTTTTATCCTAAAATATATCATATATGATATATTTTAGGATAAAAAGACGCAACCTCTAAGAATTAAAGGTTGCGTTTAATTTATTCAGGTTTACCAAAGTAATTCTCTGGTAGCTTGCGCCATGGGCGTCGTTGCACCACAGTGCGAATCGCGTTGTAAAACGATAACTCAATCCTCCCTTCCAACGAAGGAAAATAGGCCATATTGATTTTATCGCCTTGCCTAATCCGACCCAAAACCAGATTGGGCGGCTGCCAGCTCAGACATGGGCAAAAATTATTATTTTTCAGTTCACTCCCACCAGCTACAACCGTGTAACCTTCTGTAAGGAGCTGGGGACAAAAAAACAACAAACCCAAGGTCTCGTTGAAACTAAGTAATCTCTCATTTTGAGACTGAGCGATGAATTCCCTGATCTCCGCTACGGAAGAATCGTTTAATAAATTAAACCTAATCCCCGTAATGAAATATGGTAACCGAGTGGGAGTTTTCTTATCTACCCCGTCTATTCCAGCTAAGCTGGCGGTCGGGCAGAAACAGCCACCCAGACTCTGAGCCAAAGCATCAAGTATTCTAATACTTGAACGAGAAAATTCACCTGCCACCCCACTCCTCAATACTGTTTGCAAAGTTGGAGCAAAAGGATAGTTGTGACAGGGTTGGAACAGCACCTGTGACATAACTGTCTTTTTCAGTGCCCGCAGAAAGGCTACTTCCCCCATAGGCTTTAAAGTCAGCCTGTTTATCAAAGTCCGCACTTGGTAAAAAAATAGCTGTCTTAATTTAATCTCTTCCCGAGAGACTTCTGTTACTTTCATCACTACCCCCTTGAGTTAAAATCGTTTGAGTATTCCCTGAACCATTCAAAGAACACAGACCTCGGGTAATTATAACTAAAATGCAGCAAATTTCTATATTGAAAAATAGATTCTTATATTTATAAACAAAATTCAACCCCTGCACAATCACAGGGGCTGAATCTATACTAAACTAATTTTAACCTATTTTAAAAAGAAAGAGACTTTAGCGGTCACCATGATTTCCTTTTCAATCGAAGAAGTATCATATGAACCGTAGTCTGAAATATCGGTAGAGCCAGTTGATAGCACTTGAACCACTCCAGCTGAAGCTGATTTAATTTTACCGACTGTCTTACCACTATCTAAAGCTAATTGCTCTGCCCGAGCTCGAGCGTCAGCGACCGCCGCAGACAATAGACTAACTCGTTGTGAAGCTAAGTCAGAATAAGTGTAAGACAGATAATTCTGAGTGATAATAATACCTTCTGCAATTAAACTATCTACCTGTTTAGATAAGTTGGTGATTAAATCTACATCACTGTGGGTAATGGTGATTGTTTGTGATAAATTATATTCTTTATCTTGAGGATCGACATCATAATTTTTCCACACCTCATTCATAGCAATTGAAGAAACTTCTATTTTATTAACAGCCAACTTGTTACTTATTAACAAATTTTTGATCACGGCTAAATCAATAGCTAATTTACTGTAACCATCTTGTAATTCAGATTTTTTAGTATTTTCTTGGAAACTTAAAACCCAACGCACTGCATCGGAACGCACAGCTACTTTAGCGGAACCAGTGGTAGCAATGGTATCATCTAGACCACGGATATGATAAACAGCACTAATCCCTAAAAGGATACAAACAACCAAGCTAATACCTAAGATAAAAGCTGACCAAATTATTGCTGATTGATAACTTGTATTTTCAGTCATAAGATTTTTTTTAATATTTTTAGAACTAATAGAGGTTAAATTTTTAGTAGCCATAACTAAATATATCATAACACAAAAATTAAAATAGCAAACTTTTATGTAGAATATTTTATTTTTATATTTCAAATATCTACCAGAGGTAGGAATGAATATCTTGATCTAAAATTTTGCACAACACTTTTGTGGCTACTGGCGGTAGAGCATCTTTAACTTGTTCTGGCCATTCAAGACAAATTAAATTATTTTCCTGTAAGAGTTCAACGAAACGCAAAACTGCTAAATCTGGACCACCCTGCAGACGATAAGCGTCAATATGAATTAAATTTTTCCAGGCTTGATTTGTTAACGGATAACGTTTGGCAATTACAAAAGTGGGCGATGCAACATTTTCCTCCACTCCTAAACTTTTAGCTAAAGCCTTAACTAAAGCAGTTTTACCTGAACCTAAATCACCATCTAGTAATAAAAGAGTAGCTCCTGGGTTTTTGACAGATTGTAAAAAGTCTAATAATTTATTAGCAATAGTTTGAGTCTCGATTAAATTGTGAGAAAGATGTGTAGTCATAAATTAAAAACGCCAGACAAAATTCCAAAATTTTTGGATTAAGGTTTTTTCTTGTGTGGCAACAAGTTCAACTGGTTCACTGACAGTAGCTGTAGCAACAGATAGCCTGACCATTTCAAAATTATTTACTTCATCCCCTGCTAACACAGTTTCAGTTTGAGCATTGACCACCCCAACCAAATCATTTCGCTTGATTTTCTCTTGAGCAAGTTTAATCTTTAAGTTGATTATTTCTTGTCCCAGCGACTGTAATAATAAATAATCTTCTGTCGTCTCTTCGGTTGAAACTAGAAACTCTTGAATTAAAACATTATTAGGGTAAACAAGTCGCCAACCCAGTTCAGCATCCAAGCGATCAGTAGCTAATCTAATAGCATTGTTGGGTAAAATAATTGTATCTTGAGGAATAATAATTCGATCTTTGCTGTCAGTGAGCTTCCAAGTGCCAATATTAAGTTCGAAGTTAGATAAGTTTTTAATGGCTAAATAATCCTCTCCCCGATCTAATTCAATTTGTGGTTCTATCACCTGAACTTTAATTGTATCAACTGAAGGGTGGTCATTAATCACACTGTTTAAAACTACTACATAATCCCCCGTAAATTGATAAGTATGAGTAGTGCTACGACCAGTAGCGCTGTGTCCATCACCAAACGACCAACGATAATTACCAGAGTTTTTAACATCAGCTGTAAAAGAGATTGGGGTATTGACCACCGCTATCCGTTCACGTTTAAGGTTGGCTGAGACGTCTTGGATCGACGCAAAAGTTAGAGTTTTAGCTAATGAAGAATAACCGACTTGTGACCCACCACCAGACGAAATAGATACAGTGGTGGTGGAATCATCTGTGCTAGTTGAATTATTATTTGCATGATCTTCGTCGCACCAAGCTTTAATTTTTTCCAAAGTTTTTTCACCAATTCCTTTCACATTTATCAAATCATCAATAGAATTAATTGGGCGGTAATCAATAATATTTTGAGCATAAGCTGGGCCGATGCCTGTAATCTGCTGTAATTCTTCACTGCTAGCCGTGTTAAAATCAAAATTAACACCGCAATCCGCCGCTAATAAATTGGACAAACCAAGAAAAGGAAAAACAAAAATTAAAGCAATTTTTATGTTTTTCATAGTTGCAGTAAAAATAACAAAAAATATAAATAAAAACAAGTTTAACCTCAATCTTGAAAAATATCTCAAATAGTGATATCGTATACCAACTGCACCCATGGTGAAATGGATATCACAACGGTCTTCGGAACCGTCGTTGGGGGTTCGAGTCCCTCTGGGTGCACTATAACTAAATTTGTCGGAATTGTCTGCCTCCTCCCAAGCTTTCAGTCTGGCGCACGAAGTGTATAATTACAGCACAGTATTAAACTCAATTATTTTTTTCGCAGTAGCAAATGGTGATTTTGGATTTTAAACTAAAAATGATATACTCTTATTAAGAGATGAAAAAGATAGGTATGCAGAAACCATTAAAAATATTTTTAAATTCAGTTCCGATTCTAATAATGGTCGGACTAGTCCCTTTGGTGCAAAATGATTACCTGCTCACGATAATTTATCTTTTAATTATTGTTGTATCATTGAAACTAATCAAATTCAAAAAAAAACGATATTATTGTTCTTCTGTTTGGTTTTGTCATTATGTTCATTTTTGAATGCATTTTTATAAGTACAGGAGTGGAGACATTTGTCAGGAACTCTTTTTTAGGGCTTATGCCTATTTGGCTTCCATTTCTCTGGTCATACGGATTTGTTGCTATTAAAAGAGCAGTAGAAGTCTTAGATAAAGAATCTAATTTTGATCAAAGTCTTTAGATCAAGAATGTAAACCATAAACCAATTAAGACCAATTTGCAATAAGACGCGAATAATGCAATATTATTGTCCGAGGATTTTTTTCGTGTATAATTAAAATAGTGGACACGGTGAAGAATATCTCTATAATCTTTACTTCAATTTTTTTTGAAGCCCTACCCTTTTTATTGTTCGGAGCAGTAATTTCTGCCCTAATTGAAAAGTATGTTTCTAACGAAACTATTGCTAAATTGATTCCCAAAAATAGTTTTCTGGGGGCCTTAGTTGGAGTAGTAATCGGTTTTTTTATCCCCGCTTGTGATTGTGCAGTTATTCCAGTAGCTAAAAGGTTACTAAAAAAGAAAGTGCCGATTCATACCGCGGTTACCTTTATGCTTTCATCACCAATCATTAACCCAGTCGTACTACTTTCCACTTACTATGCTTTTTTTCAAACCAATCAAGATATTTTCTGGTTAAGATTAGGACTCGGTGTCGCAATTTCCCTGACGGTGGGATTAATTTTAGCTTTTTTATTTAAAAATAAAGATGTTGTTAAGGTTGATAATGACAATGCACCCGAAGAGAGTTGTTGCCATTATGGCTTAGCAGAGAAGAAAGAAAACCCTATCTTAACTTTATCTGGCCACACAGTGAACGATGTGGCAAAAGTATTTCAATTCATAGCCCTAAATTAGAAAAAATAATCCATAAAATTTCGCTGGAAGCTAATATGCACCCCACCAAACACTACATTGAACTTTATGGTATTTGTCGTGATTGCCAAGCTCAAACCTGTTAAACCTAAGCAACAACCATTAACAGCAAATTTAAAAAAATCAGAATTTAGATTATAATAAAAATTAGTGAAGGGTAAGCAAAATAAAAAATGAAGCGTAAAGTCTATAATAAATTAGTCAGAGATAAGATCCCAGAAATTATTAGAAGTAATAAGGCTCTTCCTAAGGTTTCCCTATTGAGCGTTGAACAGTTTAGGGTCGCCCTCAAGGAAAAAATGTTGGAAGAAGCTAAGGAGTTGTTGCTAGCAAAAACTGAGGAGGAAGTGCTTGATGAATTGGCAGATATTTTACAATTATTAGAATCAATTGCCACTAATTACAAGATTAAATTTTCGGAGCTTAAAAAACGTAAAAACAAAAAGAAAGAAACCCGAGGTGGGTTTGACAAAATGATTTTCCTAGAATATGTTGACGAGTAAAAATTACTCAAGCAAGATTGCGAAAAGCTAAAAATTAGCGCCACTTTGTTAGCAGCTCTGCTTCCTCGGTGGCGGAAAAAACTTTACGAAACTGGGGTGAAGGCTTACCTTTTACAAAATTAGCGCAATCTGACCACTGCTTAAAAACCTTAAGCTCGGCTCCAACTTTAGCTACATAAGAATAAGCTTTACCGGTTTTAGTCTTGGTTTGTTGGTGATTCTGTTGAGCGGTTAAAATTTGTTGTTCATCTACGATGAGATCAACGGGATAATTTTTTCGTTTGCCTTCATATAAAGGGGAAATATTTTCATCGGCCATGGCGGTAGCAATTTGGTCGCAACGCTCATTACCCGCAAAACCCTGATGACCTAAAAGTTGTTGCCACTCTATTTTGATTTGGGGCAACAATTCATCTAATTCCATCCAAAGTTTTTGGTTAGCGATAGCGACCATCTGGCCGTTACTTTCTTTTCTTTGCCAATCATTCTTTTTCCAATTAGTCAGCCATTTAGTGGCACCATTTAAAACATAACCTGAATCTGTATATAAAACAGTGGTGGAAATTTTTTTAGCAATGGCAAATTTAATGGCGCTTAAAACTGCCAATAATTCCATTCGGTTATTGGTAGTATGTTTTTCTGCTCCACCTAATTCCCAGACCAAATCTTCTGTAGCAATAATTGCCCCCCAACCACCCCGACCAGGATTACCTCTGGCGGCACCATCGGTAAAGATTACGTGCTGATTTTGTTTTAACATAAAAATATTATAACCGATTTTGAGGAAAAAAAATATTTTAATACATCTCCAACCAATTTTGACCTCGTTTATAATTCACTCGACAGACGATTCCGCTGTAAGTTAAATTAAACTTTGAGTATAGCTCCATCACCCCCTCCATTTTAGCTTTGATATTTTTGCTAGCCTCTGCCAATTTATCTTGTTTAATTTCAAAAACCAATTCATCATGTACCTGTAACAAAATTTTTACTTCTTGCTGCAAATTTTGTTCTATAATCCATTGCCAAATTTCTCTCATTGCTAATTTAATAATATCAGCCTCAGTCCCTTGGATTGGGGCATTTATTGCCATACGTTCTGCGGCGGCACGGATATAAGGAATTTTAGACTTAATACCTTCAAAATAACGGCGGCGACCAAACAGTGTTTTAATATATCCATCACGATTTGCTTCTTGCTTAACCTGTTCTAAATAATTAGTTAACTGCGGAAAGGCAGCGAAATAATCATTGTAGAATTGTTGGGCCTCTTCCCTAGTTGTACCTAACTCACTTTTAAGCGCATTGATTCCCATCCCATAAATAATGCCGAAGTTAATAGTTTTGGCTCGGTTACGTTGTTCTTTATCAACCTCATTTTCTGGAATAGCAAAAACTTGAGCTGCGACAGCCCGATGAATATCTTTGTCTTGCTCAAAAATCTCAATCATTTTTTGATCACCCGACAGAAATGCAGCGATTCTTAATTCAATTTGGGAATAATCAAATGACACCAATTCGTAACCATCATCTGCCACAAAAGCCCCTCTAATTTTTCGCCCCAATTCACTACGAGTCGGAATATTTTGTAAATTTGGCTGAGAAGAAGAAAAACGCCCAGTTCGGGTTCCAGCTTGATCAAAGATAGCGTGAATTTTACCGTCAGCTTTGAGGAGTGTAGGTAAATTATCAATGTAAGTATTTAATAATTTTTCCAGTTCACGATATTCTAAGAGTTTAGCAAAAATCGGATGACTACCTTTCAATTTTTCCAACTCACTTTCTTTAGTTGAAAAATTACCAGTGGCAGTTTTTTTCTGACGCTTCCCAGCTAAGCCCATTTTTTCAAACAAGATTTCTCCCAACTGTTTAGGAGAAGAAATATTAAATTCTAGACCAGCCAAATCCCAAATCTCCCGCTCTAATTTAGTGAGCACCTGATGATATTCGGCAGATAGTTTTTGTAGGTAGTTCTGATCAATTTTAATACCGTTTTTGGTCATTTCGGCCACCATCGGGATGATAGCTAATTCAATTTGTTCATATACAAAATCTAATTGTTTTGCTTTTAATTCTAAATGTAATTTTTGTTGTAATAAAGTTAAATCTTGACTTTGACCAAAAGACCACAGATCAGAGGCTTGAGGCGATGTTAAATTAGAATTTAAAACCCATAGTCCAATAGCTATTGCTTGATATAGCGGATTAGAAGTATCAAATTTAATTTCCTGTTTTAGTTCCTCCTCACCCAATAATGAGGCTTGCCCATTTAACTCATTAGCCACCTCAATATTTTTAATTTTTTTGATAGTTTCGCCATTGAGAGCGGTTTTTAATCTGCCAATTAAATTTCTAAATTCCAACACACGCCACAATTCTTCAATGGGTTGAAAATCAAAATTATCTCGCCATTTTTTTTCTGGTAAAGTAAAAATAATTGGGGCATCGCGGCGAATGGTGGCTAACATTTTAGAAAATTTGGCTTCCTCCTCATTATCTTCTAAAAGTTTTACTATACGCTCCTTAAAACCAGCCTGCAGAAACTGCTCGCGATGTTTCTTCAATGTCTTATATATCTCTTCAATTGAACCAAATCCTTGAATTAATTCAGTTGCGGTTTTTTCACCAATTCCAGTCACTCCGATAATATTGTCCGAAGGGTCACCTCTCAAACCTTTATAATCTGGTAATAACTTAGGAGCAAAACCAAATCTGGCTTGCACTGCAGTTTCATCATAGCTGATGGTATCATTCAGACCTTTTTTGAGTGTCCAGACTCGCACCTGACCATCTTTAACTAGTTGCAGGGTGTCCATATCACCTGAAGCAATGACAATTTCTACCTCTCTATTTTTTTTCATTTGTTCACAAATTGTGCCCAAGATATCATCGGCTTCAAACCCTTCAAAAGAGTAAGTTGGAATGTTAAAGGCTTGAAAAATTTCTGGTGATTTTTTAATTTGTTCAATCAGATCATCAGCGGTTTTAGCCCGTCCGCCTTTATAATCGGCGTAAACATCCTTGCGAAAGGTTGGCTTCGGTAAATCATAACAAGCTACCAAAAAATCTGGTTTTAGTTCAGCAATAATTCTAATTAACATAGTTGACAATCCATAAAGAGCACCGGTCGGACTACCTGATGAATTGCTAAACTCAGGTAGGGCGTGGTAGGCTCGATGTAAAATTGCATGGACGTCTAGTAAAACTAGCCTATGTTTATTCATGGTTAAAGTATAACACAGAACGAAAATAAAATAGCCACGACCATACTTTATATGTATAATCGTGACTAGAGAAAAAAGCTTATTTAACTTTAACCTGACCTCCCTTTTTAGGGATTTTAGCTGATGGATCCACCAGCTGTTTAGCTGAGGATTGTTGAGCTTCAAATTTTTGTTGAGCCAGCTTTCTGTCCCTCTCTAAGTATTGGTTAAACCTAGCCCAAATACTCATTTCTTGGTCCATAAAACCTCCTTTTTCTTTTCAAACTCACTTAATGATAACATGCTTTGAACAATCTAACAACAGACTACAAGCTAAATACTCGAGGTGGAACTAGCCGAGCTATCATCTTCATTTTTAATTCCAGGCTCTTCAGTTAGCTCAAATCGCCACTCAGTTACCACCGTATTAGCTTTCTCATCTACCACCACTACCTTTAAACTATTCCAACCTTTTTTAGCAGAATCAACCAAGGCTGGCACAAAAGCATAAATACTCTTATTATTTAAATTACCTACCAGCATATCATTGATAAAAACTGAAGTCTTGGTAATTTCGTATGTGGATTCAACCTTTGCCTCTACAATTACCTGTTCCAACTTAGTAAAGGCGGTTTGTTTTAAGATTTTAGTTTTTCCCTGTTCAGTAATTTGCAACTTACCAGCCGACAACTCTACCACCGGAATGGAATCTTTGGTATGTATATCATCATACTCGGTTGGTTTTTGGTTTTGAATTAACAAATCAGAGATGTTTAACTGATTATAATTATTTAAAACCCAAGTCAATACTGAATACTCCCAGTTGTTGTATTGTGGATCACTGGATGGATTACTTGGAATCTTAGTAAAATCATTTTTATCTACCCAGTGTAAAATACTGTGAACTTCGCTTTTTTCTAATACTTCCTGTCGAGCTTCTACTGGCGTTAAATCAGTAGCTAATTTACCAGAGTATTTATCAATCACATAGGTTTCACCGCCTCGCCAATCACCATGAATAATTGGCGAGCCAATCGAAGTATTAGCGGAGGCTGGTTTTTCAAACACTGAGGCTGAAGTTTTTTTAATTACTTCTTGCATAAAAGCATTCCACATTGGGGTCAACATTAAACCAGCCGTTTTTTTAATCATCTTTCTATTATCATTATTTCCTCCCCAAGCCCCAACTACAATTTCTGGAGTATAACCTATCACCCAAACATCACGCGTATCATTGGTAGTTCCAGTTTTAGCCGCCACTTCTCTACCAGGAAAATAAAATTGGGAACTAGAAATTGCCCCATAAGCAGGAATTTTGGCGGTATTATCCGACAAGACATCGTTAATTAAAAGTGCAGTTTGCTTAGGAATGACCTGGGAAGGATTGGCGGTATATTGCTCTAAAATATTACCGTCTTTATCTTTGATTTCTAAAATTCCAGTGTATTTATGATATTGGCCGTTATCAGCAAAAACCGCATAAGCATTGGTTAATTCCAAAGGAGAAACTTCGCCCGCCCCAAGCGCCAAAGATAGACCATAATTATTAGCATTACCAGTGATAGAAGTAATTCCCAGACTTTTAACCATTTTTAAGACATTATCAATTCCAGCTAAATATAAAGTTTTAACAGCTGGGATGTTAATAGATTGAGCTAGCGCATCACGAAGCGACATCGGGCCACGAAAAGTATCGTCAAAGTTAGTCGGAGCATAACACGTACCATCGGACACTAAATTATTGGGCTGGCAATAGGAAGTAAATTGAGTCGGGGTATCAAAAACTACAGTTTCAGGCCAAAGACCACGATTAAACGCTGTAGCATAGACGAACGGCTTAAAAGTTGAACCAGGTTGTCGCTTAGCGGTGATGATATTATAAGCTCCATCAATGTCCGTATCAAAATAGTTACGACTTCCTACCATGGTTAAAATTTGACCAGTTGGAGCATCGATTGCTACGATGGCGGCGTTGGACATATCATAGGTAGCTCCTACATTTGCAATATGTTGTCGCACAATTTCTTCACCTTTTTGTTGTAAATCATAATCTAAAGTGGTGGTAATGGTATAGCCACCTTCATCTAAAAAGTTTTCTCCATATTTAGTAGTGACATAATCTCGAACAAAATCCACAAAGTGAGCCGCTTTGATTGATTGATCCGATTTATTTAAGAAGACCACCGTCTCTTTTTTGGCACTTAAATATTCTTCTGCAGTTAATAACCCTTGCTCGTTCATTAATGAAAGCACTAGTTGCTGTCTAGCATCTAACAATTTCTTACCCTCTTCCTTGTAGGGTGAATAACGAGATGGAGCCTGAATAATCGCCGCCAAATAAGCTGCTTCAGCAATCGAAACATCTTTAGCAGCTTTACCAAAAAAACCTAAGGATGCCTCCTCAACTCCATAAATCATTCCCCCATACGGGTTTTCGTTAAGATAAATTTCTAAAACCTCATCCTTACTCATCTGGTTATTGAGTTTTAACGACAAGACAATCTCTTTCAATTTACGGGTCGCAGTTTTATCGCCGGTCAATAATGTGTTTTTAACTACTTGTTGGGTGATAGTTGAAGCTCCTTGGGAATAACCTCCAGACATCAGGTTGACCGCAGCAGCTCTCATAAAAGATAGAGGAAGGAAACCTCTGTGACTATAATAATCCTTATCTTCAATTGCAATAGTGGCTTTTTGAATCCAAGGAGAAATATCTGATAAAGGAATTGAAGTGCGTCTGATATCCTTATTCCAATCATATAAAACAATTTGCCCAGTGCGGTCTAAAATTTTGGTAGATTGAAAAATCTTTCGCTCGGACATACTTTTGACATCAGGCAACTGTAATGAGGCTAACCAGATAATTCCCAAACCACCGACCAACAACCCAAGTGAAATGAAAAATAAAATCAGGTTACGCAACCAACGCCATTTGCCAGGCTTATTTTTTCTTGGACTTTTTTTCTTTTTAAATTTAGATGAGTTAGATCTCAGATGTTGAGGGGTTTGATTGTTAATACTATCAAAAACTGCTAAATCTATTTTTTGAGGTTTAGCTGGCGAATTTAAATTAAACTCATTACCAATTTTATTATGCATCAATCACAATATTTTACCATAAAAACAAAATTTTGTCTTTTAAAAAAACAGAACTAAAAAACAAAAAACCTCAGCTCTCAGAAAATTACTTCTAAGAACTGAGGAATCAAAATCTTTAAAAGAAAAATCATGACCAATCACGGACTGCCGGGAAGGAGTGATTTTTACCCCACAGACTACCCCAATTGTACCAGCCGAGCCGACGGCCACAGTCATAGCGAGACCAGCAGAGAACGACTCCATATAAAGAACCTTCGTCTAAAATTATGAAGTCATAGTTGTAGCTAGTCCCGTTGGGCGAAAAGCTGCCATCACCAGTGATCTCAGTATTGCAAAGATTGAAGTAAACTAAGGCTTCGGCAATGGACATCGGTCGATAGCCCTCCTTAGCCATGTCGGCTAATATTTGGTTTGAATCATTTCCCTTGTAGAATCTGGAGGCGACTTGGAGTCTGTCGAGACCAACCTTCATTCCATCCTGGTTTCGATCCAAGACCTCTTGGAGGTAAATGTCCATTGTAGCCGCATCATCTTCAATATAGGTTGGGTGGAGACCGGTGATGAGGTTACGAAGCTGAGATATAGTGGTATAGGTTTTAGCGTTAAAGTTATTTTGCTTATTAACACTCTGTTAGGATTTAACATATCGAATACCGTCAATAATGGCAATTTTTCCACCATCTTCAAAACTAACGTTCATTTTCTTTTCTCCTCTTTCAAACAACAAAAGGTGCTCTTCAGCTGTTTTTCGTTAGAAAAACAGCTTTTTGTCTTAGACAAAACACTGGTTTTGCTTAGGAAGAG
>CAYWWA010000005.1:0-34193 GCA_964462115.1 uncultured Candidatus Saccharibacteria bacterium
CAAATTGAGGCTTTTTTCTGCGGGACCTGGATTCGAACCAAGATACTCGCCTCCAGAGGGCGATGTCCTACCATTAGACGATCCCGCAAACCAAAATATCTTATCGTAAAAATCAAAAAAAATCAATTACTCTAATTTACAAAGTAAAAAACACCAAATCGGTGTTTTTCTTTATTTTATCCAAATTATTTGACCGAAACTTCCTTGCGGACAACTTTCTTGCCGTCAAATCTGGTCTTGCGCTTGTCTTTAAATTCTACCACGCCGTCTTTTGTGGCAAAAATAGTATGATCTCGTCCTAATGAGGTGTTTTCTCCGGATAGAAATTTAGTGCCTCGTTGTCGAACAATCACATTACCAATTTTAGCTTTTTCCCCGGCATAAAGTTTAACACCGAGATATTTTGGTTGTGAATCTGTTAGGTTTTTAGCGGAACCGCCCGCTTTTTTATGTGCCATTGTTTTCTTCTATTTTTTGTATTATGATAGTAAATGAAATGGAAAACTAAATAATGGGTTTAGTTTTGCCAATAATCATAACTTAAAATATGAAAAAAATCAAGGGGTTTTTAAATAAAATTTTACAACATCAGCTTTTTTGGCATTATATCGTTATTATCACAGTTTTTCTACTGGGGATTATGGTGGTTGAGTTATATTTTTTATTGCAGGCAGATGAGCCAGCGACAATCCAAATCTTAGGGGCTATGCCAGCAGAGGATTATCTATATTATGATGGTTTAGGGGTTGAAATTGGCCAGGTAGCTGGTATTGAAATGGTTAATAATGTAAAAAATAGTAGTGCGGAGTTATCTGAGGTCAACCAGGCTAAAAATATTGTAGCTTCTAAGTCTGGCAAAAGATATTATTATCTAAATTGTAGCGGAGTTAGCCGAATTAAAGAGGAAAATAAGGTCTATTTTGCTAGCGAACAGGAGGCTGAAGCGGCTGGTCTAACTTTGGCTGCAAACTGTAAAAAATAGACTTTTTACCATTTTCCGCCTTTTATTAAAATAAGCTTATTTTATAAGGATATTTTGCTAAAAAAAGCTCAAAAAAGTCGCTTTTTGCTTGCTTTTTTCGGCTAAATATGCTATACTTAGTATAGATTATTTATTCGCTAATGCCGGACAAATAATCTTTTTCTTTTATAATTAAATAATGATTAATTGAATAGCAACTGGAATTTTGATAGCGGCGACATCAACTACTGCTAGTTTAGATGCAGATTTAAATGCTTCTGCCTCCACTATCACTTTACTACCAGATACTGACTATTCTCTAACTATTGTTTTAGATAGAAACTCGGTCGATGCTGAATACAAAGAAAAAACAATAGAAGAGATTGTTCAAATGGCGTTCGCTGACGCTCCGATTATGGTGGAGGTGGCACGTTGTGAGTCGCATTTGAACCAATTTAATACGGACGGTTCCGTGCTTCGGGGTAGAATTACCCCAGAAGATGTGGGGGTATTTCAGATTAATGAATTTTTTCATTTGGATGGATCTACCGCAATGGATATTGATATACATACCTTAGAGGGTAATATTGCCTATGCGCAATATCTATATCAAACTCAGGGAACTAGACCGTGGAAGGCGTCAAAGCCTTGTTGGGGCAAGTATCAAGAGTTGGCAAAGTTATAAAATTTCAAAAACTTTTCGTTTATTAAAAAGCATCGTGCAAGCGGTGTTTTTTGTTTCTATAATTTATTTTCTTGATGGGGGAATAAATTAAAACGCCTCCTTAAAAGCGTTTTAATTTTGTTGGTGCGCCGGGCAAGATTCGAACTTGCGTAGGCATATGCCGCTTGATTTACAGTCAAGTGCGATTGACCACTCCGCCACCGACGCGAACCTGTTTAGTATAGCAAAAAATCTGTTAGTTGGCAAATTTTAGGCTGGTGACTCTATATATATTTTTCTTAAATTATGTTAAACTAATTTTACTATGACAACTTTTACAAAAACTGTTTTAAAAAACGGCTTAAGAATTATCACTGTGCCCCAAAAGGATTCTGCTAATACCATGGTAATGGTACTGGCAGAAGCTGGGTCACATTATGAAGATAAGGCAAACAATGGAGTCTCTCATTTTTTGGAACACCTTTGTTTCAAAGGGACAAGCAATCGTCCCTCATCTAAAATCATTAACCAAGAGTTGGATGCGATGGGTTCGGCTTCCAACGCCTTCACCGGCGAACAATATACTGGTTATTGGGCTAAGGCTCATCACAGCAAAACCGACAAGATGTTAGAAATAATTTCTGATTTATTTTTAAATCCATTGATTCCAGCTGAAGAAATGGAAAAAGAAAAAGGGGTGATTATTGAAGAAATCAATATGTATGAAGATATGCCGATGAGTAAAGTTTTGGAGGTATATAACGAATTGGTTTATGGCGATACGGCTTTTGGCCGATCAATTGCTGGCACTAAGGAAAATATTAAGAAGATGACTCGTGATGAGGTATTAAAATATCGTAACGAGCATTATAAATCTGGAGCTATTACAGTAGTGGTGGCGGGGAAAATTAACGAAAAGAAAATCATTACGCAAATTGAGAAAATATTTGCTGGGGTAAGCAAAGGCAAGGCAGTTACTTTACCTAAAATTACAGAAAAGCAGACAGCGCCAGCCATTAAATTATTTAATAAAAAAACTGATCAAACTCACTTGGTTTTAGGTTTTCGTAGTTTTAAACGAGGCGATAAGAAAAATTATACCCTTTCTTTGTTGTCGACCATTTTAGGTGGCGGTATGTCATCTCGACTTTTTCAGAAGATGCGAGAGGAATTGGGTATCTGTTATTATGCTAAATCCGGAGCTGGTGCCAATCGTGTGACTGGTCAATTTTTTATTCGAGCTGGTGTTAATAACGAAAGAGTAGAGGAAGCTTTAAGGGGGATTTTGGCAGAAGTACGGAAAATGTCCACCGAATTAGTGGGTACAGAAGAGTTACAAAAGGCTAAAGATTATCAAATCGGGCACCTCTTTTTAGGTTTGGAAACAGCTGATGCTTGGGGAGAATTTTTTGGTTTTCAAGAATTATTGCACGACAAAAAAATTGAAACCCCAGATGATATTGTTAAAAAAATCCAAAAAATTTCAGCCAAAGAAATACAAAAAGTAGCGCAAGAAATTTTAAAGAACGAAACATTAAACTTGGCGATGATTGGCGACTTTAAACCAAACACGGAATCAAAAATCATTAACTTATTAAGTTTGTAAAAATAAACTTAATTTTTGTCCAAGTATTTTTGTTAGACTTTATATTTTTATGATATAATTTAATCATGGCCTTCTTCCAAAAAAAAAATTATGTAGATAGTATAGAGAAACATCTTTATAACCGAGAAAATCAGAATGACTTTACACATACTTCACATGAGTTTTCTAAGAAAAATTTTGAAGTAGCTAAAAATTGGCAAAGTCCCACTGAAGAGGAGGTAATAGACGATAGGATTAAAAAGGGTGGTAATATCTTTTTGACAATTTTTATGATCGCAATATTGTTTTTTGCTGTTAGTTTGGGGGTAGCTTTTTATATGTTTTCAGGAGAGCACAACGTAATTTCAGAAGAAGAAATTGAGTTAGTAGTTTCTGGTATAACTCAGGTGGCAAGTGGGGTAGAATTTTCTCTTGATGTGAACGTTCAAAATCGCTCTAACGCCCCCTTGGCTGGGGTAGAGCTTTATATTGAATATCCCTCTGGAACTCGTAGTGCTGACGGCAAAAATCTCAGCAATGAAATAGTGAGTATTGGAGAAATAGCTTCTAAATCTTTCTATCGTAAAAATCTCAGTCAAGTCCTATATGGTGAGGAGTTTACTATTAAGACGGTGAATATTGTCATGGAATATCGTTTGCAGGGTTCCACTTCGGTTTTTAAGCGGGAAAAAAAATATAATGTTTCTTTAATTTCCACCCCTGTTAGTATTGTGGTGAATTCCTTAAACGAATTAAGTTCTGGACAAGATTTGGAATTAGAAATTGTTTTAACTTCTAATTCCGATAAAAAAATGAATAATCTGTTATTGCAGGTTGACTATCCTTTTGGTTGGACTTTCACTAGCGCTAACCCAGTAGCAAGTCAGGGCAATAACGCTTGGGTTATATCAGAATTAGCTTCGAGGGGGGAATATAAAATCAAAGTGGCTGGCAAGTTGGTAGGCACTGAGGATGATTTACGAAAGTTTCAATTTAAAGTTGGTATTTTAGATAATGAAAAAGATTTAACCAAAGTTTCAGCCTTATCTGAATATGTTCAAGATGTGGCTATCAAACAGCCCTTCCTGGGCTTAGCGATAGAGTGGCAGAGCGGAGTCAATTCTGGAGGAATTATTAACGGTGGAGAAAAGGTGGTGGGAAATATAATTTGGACCAATAATACTAACGCGGTGATCAATGATGCTAACATAATTTTGAACTTATCTGGTAACGCTCTAAATAAAAACACAGTTAAGGCTGATGGTGGAGTCTATGATATAAACAATGATAGAATTGTTTGGAATAGTAGAGATAACAGTGATTTAGCCTCCGTCTCGGTTGGTAAAAGTGGAAGCTTAAAGTTTGAGTTTAATAGCTTGGACACCAGAGAAAACTCTAGGGTTGACTTGTCTCTGTCGGTGTCTGGTAATCGTGTTTTAGAGAGTGGCTCACAAACTCAAGTCGCTTCTATCGTTCAAGAAACTCTTAAAACTGCTACCAATATCAGTTTAGCTTCTCAGGTTTTACATTATTCTGGTCCCTTTGAAACCTATGGTCCTATGCCGCCTAAGGTGGGGCAGGAAACTGGTTATACTGTAGTCTGGACTATTACTAATTCTCGCAACGATGTGAGCGGGGTAGAGGTGAGGGCAAAAATTCCATCTTTTGTTAGTTGGAAAAATGTAGTCTCTCCGACGTCAGAAAAAATAAGTTTTGATCAAAAAACGGGGGAAATTGTTTGGTTGGCAGGGACTGTGGTTGGGGGTAGTGGTTTCAATAAAACTGCTCGCGAGGTGGCCTTTATGATTGGTCTAACACCGACATTAAATCAGGTTGGTTCATCTCCATTATTGCTTGATAAACAAACCCTGTCTGGCACGGATAGCTGGACTGGTTTATCGCTCTCAGACAGCCGAAATAGCTTTACCACCTGGATCATTAATGATGCTGGTTTTAAAATGGGACAGGATATCGTGGCTCAGTAATTTTAAAATCACGGAGCTAATTTATAATTTAGCCGCTCTTTATTGTTCTACAATTTCCACTTTCTCTAAAAAATCTCCCGGAGCTACTTCTATTTGGCTCTCAAAAGACATTCCAAACTCTTTACCAGCCTCTACAATTCCCGTTTTTTGTTTATTGTGTTGTAACTCCACAATTTTACCGTTGCCCAAATTGTTTTCCCCTCGGATAATTCTGACTTCATCTTTAATATGGATTTCTCCGTCAACTACTCTGGCACCAAGCACCTGATATTTTTGGTTGGAAAAATTTTTTAAAATCTTAATTTTAGCTTTAATGATTTCTACTTTTTCACGAGGTCTAGCGTTTTCAAAAACATCTTTTAAGTAGTCTGCTAATTCGTAAATGATAGAGAAGTTTTTAACAATTAGACTGTCGCGATCAATCATAGCCTGAGCCTGTTGGTCGGTTTGGGTATCAAAG
This sequence comes from uncultured Candidatus Saccharibacteria bacterium, assembly GCA_964462115.1. Classification (GTDB taxonomy): domain Bacteria; phylum Patescibacteriota; class Minisyncoccia; order Phycocordibacterales; family CAIZIN01; genus CAYWWA01. Next base: position 5,656 of record CAYWWA010000005.1, read on the forward strand.
CCAAGAATGATTGTGTCAACCTTGCTTTGGGCCATTTTAGTATCATTCTCTGTAATATTGCCAACCCCACTGTTGACTATCACTGCTTTAACTTTATCCGTTTCAATTTTTTTAATTTCATGTAGCACCGCATCAATAGTGCCGACTGCATTAGTTTTAACGATCAGTGGAATGTATACAATATTTTCTTCTACCTTATTAGTATTGCTAAATTTTAATTCTCGTTGTAATAAGCTAAAGTCTTTGACTGATTTTTCCGCTTCACGTTTATCAGCTACTAAATGAAACTCTGCTCCTACCGGTGGTTGTTCATTCCAACCGGTAATTTTAACCGGAGAGGAAAAACTTGCTGAAATTATTTTTTTATTTTGCCAATCACCAATGGCTCTAATTGTAGAATAAGCATTTTCCGCTATTACGAAATCACCAGTTTTGATGGTGCCGTTTTTAATAATTAAAGTTGCACTGATGCCGGTGTTCTTGTTGTGGTGAGCTTCCAATACTACCCCAGTAGCCGGTAGAGAGGTGTCACCTGTCAGATCAGCTACTTCGGCGGTTAATAAAACTATATCTAATAATTCGTTCACCCCCTGACCGGTTTTGGCCGAGATTGGCAAGGCGGGAATATCACCACCCCAGCCCTCCACAAAAATTTCATTTTCGGCTAATGATTGTTTAGTGCGATTGATATCGGCGTTGGGTTTATCAATTTTATTGATTGCTACCACAAATGGTATTTCTGATTTTTTAATAGCTTGAAGAGCGTCTAAGGTTTGAGGTTTGACACCATCTTCAGCTGAAACCACTAAAACGGCCACATCAGCCACCTTGGCGCCACGACTTCGTAGTTTGGTGAAAGCCTCATGACCGGGGGTGTCAATAAAAGTAATTTTAGATTTTTTACCATCAGGTGTGCTGTGTTCAAATTCATAAGCTGACACTTTCTGGGTAATGCCCCCTATTTCACTATCGGCAATATTTGTCTTTTTAATATAATCTAGCAGTGTGGTTTTACCGTGGTCGACGTGACCCATCACTACCACCACCGGAGATCGGGTAATAATATTTTGATTTGATGATGAAAGTTTGGTCATAACTAAAAAATAAATTAAACTGCAAAATGTTATGACACCCAAGCCCAACAAATCGCTGTTGCTCTGATAAAGTAATTATCACTATTTATACCACTTTTTTACAAAAAATACAAGTTTTAACTAATTTTATTTTATTATTTTTTTATCAATTATCTTAGTTATTTTCATCATTTGCTCACTAAAAGTGATTTGATGAAAAATATAAAATTTGCTATAATTAGCTCATTATGGCAGGTCATAACAAGTGGAAACAAATTAAAAACCAAAAGGCTAAAACCGATGGGCAGAAGTCGAAACTTTATTCTAAGTATGCACGTTTGATTTCTTTGGAAGCTAAAAAATCTGGCGGCGCTATGTCGGCTGCTTTAACTGCAGTGGTGGATCGAGCTAAAAAAGAAGACGTGCCTAAAGATGTGATTGACCGAGCTATTAAAAAATCGGCTGAAGCTAAAGAAATGGAAAGTATTGTTTATGAAAGTTATGGACCGGGTGGAGTAGCGGTGGTTATTGAGGCTTTAACCGAAAATCGTAACAAGGCGGCTCAGGAAGTAAAACACATTTTATCAGAAAATGCTTGTGCGTTAGCTGGGGTTGGTTCTGCAGTTTGGGCTTTTAATAAAAACTTAGAAACTATGGAGTGGGAAGCTAATACTACTGTGGCCCTTGAGGATTCTGATCTGGAAAAATTACAAAAATTAGTAGAAGAGCTGGAAGACAACGATGAGGTACAGGCGGTGTATACAAATGCAGAATAACGACTCTATTTAGGTATAAAACCCTTATTTTAAAGGGTTTTTACTCTTTTACATTGACTTTTTTGCTTAAATATGATATAATTAAGAGAGATGGGTTAGTGTATCGGTTACAGCGAGTGCTGTAGATATGCAAAGCCTTTTTCGCTTAAAAGGCTTAAACCCAAGATCCTTAAAGGAGAATGAAATGAAGAAGTTTTTCTTTTTCGTGATCGCCCTCGTGGCGATTGTGATTTTTCGCGAGCTTGTCGTCATTTCGACGACGAAAGAAGTTTTTATTCCCGTAGTTGGGGATCCGGTTGCTGGCACGGTCGCCTCGGATTGGTTGGCGGAGGGTGGCAAGTTCCACTCACCGTGGCGGCCCTGGCTCTCGAAGCCCAATAAAAATTTTGTCTACGGCCAGGTTGACCGTAGCAAGTACTATTTGGCGGGTAAACGGCACCTCGGCGTTGGTGAAGAAATTTACATCTATCGTCTTAAAGAGATAGACTAAATAAATTTCTCAAAAACATTTTTCCTATAACCGCCATCTCAAAAAGAGAGGCGGTTTTTTATTTTCAAAATCTAAAAATTATATTTTCAGATTACCATTGGCTATAATTTCTTTATTTTCAGTTTTTCTAAAATCTGGTTTTAGTAGTTGGAATAATCCCGCCAATCCAATCATAGTAGCATTATCGTTACTATATTTTAAATCTGGAATTAAAATATTTTTTTCTGGCATTTCTACAGTTAAAGCGCGGCGGAGTTTTTGGTTGGCAATCACACCACCACCCACCAAGATGTCTTGTACTGCAAAATGTTCAGCGGCCTGTTGACACTTTTTAATTAAAACTTCTACACAAGCATTTTCAAAATCTAAAGCGATTAGTTTCTTTTGTTGTTCGTCTAATTTTTCCCCAGAAGTTTTTTGAGTAATGGCAGAATTACCAACTTTGGTCTGCAATGTTTTTTCAATTTTATAGCGCACCGCAGTTTTTAAGCCCGAAAAAGAAAAATTCAGGTCGTGGGAGTTGAGCATGGGGCGGGGTAGTTTGTCGCTGGAAGTGATTTGTAAATTTTCGGTTTCAGCTATCGCGGCCAGACGAGAAATTTCTGGACCACCGGGGTAATTTAATCCTAAAAGACGAGCCACTTTATCAAAAGCTTCACCTACTGCATCGTCTAAAGTTTCACCAACAATTTCGTATTGTCCAAAATTTTTAACTAAAATAATTTGAGTGTGACCGCCAGAAACCAACAAAGCAATAGCTGGAAAGGTAAAATTTTTTAAGACAATATTTTGTTCATCTTGATGTTGAATCAGGGCCGATAAAATATGACCCTCTAAATGATTGATCGCTATGATTGGAACCTGCCAAACCAGGGATAAAACTTTGGCAAAATTAATTCCTACCCAAAGAGTTGGCTCTAGGCCGGGGCCATTGGTAATAGCAATGGCATCAATTTCCACCTTACCAATCTGAGTTAAAAAAGTAAAAATATATTCTAAAAGTTCTGGTTCATGATTTAAGATTTGAGCGATCTGTTTTTTCTGTTCTTCGGAAATTGTGAGCGGCGTATTTGTTAGTTGAGCATTTTTAATCGCACTAGCAGCCACCAGACAAATATTTTTCTGGTGTTCGCGTTTGGCCATAGTCGGAAAAACCCCACCAAATTTTTGGTGTAAATCAATTTGAGAATTAATCTGATGAGACAAGATTTTAATCTTTGTCAAAACATTTTGCTCAGCTTGCTCGGCCGATAAAACGCTTACCGCAGTGTCGTCACAAGAGGTATCAATGGCTAAAATTTTCATTCGTTTACTTTAACACATAAAAATAACTTTTTCAATGGTTATTCTCAGATTAAATGACTTGTCTATCTGGCTAAAACCTTGTCTTATAATCCTGTATATTAAAGGTCGTGCCCATAATCACCTTATATTTATTGATTTTTTCCTTATTGATTAATTATCTTTTTTAGCTGTTTTTTACACATTTTTAAAACCTTATATTTATTTTAGGTTTAAACTTAAAGTAGTTATCAATTAAAAATTAATATAAAAATATGCCAATGAAAGATGCTCTATTTATTATCAAGCGTGATGGTCGCAAACGAAAGTTTGATGAGACTAAAATTGTGCAAGCAATCTTGGCAGCTGGCCAAGAGACGGGTGAACTTGATGAAAAAAAAGCATTGGAACTGGCTGACAGGGTGGTAGAAAAAATTAGAGACGAAGTAGAAAAAAAAGAAATCAAGAATCCGACTGTAGAGCAAGTACAAGATGTGGTAGAAAATACCCTGATGGCTTCTAAATATAAGAAAACCGCTAAGGCTTATATTTTGTACCGAGAACAGCGTAGTAAGATTCGTGGAGCCAAAAGTAAATTGATGGAAGTCTACCGCAACATCGCCAAAGCTTCCGCCAAAGAAGATTCAGATGTTAAAAGAGGTAATGCTAACGTTAACGGTGATGCGGCCATGGGAAAGATGTTGCAGTTTGGAGCGGAGGGAAGTAAGGAATTTGCTTTAAACTTTTTAGTGAAACCAGATTTTGCTAAAGCTCACCAGCACGGCGACATTCACATTCACGATTTAGATTTCTATGCTACTGGCACTTTGACATGTTGTCAAACTGATCCTGTCACTTTATTTGAAAATGGCTTTAATACTGGACATGGTTTTTTGCGCACCCCACAATCGATTGGCAGTTATGCAGCCTTGGCCGCTATTATGTTACAAGCTAACCAAAACGAGCAACATGGCGGTCAGTCCATTCCTAATTTCGATTACGCTATGGCTCCTGGTGTCAACAAAACCTATCGCCGAGCGGTCAAACAAAACATTGCTAAGTTTGAGGCATTTGCTGGCAAGAAAGTTAAGGTCTCCGAACAAGATTTGGCTAAATTAGATTTTGATCATAGACTTAAAGGAGTGCCTGAGGCAATTTTCGTGGAAGCTGCCAAAGATACCGAAAAACAAACCCAACAAGCTATGGAAGGTTTGGTGCACAACCTAAACACTATGCATTCACGAGCTGGCGCTCAGGTGCCTTTTACCTCACTCAACTTTGGAACTGACACCACACCTTCTGGACGACTAGTGATCAAGCATTTTCTTAACGCTACTGAAGCTGGTTTGGGTAAGGGGGAGACACCAATTTTTCCTATTTCCATTTTTAAGGTCAAAGAGGGGGTAAATTATAATCCAGAAGATCCAAACTACGATTTGTTCAAACAGGCTATGAAGGTTTCCGCACAAAGACTCTTTCCTAACTTTACCTTTTTAGATGCTCCTTTTAATTTAAAATACTACAAAAAGGGTGATTACCTAACTGAGACTGCTACCATGGGTTGTCGCACAAGAGTTCAGTCGTCGGTTTTTCCAGAGAGTGATGGTCGGGTAACCAATAGAGGTAATTGTTCTTTTACTACTATCAATTTACCGAGAATCGGGATTAAACACGGTATCGCTTTAGGTGAACGCACTACAGCTGATTGGAAAAGTTTTTATCAAGAATTAGATGAAAAAATAGATACTTGTGCCGCACAGATTTTGGATCGTTTTGAGTTTCAGGGTAAACAGAGAGTTTATAATTTTCCATTTTTAATGGGACAGGGCAACTGGATTGGTTCTAAAAAATTACGAGGTGATGAAGAATTACGGGAAGTAATTAAACACGGTTCTTTGTCAATTGGTTTTATTGGTTTAGCTGAAACTTTAAAATCGTTAGTGGGAGAACACCACGGTGAGAGCGAGGAAACACAAAAAATAGGTTTAGAAATTATTAAGCACATGCGAGATCATGTTGATGGTTTAGCTAAGAAACACACCCTTAATTTCACTTTATTTGCCACTCCAGCTGAAGGGATTGCTGGTCGGTTCACTAAAATTGACAAAAAAGAGTTTGGAGAAATTGCCGGCATCACCGATAAAGAGTTTTATACCAACTCATTCCACGTGCCTGTTTATCAACAGATTAGTGCTTTTGAAAAAATAGAAAAAGAAGCACCTTATCATGCGCTTTGTAATGCTGGACATATTACTTATGTAGAATTAGACGGAGACTTATCTAACAACATTACAGCCTTTGAAAGCGTCATTCGTAAAATGAAAGAAAGCGGAGTGGGTTATGGTTCAGTTAATCACCCAGTGGATAGAGATCCGGTCTGTGGATTTTCAGGGGTGATTGATGGAGTGGTTTGCCCTTCGTGTGGACGAGAAGAGTGGTCGGATGGCATCGGCTTTGAACGTTTGCGCCGCATCACAGGTTACTTGGTTGGTTCATTAGAAAGATGGAACGATGCTAAAAAAGCTGAAGAAAAGGTGAGGGTGAAGCACGGTGTAGCTTTGCCTATAAACAGCAAAGATGAAAAGGAGTTTTTGAAGGTGATGCAAGACAGAGCGGTTGGAAAAGTTTAATTGATTGGTTTCTGAGTTATGAAAAAAAAACTTGAACAAGTTGATAATATAAAAAAAAACACCGTTAGTCATAATGGTAATAAAATTAGACTTAGTGGTCCGCTGATGAAAGACTCTATTGTGGATGGAGATGGTTTGCGAGCGGTGCTGTGGACCCAAGGGTGTCATCGTCACTGTCCAGGTTGTCATAATCCAGAAACTTGGCCGTTTGATTGTGGTATGCTGGTGGAAACAGCTTGGGTTTGTGAGGAGCTGAAAAAAATAAAAGGACAAAATGGCCTAACTTTAACTGGAGGAGAACCGTTTGAACAGGCAGAAGCTTTATTGAAAATTGTTCAGTTTTGTAAACAGGAGTTGGGTTGGAATATTTGGGCTTGGTCTGGTTATACCTACGAGGAATTAAAAGCAATCGGTGGAGCCAAATGGGAATTGGTCCAAGCTATAGATGTTTTGGTTGATGGACCTTTTGTGATAGCTGAAAAAGATTTTAAAGTAAAATTTCGTGGTTCTAGAAATCAAAGAATCTTATATCTATCTGATGGTAAAATAATTAAGCAGGAATAAAATAATTTTTTAAAAACGTCCCCCGACTATCTTCGTTGGGGGGCGCTTATTAGATGAATTTTCTTTAGATATCAGTTTCAGTTTGGGTAGAATCTGGTTTGTCTTCACTATCTTTTTCTCCCTCGGTTGGTTTTTCAGCCTCTGTTTTATCAGATCTAATATCAATTTTCCATCCAGTAAGTCGAGCTGCTAGTCTAACGTTTTGTCCACCTTTACCGATAGCTAAGGATTGTTGATTATCGTCCACTGAGACCACAGCCTGTTTCTGTTCCTCATTTAATTCTACATCAAAGACTTCAGCTGGAGAAAGGGAATCAGCAATGAATTGTACTGGGTCTTCCGACCACTCAATGATGTCAATTTTTTCACCGTGGAGTTCGCCCATAACAGTTGACACACGGGTGCCACGTTGCCCGACCATTGACCCAATCGGATCGATGCTTTCGTCGGTGGTGTAAACGGCAATTTTACTTCGTTCACCCGGTTCACGAGCGATCGCTTTAATTTCAATCACCCCACTTTGAATTTCTGGAACCTCCTGTTCAAAAAGAGCCACTAAAAATTTAGGGTGAGAACGAGATAACTGTAAGAATGATTCACGTGATTCAGGATTGACACGGAACAAATAAGCCATAATTCTGTCACCCTGATGCCAGCGTTCATTATGAATTTGTTCGTTATAAGGGAGCGAAGCTAGGGTGCGACCGAGGTTAACCACAATTTCGCCCCGATCCATCCGCTCTACTGTTCCGGTAACAATTTTTCCTTCCTGTCCGGCATATTGTTCCATCACAATATTGCGTTCGGTCTCGCGAATTTTTTGAATAATCACTTGTTTGGCGGTCTGAGCAGCAATACGTCCGAAATCTGTTTTATCATCTAATGGGAAAACAATTTCTTCTCCCACCACTGCATCTTTTTTCAGGAATTTAGCATCTTCTAAGGTGATGTGTTGTTCAGAGTTAAAACGAGGGCGGATATCTTCTAGAGACAAATCTTCTTCATTTTCATTCGGCATAATGACCAAACTCTGGTCTACAATTTTTTTGGTTTGCCAAAAAGTGGTAGATCCATCATTAGGATTAAAAGAAGCGTGGATTTGTTGTCCTTTTTTGCCATATTCTTTTTTATAGGCTGAAGCTAAAGCTGCTTCTACAGCCTCAATTAGTTTTTGGCGTGGTAAGCCTCTCTCTTCCTCTAACTGATCAAAGACTGCGTTTAATGCTTTTAAGTCAAACATAATTTTATTTTTGCCGATTTTATCGGTGGTTAGTCGCTATTAACTTGTTAAAAATTAAGCCGCTATCTTGCGAAGCGGTATTTCTACATTATAACAAGCTTTGTGCTTTTTGACAAGTTCTATTTAAGAGTTAATTGTTTATAGTTTAAATATTTTTTGGCAAAAAAATTGGCTAAAAAAATAAAGATGTTATAATAATGATATTATGCCAATTTTTGTTTATAAAGCAATTGATCCGAGTGGTAACGAAAAAGATGGTCAGATTGATGCCATTAATGTTGATGTAGCTATTAGCACCCTGCAGCACCAATCATTAATTATTAAAACTATTAAAACCGAAGAAGAGTCTAAGGGTCTTTTAGGAAGAGAATTCAAGTTGTTTCAAGGTATTAAGACTAAGGACGTAGTTATGGTCACCCGACAGTTGGCAGTGTTGTTTGAAGCTCAGGTGTCCACTCTGAGAGTCTTTAGATTGATGGCACAAGAAGCAGAAAAGAAAGAAATGGCAGATGTGCTAAATGATATTGCTGATAGAATCCAAGGCGGAGAAACTGTTTCTCGGGCCATGTCGCACCATCCAAAAGTTTTCGGAGATTTTTACGTCAATATGGTTAAATCGGGAGAGGAAACAGGTAAGATGGATCGAACCTTTCTCTTTCTTGCCGATTATATTGAGAAAAACTATGAGATGACTTCTAAAGCTAAGTCGGCTTTAGTCTACCCAGCTTTCGTAATCGCCACCTTTATCATCGTGATGATTTTGATGTTGACCATGGTGATTCCTAAAATGACGGCAATTTTAGTTGATGCTAATATGGAAATACCTACCTATACCAGAATAGTAATGGGCCTAGCGTCTTTTGTAACTAATTATGGTGTATATCTGCTCATACTATTGTTGGTTGGTGGTTACTTCTTGGCTAAATGGGTGCAAACCGATGAGGGCAGGGCTTCTTTCCATGAATTTCAGATGAAAATACCAGCGGTGGGTGTGCTTTATTCCAAATTATATTTATCACGTATTGCTTCTAACATGGCCACAACACTGGAAGCCGGTATTAAGATGGTGCGAGTGTTAGAAATTACTAAAGAAGTGGTGAATAATAAAATTTATGAAGATGCCTTTGGTGAGATTATTAACGATGTTAAAAAGGGTGTCTCAGTATCTGATGCAATGGCTAAATTTCCTATTTTTCCTTCGGTGATGGTTGGTATGGTGAAGGTGGGTGAAGAAACCGGTAACACTGGACAGGTGCTAAATACTTTAGCCAACTTTTATTCCAAGGAAGTATCTAATGCTGTGCAGTCCTTAGTGGATTTGATTGAACCAGCGATGATTGTGCTCTTGGGCTGTGGAGTGGGTGTGCTTTTGTTATCGGTGCTGGTACCAATGTATCAGATGACTCAAGCCTTCTAAAAGCTAATTAGAAAGTTTGAAAAATTCTACTTAAAATTTTTTAATTAAGAAAAAAATTGTTATACTATTTTGGTAATGCCAAATAAAAAAACTCAGGTTCATATTAAAAAAAGTTCTGGACGCTATGAGCTGTTTGATAAAACTAAATTAGTTGAGTCACTGAAATTAGCTGGTGCTTCCATAGTAGTGGCCAATTATATTGTCGAAGAAATTGAAGAAGAACTACAAGATGGGATGCATATAAATGAGATCTATGATCGATCTTTTGCTCTATTACGCAAACAAGATAGGCGCGCTGCTTTGACCTACTCGTTACGTCGTTCAATTTCCGAAATGGGCCCCACCGGTTTTCCGTTTGAAGATTTTATCGGCGAGATCTATAAAGCTAAAGGTTACCAGATTATTCAAGGTCAAATAGTGTCAGGCAAGTGTATTGAGCATGAAATAGATATCATTGCTTATAATCAAGATGAGGTTATTTTAAATGAAGTTAAGTTTCATCACAAACATGAGATGAAAACTGACGTCAAGGTGGCGATGTATATCAAATCAAGGTTTGAAGATTTGCTAGGAGTAGAAATACCTTTAATCAATGGTGTGGCGGGGAAAATGACTCAGGGTGTTTTAATCACTAATACTAAATTAACTCTCAACGCTATGAAGTTTGGTCGTTGTTCGGGAATCAATATGGTTTCATGGAATTATCCGGCTAAGGGTAACTTACATGATTTAATCGATGAGACCAGATTACACCCACTAACTTGTTTAACTACCTTATCACATTACGAAAAAGAAAAACTTTTAGCTAAATATATCACTACGGCTCAGGAATTATTAGAAAAAAAAGAGGTATTAAGGGAGTTGGGAATAAACCAAGCGCGGATAGATGAGATTCAGGAAGAGATTGGTTTGCTGATATTAAACGACGAAGACAAATAATTTTTATTCGTTTGGTGGCAGGTCTTGGATATCGGTAGCATGATCTATAAAAAGAATACCTTGAAGGTGATCGTATTCGTGTTGGATAATTTGTGCTAAAAGACCAGCTGCTCCTACTGTTTTTTTCTTAGCATTCTCATCTAAAGCCTCTATGGTAATTTTAGAAGCTCGTTTAGTCTTACCATAAAGCCAGCGCACCGATAAACAACCTTCATCTGCCGTTTTCTTGTCTTTGGAGATTTTTATAATTTTAGGGTTAATAAAAACCTCATCTGTGCCACCATTTTTATTTTTAACAATGTCGTAAGCTTTACCTGAAATTACGAAAATCTGCAAACTTTCCCCAATTTGGGGAGCAGCAATCGCTACACCATCCTCTTGGGAGGCTAGGGCTTGTTTCATTTGTTTAATAATTTTTTGAATTTGTGGTGAAGCTATTTTTGATTCGGCTACAGTTTTAGCTCGTTCGCGTAGGACTGGGTTACCACTTTGCACAATTTTTACCATTGCTTATACTATAGCATATTTTTTACTTATTTACAAGTTTAAACGGTTAATCTTTTACACAGATTTTATTTTTTTTAAGTCGTTTATGCTATAATAAAAACGATGCAGTATGAGGTTCCACAATTTATCGAGGTGGAAGACAAGATCTTCGGTCCATTTACTTGGAAACAGTTTTTGTTTATTGTGGGGGGACTGGCTGGTGGCTTTGCGATTTGGAGCTTTGTGCCAATTAAGTTTTTGGCAGTAATTTTAATTATTCCCTTAGGGATTTTATCTTTATCTTTAGCTTTTTATCGTCCCAATGATCGGCCGTTTATTTTCTTAGTTGAGGCCTATGTTAAATATATGTTTAACAACAAGAAATATTTGTGGAAAAAGGAAAATACTGAAGAAAGCCAAGTTAGTTCTTTTCGTAAAGCCGAAGTTAATGTATTGCCTGATGGTAGTTTTACTTTACCTAAAGTTTCCCACAATAAGTTCGAAGATACTAAATGGCAGCTAGATGTCGGTGATAAAACAAACAATCTTAACAATAAGGATCAATCAGTAAATGGCTAATCAAATTTCCAAAAACATATCAGCTACACAAAACTTTGTGCCGATTAAAGAAATTCGAGAGAATGTGGTTATTTTAGATGATGGTTCAGTGCGGGCTATCGTTTTAGCTACATCTACTAACTTTGCGTTAAAATCTAATGATGAGCAAAGGGCAATCATTATGCAGTTTCAGTCTTTTCTCAACTCATTAGATTTTTCAGTAGAATTTATGGTGCAATCACGTAAGTTGGATATCCGCCCCTACATTCATTTATTGGAAGATCAATTTAAAAAACAGACTAACGACTTGCTCAAAATTCAGATTACCGAATATATTCAATTTATTTCAGAATTTACTGAAAACGCAGATATCATGAATAAAAACTTCTTTGTGGTGGTGCCTTATACTCCAACGGTGTTCAACAAAAAGGGTGGTTTGTTTGGTGGTAGTAGCACTGGACAGCAGGATGAAGATAGTTTTATGAGTACCCAGCAACAGTTAGAACAACGGGTGGGGGTAGTCGAATCTGGTCTGGCTAGATGTGGAATCAGAACTAAAGAACTACAAGCGGAAGAATTGTTGGAGGTTTTTCATAATTTATTTAACCCTGGAGACTCTCAGCGAGCTTCATTAAAAGTAGATAATTAAAGTTATGGGATTTTTTGATTTTTTAACAGGCAAAAAAGACAATAGTCAAAGTAATAAGACGGCATTACCGTCGGTGAATTCACGTTTGCCGAGTGACATGTTTGATCAGAGCAAATTAAATACGAAAGATTTTTTGGCTCCCTCCGCTTTGGATATTCGTTCGCGAGACATGTCCTTGGGTGATAAGTTTACTCGAACCATGTTTGTGGTGTCTTATCCTAAATTAATTTCTGATGGATGGTTTGCCTCTATCGTTAATATGGACGCAGTTTTTGATATTGCAATTTATATTCATCCCTCAGATACTGGACAGGTATTAAAAGAGTTTCAGAAGAAGGTAGCGGAAGTTCAAGCTCAGATTCACATCAGAGAGGAGAAGGGTTTAGTGCGAGACCCCAAGCTAGATTCCGCTTACCGAGACTTAGAGCGGTTGAGAGACGAATTGATGCAGGCTCAGGAAAAATTATTTGATGTTGGTTTTTATATTACGCTTTATGCTGACAGCCAAGAAAAATTAGATAAAGTCGAGTCAACCATTCGTTCTACTTTGGAAGCGCAAATGATTTATATCAAACCCGCTATCTTCCAACAAGAGCAGGGCTTTCGCACTACTTTACCCCTAGAACACGATGAGTTAGAGGTCTATTCTAAACTTAACTCTTCACCACTATCTTCATTTTTTCCTTTTATGTCTTTCAATTTGACTTCGGAAAAGGGTATTATGTATGGGGTCAATCGCCACAACTCTTCTTTGGTTTTGTTTGATCGTTATTCAATGGAAAACTATAATTCCTTAACTTTTGCTAAGTCTGGTTCCGGAAAATCTTTTTGTACTAAATTAGAAATTTTGCGAACTCTCATGTTTGATACCAATGTGATTGTGATTGACCCAGAACGTGAATATGAGTATTTAGCCGAAGCGGTGGGGGGTCGTTATTTTAACGTATCCCTCAACTCACCATCTCACATTAACCCTTTTGATTTGCCAGTTCCTAGGGAAGATGAAAACTCAGCTGACATCTTGCGTAGTAATATTATCAATTTAGTAGGCTTGTTTAGAATTATGTTGGGCGGGCTAACTCCAGAAGAAGATGCTTTGGTGGACAAAGCTCTAACTGAAACCTATGCTCTGAAAGATATCACCCCCGACTCTGATTTTGCTTCCATTGAACCACCGCTGTTGTCAGACTTCGCTCTAATTTTATCAGGTATGGAGGGGGGTGATTCTATTGCCCAGAAATTATCCAAATATGTTTCAGGTACATGGTCGGGCTTTTTGAACCAACCAACCACAGTTGACATTAATCAAAAAATGGTTGTTTTTTCCATTCGAGATATGGAGGATGAATTAAAGCCGGTGGCAATGTATATTATTACCCACCATATTTGGAATGCGGTGAGAAAAGAATTAAAGAAGAGGTTGTTGGTGATTGATGAGGCTTGGTGGATGATGAAGTCGGAGGACACTGCTTCTTTCTTATTTTCGTTAGCTAAACGAGGACGTAAATATTATCTTGGTCTAGCCACCGTCACCCAAGACGTGGAAGATTTTATGCGCTCGCCGTATGGTTTGGCTATCATCACCAACTCTTCGATTCAATTATTATTAAAACAGTCGCCAACTGTGATTGATAATTTGCAGAAAGTTTTTCACCTAACCGATGAAGAAAAGTTCTTATTATTAGAATCTGGGGTAGGAGAAGGAATTTTCTTTGCTGGCACCAAGCGAGCAGCGATTAAAATTATCGCTTCTTATACCGAACACCAAGTGCTCACTTCTGACCCTGAGGAAGTGTTAGCGATTAGAAAGGCTAAAGACGAACTAAAAAAAGGTAGTACAGAACAAGATGATGATGTCTTAAATAAAATGATGGAGAAAAACGTGGGGGCCGGTAATAATAAAACAGTTAGTTATAATGGAGAAAAAGATTCGGTTGTTCAGACTAATACTATTTCAGTTGATTATGTTTCAAATCAAACTAGATCTGTATAAAAATTATGAAATATAAATTTCGCGGGGAAATGGACAAAGTTGGTGCCTATGATCTTGGTGCTAAGGATGAACATTCAATTAAACTGATAGCCTGGTTTGCTTTATTTATAGCGGTGATTTTTGCTTTTTTTTGGTCAATTACTTCCTTGGTGCCTATTATTGGTATGGCTATAAGTTTGCCTTTTTTACTCTTGGGCTCTTTAGTCTATGACGGTCTGGTGGTAGTATTGATTATGAAATTTTTAGGCAAAGTTAAGATCTTTAAAAAAATCAAACAGATTAGAGCTGTGATTGCTACTAATCCTGCCAAGGGTCTGGGCGGGGTTGACCGGAAAAGGATTTCCCAAATGGAAAAAAATATTAAAGATCTGACTATTGAAATAGAAACCGCTATTCCGTTTTTTACTGGTTATGGTTTACCAATCTTATTTATGGGAACAGCTTGGATTCCGATGTCTCTAGGGACCAAAAGAGATTTTTTAATTTTTCCTCCGCTGATTTCAGCAGTGAATAGACTATTATTAATTTCTCATTTAATTGATGAAGTGATTTTTGACGTCGGTGATTTAAAAAAGTCTAAAGCTAAAAAAGATGCGGAGGCTAAGCGGCAACAATCATTACAGCAGAATCAGCAAAAGACCTTAGAGCAAGAAGATCAGGAAAGACAGCAGGAAGAAGACCAAAAGCGGATGCAAAATATTTTGGGGCAAGAACAGCCAGGGCAGGCTGACAACAGGCCTGGACCAAATACCGACCAACCTAACGAAGATGATGGCAAGATTCCATCCAGCGTTGAGGAGATTCAAGCCGAGCAATCAAGTCTCAATGGTTACCAAGTAGAGCAGGTTTGGGCTAATCAAACAGCAGAGACAGATTCTAATCGAGGTGTCAGTTCTGCTATTCAGCAATCTTACGAGCGGGCTGCTCATCTGGGGGAGAAGACTAATAATTCTTCCACAACTGATAAAGAAGATCAAATCAAAAGAAATATGCGTCAAATCTTAGGTCAAGATGAATAAAAAACTGGTGATATTATTTTAAACTTTAAAAAAGTGCTATAATCTATCTATGTTTATAGATAAATATAATTCAATTTATTTTATTGGCATCGGCGGTATTGGAATTTCCGCCGTAGCTAGAATGTTTTTAAATGCGAGAAAGCAAGTTGCTGGTTCTGATATTGGTGATAACTTAAACTTACAGAAACTACGAAGTGAGGGAATACAAATTTTCACCGAACCAGAGGCAAAAAATCTACCCCCAGATACAGATTTAGTTATTTATACTATTGCAATTAAAGATGATAATCCAGAATTGATAGAAGCTAAGAAGCGAGGTATCAAAGTCCTCACTTACCCCCAAGCTTTAGCTGAAATTTCCGCCGAATACTTCACTATTGCTGTTTGTGGTACGCATGGTAAAACCACCACTACCGCCATGATTGCTCATATTTTATATGAGGCCAATTATCAGCCGACAGTGATTGTTGGTTCTTTGTTGGCTAATAATGGCAGTAATTTTATCGCAGGTGGCACGGCCCCTAATGGTCAAAAATATTTAGTGGTAGAAGCTTGCGAGTATTGCCGGAGTTTTTTGAATATCAATCCTTCGTTAATTGTTATTACTAATATTGAAGAAGATCATTTAGATTACTATAAAGATCTTGATGATATTAAAAAAGCCTTTAAGGATTTTGTTCATAAACTACCCCAGAAGCAAGTGGAAAACAAAATTGTAATAGATTTATCGTTACCAAACACCAAGGATGTAGTACTTGGCTTGAGTAGTCAAGTGGCAGACATTTATAACGATCAGACAAAAATTGATCTTTCTTTACCCGGAGAACACAACCTATTTGATGCTAAATTAGCAGTTAGGGTGGCAGAAATTTTAGGTATTGATAAAACCTTGTCGGTAAAAAATATCAAAACTTTTCAGGGCACTTGGCGGCGTTTGGAATATAAAGGAGAAAAAGATGGAATCATTTTCTATGACGACTATGGTCATCACCCAACTGAAATTAAAGCCACCCTTTCCGCTTTGCAGACTAAATTTCCTGAACGGAAACTAATCGTAGCCTTCCAGCCTCATCTTTTTTCTCGCACTAAAAGTTTTTTAAATGAATTTGCGGCAGTTTTGAGTGAGGCTGACTTGGTTTTGCTGGCTCCTATCTATCCGGCTCGCGAAAAGGATGACGGCTCTATTTCTTCTCAGATTTTAGCTGATCAAATCATTAAAGCGGGGGGACAGGTTATGGTCTTTCAAGATTTAGATTTTACCGACTTAACAAAATTTGTATCAGAAAATTTGCACAGCGGAGAACTTTTCTTGACCTTAGGTGCTGGCGACATCAATAAGGTGACTGATAAAATATTAAAAATTTAACTTAAACACTATGGGATTATTTTCAATTTATTTAATAATCGGTTTAGCTTTGGTGGTTTTTGCAATTGTTGCTATAATTTATCTTATTATGAATAATGAATTTATTAAAAATTTACCAAAAATAATTGGTAATTGTGCTTTGGCACTAGGAATTATTATTATAACTAACGTATTAATTTTTCAAATTGTTGATTTGGTTTGGTCTCAGCCGAAGTGGAATGACTTCTGTGGTTCTGTTTCTAAAGCCGAAATTTTGTCAGAAGAGAAATGTGTGGAGGTTGAAGGAGAGTGGATTGCTGATAGCGGTGTTACCACTGTTGGTGGTGGATACTGTGATACCTACACCAAATGCAATGCGGAGTTAGCTGTGGCCCAAGACAGTTACAACCAAAAAGCTTTTATCTCGGGTATCGTCATTGGAATTATTTTACTTCTCTTAGGAGCTTTTATAGTATCCAATAAAACTATTTCTATTGCCTTAATTCTCTCGGCAATCTTAGACCTGTTTATCTCTTCGGTAGCTTATTGGGGTGACGCCGGTAAGAGTGTGAGAGTTGCTTTATTGGCTGCAGTTTTAATAATTATTATTGTAGTGATTTTGAAATTGGATAAGAAAGATAAAAAATAAGCTTAGGTTAGAAGCCTTAAAGCGCAATTTTGGTTCACCAAAATTGCGCTTTAAAATTAAGCTTTTTTACCTAAACTTGACTTTTTTATCAAAAAATGATATAATTAAAAGAGGAATAGGTCAAAAAAGTCACAGGGTTGTGACTGCGGAATTGTTTTTCTTTCAGGAAAAACCCCACCGCTTTCCTAAGTTTTTTTTCAGAAAGAAGGAGAAAAATGAAAAAATCTCTAAATCGGTTTTTCCAACTGGTGGATCGAAACTTCACCAAAGAGGAAAAAACCGAAGCTGTTCTCGTGATCACCACCTTGTTGACGGTTAGTGTGGTGGCGTTCATTTTCGGAACCATTGAAGAGAACAAAAAAAGAAGAGCCACGCTCAATCCGGAGCAAGCTCTGGCAGAAGTGATCCACCTTGAGCAGCAGGAAGCCGAGCTTCCTTAGTATCCATTTTTTCACCCAACCACCAGCCCAATCTGGTGGTTTTTTTTGGAGAAAAATCGCCAAATTTTAAAAAAAATGCTATATTAGAAAAATGATTGATCTCAAAAATTTAACCATCAAAACCGCTCGGGAAAAATTAGACCGAAAAGAATTTTCAGCTGTAGAATTGGCTCAAGCCTACCTCAATGAAATTACTCAGAAAAACACTGAGCTTAATGTTTATTTAGAAGTTTTTGACGATGTTTTAGAGCAGGCCAAGCAAGCTGATAAAAAAATTGCCAGTGGTGAGCAGACAATTCTAACCGGTATTCCAATAGCGATTAAAGATAATATTTTAATTAAAGGCCGCCGTGTTTCTTCAGCTTCTAAAATTTTAGAAAATTATCTAGCACCCTACAATGCTACTGTGATTGAAAAACTAAAAGCCCAAAGTGTAGTTTTTTTAGGTAGAGTCAATATGGACGAGTTTGCGATGGGTGGTTCAACCGAAAACTCTGCCTTTGGCGTCACCAAAAACCCTCGAGATATTACTCGAGTAGCTGGTGGTTCATCGGGTGGTAGTGCCGCCGCAGTTGCCGCTAATTTATGTTTGTGTGCGCTTGGATCTGACACTGGTGGCTCAATCCGTCAGCCGTCTTCTTTTTGTGGGGTGGTAGGGTTGAAACCAACTTATGGTTCAGTCTCACGACACGGCCTTATGGCGATGGCTTCTTCGCTGGATGTAATCGGGCCAATTACTAAAAATATAGAAGATGCAGAAATTTTATACAATCTGATCAAGGGGGCTGATGAGATGGACGCCACTTCAGCCATTGAAGGAAAAGAGGGTGAAGTTAAAACCATTGGTGTCCCTCGAGCTTTCTTGAAGGGTTGTGACGCTGAAATTTTGCAGAGTTTCGAACAAGCGGAAGCTGACTTGAAAAAAGCTGGTTACCAAATTCAAGATATTGAATTACCCAATATTGATTATTCTTTAGCGGTCTATTATATTCTAATGCCCGCCGAGGTTTCAGCTAATATGGCCCGCTTTGACGGGGTAAAATACGGAGCGCACGTAGATGGTAAAAACGGTATTGATGATTATTTTGTCACCAGAGGTAATAAAATAGGTAGGGAGGTAAAACGAAGAATTATATTGGGAACTTATGTTTTATCCGCTGGATATTATGACGCTTACTACGCTAAAGCGTTGAAGGTGCGGGATTTGATTAAAGATGATTTTAATAAAGCTTTTGCTAAAGTTGATGTTATCATACTACCCAATTCTCCTGTTCCTGCTTACAAAATTGGCGAGAAGAGTGCCGACCCGCTGCAAATGTATTTAGCCGATATCTTTACAATTTCCGCTAACTTGGCAACTATTCCAGCTATTTCGGTGCCAATTCAGGAAGTGGAAAGAGAAGGGAAAAGACTACCGGTTGGTTTGCAGATTTTAGGTCCAAGATTTAGTGAACAGAGCTTGTTTGCTGTGGGTAAGAATATTGAAAAAAAGGAATAAAAAACTTAGTTTTAAAAACCCGAAATTTCGCTTGGCGAAAATTCGGGTTTTTAAAGCTGAAGAAATATTTTGATAAATTCTAGTAAAAACTTCTGGCTTTTAGCGTTAAGGCAGCGGCACAAAAACACAGAGAGATATCGCGGAACAAAATATCAAAAGAGGCGGTATTCCAGCGAGCATTAAAGGCTACGATGAGAATGAAAAAAATTAGGGCCAATAAAGCTGGAGTAGCTGGCCTTGGGCTAAACAGTATTAGTGCAGCCACAACTACTTGAAAGACAATCATAATCCAAACAAAAGTATCGGTGGGAATAAAATTGAAAAAGTCAGGAATATAACCATACCAGGCTGACGGATTGATGTATTCTCGCCATGACACATAAAGTAGTGGCAAAGCTACAGCTAATTTTAGACACCAATAAGCTAATTTTTCTTTACTCATGCTTTAATTATCACATAAAATATTTTTCCTTGCTGAAAACTGTTTATTTTTTGAAAAAAAATCACCAAAAAAAAACTGATAAAAAAATATTATGTTATAATTTAAGTAATGGATTACAACAAGGTGACCTATTTTGCTCAGACTGATTCGCGTAACCGCCGAGTGCGTTTTGGAATTAAAAATAAGGACAGAAGCCGACATTTTTACGTGATTGGAAAAACCGGTATGGGTAAATCTACCATCTTAGAAAATCAAGCAATCCAAGATATTCAAAATGGTAATGGTATGGCTTTCATCGATCCACACGGAAAAACCGCTGAGTTGCTTTTAGATTATGTGCCCGAAGAACGAATTAAGGATGTAGTTTATTTTGCCCCGTTTGATTTAGATTTCCCGATTTCTTTTAACGTGTTAGAAGACATAGGCTATGATAAAAGATTTTTAGTGGTTAACGGTTTGATGTCAGCTTTCAAAAAAATTTGGGTTGATGCTTGGTCGGCTAGAATGGAATATATTTTAAATAATATTTTGTTGGCACTGTTAGAAACTCCAGGATCTACTTTGTTGGGTGTCAACAGAATGTTGTCCGACAAAAAATATCGTGATTCTATTGTCTCCAATGTGAAAGACCCTTCGGTTAAAAGTTTTTGGACAGATGAATTTGCAAAATATGGTGATAGATACATGCAAGAAGCTGGAGCAGCGATTCAAAATAAGGTGGGACAATTTGTGTCTAATCCTTTGATTAGAAATATTATCGGTCAACCTCATTCCTCTTTTGATATTCGTCAAATGATGGACGAGCAGAAAATCTTAATTATCAACTTATCCAAAGGACGGGTGGGGGAAGCTAATGCCAACTTGCTGGGTGGAATGTTGGTAACTAAAATTTATTTGGCTGCCATGTCTCGGGCTGACGCCGGGGAAGAAGAATTGGAAAAATTGCCAGATTTTTATTTGTTTGTGGATGAGTTTCAAAACTTCGCCAACGAAAGTTTCGCCGATATTTTATCTGAAGCCAGAAAATATAAATTATGTCTAACTATTGCTCACCAATATATTGAGCAGATGCAGGAAGAGGTGCGAGCGGCGGTTTTCGGTAACGTGGGAACTATGGTAACTTTTCGGGTGGGAGCTTACGATGCAGAGGTTTTAGAAAAAGAATTTGCTCCTACCTTTACCAGTGAGGACTTAGTTAATTTGGATAAGTTTCAAGTTTATCTGAAGTTAATGATTGATGGAGTTGGTTCCCAACCTTTTTCTGCTACCACCCTACCTAATCCTGAGCCGTTACCAACTGATTTTTATCAGAGAATTGTTGATGCTTCTAGGCAACAATTTGCTAAACCAAGGATGGAGGTGGAGAGTGATATTATTGAATGGCACAAAGAAATTACGAGCAAAGACGGTGGGGTTAATAATAAGAAAAATACTCAGAAACGTAGTGACAACTATAAAAATCAACGAAATACTGGGCCAGATTACACACCTCTACCTATGCAATATCCAGCCCCAATGACCAATGCTGAAAAGGAACAATTGGTAGGAAATAAAAAAGCATCACCCTTTTTGTCCAGCGAAAATTCAACAACTCAAACTCACAATCCTTTCAGGAGCGTTTTGAAAGAATTAGAGCTTGTCACAGAAGATCAAGCCGAGGAAACAAAAGATAATGCGGTTCAAGATAGTTTGACAGTCGTGCATCATGTCAAAAAACAGGATCATAAAAATGATTTAACCAAACAAAAGGATAAAGAAAATAAATTAGCTGATTTGCGTTCAGCTCTACAGCAAGCCATCACTGAGAGTAAAACCGTTAATTTAGAGACTCAGACCATAGAGAATATTGAAGCTACAGAAAAAGCCATAGACTTAGCGGCTATAGATAGGGTAGAACCAATTATTGCCCATGATGGCTATCTGGTGCAGGCAGAAGGCCAAATAGCCCAACAGGACACTACTAAATCACAAAACGATAAAACACCAGCGTCAAGCATTAAAAACGCCCCAGTATTGCCCGCACAGCCCCAGGAACTATCTCAGGAGGAACTAGAGAAAATTTTACAAAGTGAGGAATGATAAGGCTTGCGTGCTAATGTAAAATATTACACTCTACACCTTTTAGATTCTTGTTTTTATTTAGTGTGGTATAATAAAATTATGAAATTTGCTATAGATCAAAATCTTGAAGTTATTTTATTGGATTTTGATGGCACACTGGTGCCGAGTGAAGAAATATTTTTTAGTGCATATCAAAAAAATGTGTTTAATGAATTTGGTTTGGATATAAAATTTGCTGATTATAAACAACATGAATTACACTCTGATGCTAAATTATTTTCAGTCTTAAAGGAAAAAACTAATGTTGCTATCACCGAAGATCAGTTTATGAATAAGGTCTACCAAGATTATGGTTTAGCTATAGAAAAACTTTTTTTAATGAAGATATAATTATTAGTTTGCAATTGATAGAAAAATTAAAAAACCAAGGAATAAGATTTGGTATTGTTAGTTCTTCTAAAATAGAATTCATTAAAAAGATTTTACAACATTTCCAGGCGACAGATCTATTTGAAATAATTATTTCTCGGGAAAATGTAAAAAATAAAAAACCTCATTCAGAACCATACGAATTGGCAACTAATTTTGTGCAGGTTGATAAAAATAAAATCTTAGTTATCGAAGATACTATTAAAGGAGCACTTTCTGCTAAAAGCGCAGGGTTGAAAGTGGTTATTAGTAAAGAATATTCTCACCTCTCCGAAAAAGAAATAACTCAAAGTGGTTTTGTCGCTTGTGTGGGGCTAAAACAAATATTTATGTTGCTGTTAAATAAATAAAATATTTTTATTATTTTGTGGTATAATGGAAAAATATGTATAAAGGACCAGTTGTATTAATTATCGTTGATGGCTATGGGTTGCGAGATGTAACCGTTGGTAACGCTGTTGCTCTGGCTCATCAAGAGACATTTTTAAAATTATTTAACAAATATCCGTGGTTAAAATTAAAAGCCCACGGCACAGCAGTCGGTTTGCCTAGCGACGAAGATATGGGTAATAGTGAGGTGGGGCATAATGCTATTGGGGCGGGAAAAGTTTATGCCCAAGGCGCACGTCTGGTTAATGAATCATTGGAAAGTGGAGCAATTTTTCAAGGTCAAGTTTGGCAAAATGTTGCTAAACAGGTAGTAGAAAATAATTCAGTGTTGCACTTTGTGGGATTGTTATCAGATGGTAATGTTCATTCTCATATTTCACATTTATTTAAAATCTTAGACCAAGCCAAGCATGATGGAATAGAAAAAGTAAGAGTTCATATTTTGCTTGACGGACGAGATGTATCACCAACTTCCGCTCTGGACTATGTAGCAAAATTGGAAAATAAATTAACTGAATTGGGTGGTGATTACAAAATTGCTTCGGGTGGAGGCAGACAAAAAATAGTGATGGATAGATACGAAGCAAATTGGCAACTGGTGGCACTCGGTTGGCAAAATATTGTAGAAGGTGAGGGGCGACAGTTTGCTTCCGCAGCTGAAGCAATCGAGGTTTTAAGGCAAGAGAACGACGGAGTGATCGATCAAGATTTACCTCCTTTTATTGTAGCCGACAACAATCAGCCGCTAGGGATAGTTAATGACCATGATGCTGTTATAATGTTCAACTTTAGAGGTGATCGAGCTATAGAAATTTCTAAAGCTTTTGATGCTGTGGCAAATGAGACAGAATTTAATAAGTTTGAAATTAGTCGTCGACCAAAGATTAGTTTCGCTTCTATGCTGGAATATGATTCTGATCTAAAAATTCCTTCACATTTTTTGGTCTCACCGCCCAAATTTCAAAACACCTTAGGCGAGTTTTTGGCTAAGAATGTTAAGCGACAATTAGCTTTGTCAGAAACTCAAAAATTTGGTCATGTTACTTATTTCTTCAATGGTAATCGAACGGATAAATTTGATGAAGAGTTAGAAACCTATATTGAAGTTCCATCTGATAAAGTGTCATTTGACGAACGACCCTGGATGAAGTCGGCTGAAATTGCTGATCAACTCATTGAAATTTTACGGAGTGGTGAACACTATGATTTTATCCGAGTCAATTTCCCCAATCCAGATATGGTGGGGCACACTGGTAATTTACAGTCGGTCATTGAGGGTATAGAGGCTGTTGATACCGCGTTAGCGAGGTTATTGCCAGAGATAGATAAAATTGGTGGTATGGCGTTAATTACCGCCGATCATGGTAATGCCGAAGAAATGTATGAAACCAAAAAAGGGGAAGTGGTGTTAGATAAGAATGGTAATCCATCTCCTAAGACTTCGCACACACTTAATCCAGTGCCCTGCATCTTTTATGACAACACTCCGAATAGAGATAAGTATACCTTGAAATACACTTCAGCTGAAGTAGCTAAATTAGGTCTTTCGTCTTTTGCTCAAACCGTTGTGGACTTATTAGGTTTAGATTCACAAAATCAAAATTGGGACGAGGGAATGATTGAGATAAAATAAAGTTTAGTTTTTAGGATAAGAGCCAAATTTTTGCAAAACAAAAATTTGGCTCTTACTAACTATGTTTACCTCGCAAACTCTGCCAATAATTCATCAGACCAATAGATTTGATGAACCAAACCACCAAACGAAAAACTTTCTCCAGCTAAATCAATTTTGGAGCCACCAACCTGAGGGTTAGTTTTAGGTTTAGAATTGTTGAAACCAATATTATAGAGTGTGCCTAAAATAGCTGGCTGTTTGGAAATATCCACTTCATACTTTTGCCACTGGGCGATAATTTGTTTTAAATATAGTGCGCCATAAAGATAATTATAATAACGATCCTTAGAATTAGTGAGTCGGGTGTAACGTGCCTGATTCAAATCAACAGTTTCAGCTGGATAATTCAGAGTGTTTTGCCAAGCTGTGCCTAAATAAAAGTCAGAACTTGAATCTTTCAGGTGTTGCTCAATAGCCGTAGCGGTTTCTGGTTTGATCCCCATAATTCCCCAAGAAAATTGAGTCATATTGCCAAGAATTTTTAACGGGTAAAAAAACTGTTTATACATTTCTCGTTCGGAGGTGAATAAACGAAGTTGTTCTACCGCAGTAATAGCCATGAGTAATCTGGCTGAAATATTGGTGTTATCTTGAATTTGTTTTAATAGCTCTTTATCTTTAACGACCGCGGTCGCAAAAATCTGCCATTCCTCGGTTTGAGCCCAGACCGCTTGAATATAATTATCTGGTTCATTATCTATTGGAGTATCTATAGTTGCTTGATAAAAGTTTTCAGTTTGAGTATCAATAATTCCAGTAGTGTTGGTGAGACCATACTTAACTCCAAAATATCCTACAACCAAAATTAATCCTGCGAGTGCAAAAATGTGAACTGTAATTAAATAAATTTTTTTAAAAATAATTTTCATATTTAGTATTAGTTGGTATTGATAGCGATCGATAAAATATCGTTTTTAATTTCAGAGAAACTTTTTCCAATTAAATTTTGTTTAATATAAATTAAGTAATCAAAACCAACAGGGAAGTGTAAATGGTTTTGCTGCACCACGGCTCGGACTTGACGTTTTTGCCTATTGCGGCTGGTGGCAGTAGCAGCTATCTTTTTAGAGATGATAACCGAAAAGCGAGCGGTTTGTGTTTGATTGGAATATTTTTTAATCAAAAAAAAAGTAGAATAAAAGTTTTTTCCTTTCTTATTAATTTCACCTATAGCTTGTTTGCAGACACGGTTTTTCTGTGCAAACATAAAAAAACTAAAACTAAACAGTTGATAATCGTTTGCGACCTTTATGACGGCGGCGGGTGATTACATTTTTACCACTGGTAGATTTGTTACGGACTAAAAAACCGTGAGTCTTAGCTCGTTTAGATTTTTTTGGATTATAAGTTGAAGACATAATTATTATTGGCTTAAATTTTGATTAAAGTGTTCTTCTATATTATTAACACATTTTTTAATTTTTAACAAGTGTTGCTTTTTTTTATTTTCGTTTATAATATTTTCTATGAATAATGAGTTTAATGCCAACAACCAATTTGCGGAACAGTTGTGGAATCAAACTTTAGCTCAAATCGAGTTGCAACTCTCTCAAGCAAACTTTAAAACCTGGTTCACTGATACCTTTATTATGGAGATTAAAAATGGTTGTGTGGTGTTAGCGGTGCCCAACCTCTTTGTGCGTGATTGGATTTATAACAAATATCATAAAATTATTTTAAAAATTTTACGCGATATCTCTGATTCAATTCATGGTTTGGAATATCAGGTTTCTAAACGAGTCAAACAATCATCTTGTCCTACCATTGATACTGTGCTTAATTCAAATTCGGCTCAACAATCTATTCCATGGGGTCAATCTCAAAAAACCGAAGACAATTTAAATTGTCGATATACTTTTGAAAATTTTGTGATCGGTTCTTTTAATGAAAATGCTTATGCTGCCACTCAAGCAATCTTAAATAATCCTGGGAAAATTTATAACCCGCTTTTTATTTACGGCAACACCGGCTATGGCAAGACTCACCTGATTCAAGCTCTGGGTAATTCTTTGAAGAAAAAATATTCTGGTATTAAAATTCGTTATATCACTTCGGAAGTATTTTCTACGGAAATGGTTTATGCTTTTCAAAAATCACAAATTGGAGCTTTCAAAAATAAATATCGTGATTGTGATGTTTTTATTATGGACGATATTCAATTCTTAAGTGGCAAAGATACCACCCAGAATGAGTTGTTTCATTTATTTAATATTTTATATGATAACGATAAACAAATTATCTTTTCTTCCGACCGTCATCCGACTTCCATCCAAGACATTCCCGATCGACTTAAATCTCGTTTTGCTCAAGGAGTGATGATTGACGTTCAACCACCAGAATTTGAATCACGCGAACTAATTATCGGTCGCAAATTTACTTCACTTGGTTTGGTAATGTCAGAAGATGTAGTGCGGTATCTAGCTGAAATTGTTGAGGGCAATATTCGTGAATTAGAAGGAGTGGTTAATTTAGTTCACCATCACAGCACCATCAAAGGGGGAAAACAGCTTAGCTTGTTGGAGGTAAAAAATGTGGTTAAAAATAATTTAGTGAGAAGTGTGCGTCAGTTATCACCAGAGGAGGTGGTGCAGAAAGTTTCAGATTATTATAATGTTAAAATAGAAGATATTACCGGCAAAACTAAATTAAAAGAGATTGCTCTACCACGTCAAGTAATTATGTATATCCTACGTGAAGATTATAATATTCCACTTACAGCTATTGGTGAAAAAATTGGTGGACGCAATCACACGACCGTGATGCACTCTTACGGTAAAATTAAGGAAGATCTCAAAACTGATCAAAAATTATCTGACGACCTGAAACAGCTCCGCACCTTGATGCGAGCCTAAAAATACCAGCCTATAATTTAGATAAATAAAAATCACAATCAGAAACAGATTGTGATTTTTAAAAAATATTTTTATCATGATCAAAATAAAAAATAAAATTTAAAAAATTTTCTAAATTATTTTTCTAAAATTTTTTTTTAAGAAAAAGTTATCAACATTTTTGTTAAAATTATTTTTCTAAAATTTTTTTTTGTGATAAAATAAGTTTATAAGGTCGTGGTAAGAAGAGGTCGCTTATCACATCTTGATTATAAATAACTTTGCATAAAACAATGGCAACAAAAAAAGCTAAGAAGCCAGCAAAGAAAGTTGTAAAAAAGGTTGTTAAGAAAGTGGCTAAGAAGACCACCAAAAAAGCTACTAAAAAAGTAGCTAAGAAAGGTAAGAAATAATTCCACGACAACCTTAAGAATTTACAATAAGTTCTTTTTTAAAAAACTCCTCTGACGCGGGGGTTTTTTATTTTTGCTATTTACTTAATTTTGTGTTATAGTATTATAATGAAATTATTTTCCCTTTCTACCTATTTAGATTACGCTGCCACCACCCCAGTTTTAAGCAGGGTCGAACGGGCGATGCGTCCTTATTTTTCAACTTGTTTTTATAATCCATCTTCTATTCATTGGGGCGGAGTCAAAAGTCGTAACAAATTAGAGCAGTGTCGTAAGGAGGTGGCCCGAGAGCTAAATTGTCAAAGTTATGAAATTTTTTTTGTTGGCAGTGGAACCGAATCAGCTAATTTAGCCATCCAAGGTCTAGTTAAAGACTATTGGCGGAAACAAAAACCAAACGCAGGCGAAGTTCAGGTGTTGCCAGAAATTATTACTACGAAAATTGAACACGGAGCAGTGTTGGAAACTTGTCGGGAATTAGAAAAAGATAAAAAAATTATTTTAAAATTTTTGCCAGTCAATGGTGATGGTGAAGTAATTCTGTCCGACTTAGATAACTTATTAAACTCACAAACAATTTTAGTGACGGTGGCTTATGCCAACAACGAAGTTGGCACTATCGAGCCCATCAAAGAATTATCCCGCCGAATAAAACTGTGGAAGCAAAAACAAGCTAAACAAATTTCAGACTATCCTTTTGTTCACACTGATGCTTCTCAGGCGGCTAATTATTGTTTAATGGATAGGGAAAAATTAGGAGTTGATTTGATGACTGTTGATGGACAAAAAATTTATGGCCCAAAGGGAGTTGGGGTTTTAATGAAACGCAAATATGTTCCACTGGCTCCGCTAATTTTAGGAGGTGGACAGGAAAATGGTTTACGGTCGGGCACAGAAAATTTGCCAGCGATTGTGGGGTTAACGGAAGCTTTAAAAATAATACGAAAAGACTGGCAGGCAGAAGGAGAGCGTTTGCAAAAAATACGGGATTGGTTTTTTGTGGCATTTGAACAAATTTTTTCAAACGGAAAGATTAATGGTAGCAAAAAAAATCGTTTACCAAATAATATTAATTTTTGTCTACCCAAGGTTAATGCAGAATTTTTAGTATTAGAATTAGATGCTAAAAATATTCTTTGCTCTCAGGTTTCCGCTTGTCAGAGTATCAACGGAGAATCAGAAAGTTATGTCATCAAAGAGTTAGCTCAGGGGGATAAGTGCTCTCGAAGCTCTATTCGTTTATCTATGGG
>CAYWWA010000006.1:0-26869 GCA_964462115.1 uncultured Candidatus Saccharibacteria bacterium
GTCGTTTTAGCGCCCACATATTTTAATTATAACAAAAATAAAGTAAAAATCAAAATGTTTATCGATCGCCTATTATTTGATAATAGTTAATAAGATAATCAACCAAGTCTCTAAAAGGATAGGTTAAGGTATGGGAAGCATAATCAACCCCCTTGGGCTTAACCGTATAGAGGAAGATAATAAATTGTGGGTCAGTTGCGGGAAAATATCCAAAAAAACTATGAAGATAATCATCCTGATTGTATCCTTCCTTACCGGCCACTTGAGCCGTACCAGTTTTAGCAGCTATTGTATAGTTTTGATATTTAATAGCTCCCTGCAACAGAGCGTTGTCCACCACCTTAATTAACATATTAGTAATGGTTTGAGAGGTCTCTGGTAACAAAATTTGCTCAGTGGCGTAATAAGGAATCTTGTGGGAACCATCCTCATAATTGATTTCTTTTAATAAATGAGGTTGCACCAATTTACCACCATTACCCAAAGCTGCCAAAGCCCGAACTGTTTGGATTGGTGAAATAGCAATACCCTGTCCGAAAGAAGCTTGGGCGTATTCTAAATCTCTTTTAACGCTAAGATTAGAAACTAAGGGGGTAGCTTCGTTAGGAAGATCAATTCCTGTTTCTGAATTTAAACCAAAGTTATAAAAATATTGACGAAATTTATCACGACCCAACTGTTGAACCAGATAAGCTACACCGGTATTGAGTGATTGATTTAAAATTTCCTGCACAGACACTGAATAGCGGGGTAAACCATCATAATTACAAAAAGTCTTATTGTTGAGCGTCATACAGCCAGTATCATAATAAACTGAATTCTGGTTAATCTTCCCCGCATCAAGCGCTGCGGCTATAGTTAGGGGTTTAATAATTGAACCCATCTCATAAACATTTTCCACCAAAGGGTTAATGAAGTTTTGACTATCACTACTAGCAAAATTATTCAAATCAAAACTTGGCACCGCTCCCATTGCATAAATTTCTCCATTTTGAGGATTCATAATAATTCCACCAGTCAATTCGCTTTGATATTCATTTTGGATTTCTCCCAATTTTTGCTCTAATTGTTTTTGCACTGATGGTTCCAATGTGACCACAATATCACCATTCCTTTCATCTGGGTTATCTTCTTCCACCTCGTCCCAATCACCAAAAAATTGCACGAAAATATTTTTTGGTTTAATTTTATTTTGCCGAGCTAAAATATTGTTGTAATATCTCTCTAATCCATATTGAGCTTTGAGCTGGTTATTTTGGTAAGCCAAAAAACCGACAGTTTGAGCCGCCCGACTGCCAATAGGATACTCCCTCCAAGAATTTGCTGTCAGACGAACACCATCCAGCTTTAGTTCTGCCACCTTTTCGCCATCTGCTCGCGTGAGATTATTGACAATTTCCTCATAAGGATCACCTTTTTTATTAGCCTTAGCTAAAAAATCTTCTTGATCTAAAGTTATAATTTGGTTCAACTTTAAATACAATTGCTCACTATCTTTAATCTCATCCGGCACCACCGCTAAAATAAAACCAGTCTCTAAAATTGCTACTGGACTCTGATCGCCGTTTTTATTAGTAAAATAAATAGAACCACGATCAAACTTATTATCTAAAATAAAATTCTGCTTATTAGATTGTGTTAAATAATATTCATGATCTGAAATTTGAATTTGATATAAATTATAAACGGCAAAAGTAAAGGCTAAAAAAACTACTAACATAGTTAAATAAATCCAGCTTTTTTGTATTTTTATTTCTTCTCGCCGTGATTTCATCAAATTTTATCGTAACTTATTTGTAATTCTCGCAACGCCCTTTGGGCCGTCTCAGCATCTGGAGCCCTACCATGCCATTCGGGTTTATTTTCAAACTCTTTAACTCCTTTGCCCGGAATGGTATTAGCGATAATAATGGAAGGACGAGAACGGCTTTTTTTAGCTTTTTCCACAGCAGAGAAAATTTGTTTAAAATTATGTCCATCAATCTCTTGAACCTGCCAACCAAAAGCTTCCAGTTTGTTTTTAAGTGGCTCCAATGGTAAAACACCTTCAGTCCAACCATCAATTTGAATTTTATTTCTATCCACAATAGCAATGAGATTATTTAAATGATATTTATTAGCCAGCATTAAGGCCTCCCAGTTTTGTCCTTCATCTAATTCACCATCACCCAAAAGACAATAAAAATAACGAGTATCTTTACTGTTATTTTTTTGATCTATTCTATCAGCCAAAGCCATACCAATCGCTTGCGATAAACCTTCACCTAGTGGGCCCGAAGTTGTTTCTACGCCTGGCAACTCCCCACGATGTGGGTGACCCTGGAGCGGAGAATTAAACTGCCGCAAAGTTTTTAATAATTCCAGATCAAAAAAACCAGACATCGCTAAGCTGGCATATAAAACTGGACAGATATGACCATTAGAAAGAATTAAATAATCACGCTCTGACCAATTAGGTATTTCTACCTGGTAACGCAGAATTTTACCAAAATATAAAGCGGCAAAAATATCAGCCATCCCTAAAGCCCCAGCTAAATGACCAGATTTAGCATTGGCCAACATTTTAGTTATCTCTTGACGTAAAAAATTAGCCTGCTGTTTCAATTTTTTTTCTGCCCCATAAGACAGTGGACTCCAAAACATTCTTAAATTATAACACAAAGCGCTTTTTTCACTAAAAATTTTTTACTACAAAATTTTTATTTTACCATCACCACAAACTCCCCTTTAATTTTATCTGGATTTTGGGCAAAAAATTGAAGTAGTTTTTGGGGAGTGCCCCAAAATATTCCTTCATAGATTTTAGTTAATTCTTTAGCAATTATCACTTCTTTTGCTGGACAAAACCTTTCTAAACTTTCCAATGTCTTAATCAGCCGATGGGTTGATTCATAAAAAATACTCGCTCGCTCATTCTGAGCAATTTCTTTAAATAAAGTTTCCCTCCCTTTTTTGTGTGGCAAAAAACCATAAAAAACAAAGTCTTGAATTGGCACGCCAGCAATAGCAATTGCGGCCGTCAAAGCTGAAGCCCCAGGAATTGCAATTATTTTTTCTTCGGGTAAGGCTTCCCTAATTTTAGCCACCAACATACTACCTGGATCCGAAACCGCTGGTGTTCCAGCATCAGAAACCGCAGCGATTTGTTTTCCCTCTTTCAG
Source organism: uncultured Candidatus Saccharibacteria bacterium (assembly GCA_964462115.1). Classification (GTDB taxonomy): domain Bacteria; phylum Patescibacteriota; class Minisyncoccia; order Phycocordibacterales; family CAIZIN01; genus CAYWWA01. Next base: position 3,162 of record CAYWWA010000006.1, read on the forward strand.
CAATGCAATAATGTGATCAATTTTTTCTAAAGTGGAATGAGAATGATAACTCATGGTTGAAGTTTTAATCTCATAGTGATCTAACAATTTTCTAGTCACCCGAGTATCCTCACACAAAACCAAATCAACCTCTTTCAGAATTCTCAAGGCTCGTAGAGTAATGTCTTCTAAATTACCAATCGGAGTCGAGACAATATATAACATCTCTTAATTATACCATATTTTTATAAAAAATGCAACAAAATAAAAAAGAATAGTTTTCTATTCTTTTTTATTGAATCTTATTTAGCAGCTTGGATTGATAACTTAATTATGCTTTTATGGCTATGATATTCAACTGGAATTTTATACTCACCAACCGCTTTAATTGGTTCAGCTAAAACTATCCACTCAGGAGCAATATCTAATTCAGTTTCTGTTTTAATAGCCTTTACAATTTCTGCAATATGAACCGCAGCAAACAAGTGTCCTAATTCGTTAGCCTTTTCTGTGATAATAATTTCTTTAGCAGAAATTTGTTCCAAATTAGCCTTGGCCAAATCTTCATCAACTTGACGCATAGCTTCAATTTCGCTTTTGCGAGATTCTAGTTTTTTTAAAGCATGAGGAGTAGCAATTTCCGCCAATCTTCTAGGAATTAAAGAATTGATTGCAAAACCGTCACCCACATTTTTAACTTCAAATTTTCTCCCTACATTTTTGACATCTTTCAAAAGAATAACTTTCATTTTTATTTTTAGTTACTAATAAACCAACCTAATTCATTCTACCTATTTCCTATTTTTTATCAACTGTTGTAGAAGCAGCTTTTGTGGTCTTAATTTTTTTACCATTAAGCCAGTCAATGGCTGAATCTAACTGAGTATCGGTTTTGTCAGCCTTATATTTTTCAATATCTAATTCAATTTCTACATCTGGTTTAATACCATTTTTACTAATTGAGTTACCGTTGGGGGTATACCAATGAGCGATAGTAATCTTCATTGAAGATCTGTCAGATAGAGGAATGAGTTGTTGCACCGAACCTTTACCAAAAGAATTTGTGCCCAAAACCGTAGCCTTCTCGTAGTCCTGCAAAGCACCAGCTAAAATTTCAGAAGCTGAAGCAGAACCAGCATCTTGCAAAACGGCGACTTTGACATTTTTATTTATCAGGTCGTAACCTTTACTCAATTGTTGAAGAACCTGCTTGCTGTTGTCAGCTCCAAAATCCTCAGAAACAACTACCTTATCTTTGGCAATGAACATACTAGCAATTTCTACTGCTGATTCTAAATAGCCACCAGGATTACCACGTAAATCAATCAATAGTTTTTTCGAACCACTTTTTTTAAACTCCTCTATTGTTTGGCGGAAAAGTGGAGCAGAGTTTTCAGTGAAGGAAGAGAAAGTAATAATAAAAACCCCATCTTTTTCTTTGCTCTCAATGATAGGAACAACAATAGTATCGCGGACTACTTCCACATCAAACGAGCTACCATCACGCCAAATACCCAAAATTACCTTTTCACCTTTTTTCCCACGAATTAAATTGGTGGCTTCGGTGGTGGTAAAGCCTTCAGTTGAGGTACCATTGATTTTAAGAATTCGGTCTTTGGCCAACAAACCAGCTTTTTCCGCTGGAGTATTTTTTAGTGGTGAAACTATGGTTAAGACATTATCTATAATATCAATTTGGATTCCGATACCCGAAAACTCTCCACTCATGTCTTCTAAAAATTTGCTATTATTTTCTGGAGGAAAAAATGAAGTATAAGGGTCACCGTAGACTGAAGCTAAACCAGCAATTGCCCCATAAATTTTTTCTTGATTACTAAGCGGTGTCGCTGAGGCGTTATCAGACACAAATTTCTTTTCTAACAAATTCCAAGCTTCATAAAATTGAGTTAAATCAATCCCATTAACTATTTGGGTGTTGGTGGTTAAAGTTAAATCTATGGGAGTAATTTTAAGTGAAGCGGCGGAAACAGCACTATTATAATACTGACCAATTACCATGCCCACCACAAAACCTACTACAATTAGGCTTCCTGCCCACAAGTGTTTTGACTTAATGTTTATCATATTTATATATGATAAAATAAAATGTAATTTTAAGAAAAAAAACTGTGATACTCCTATTATTCAAATTGCTGACAGAACATGGAAACCGGCTCTTGAGAAATTTCTATTGGAGTGTTTGCCTTATCGGCACAATACCATTTGCCATTAGTCAGCTTAGCTGCAACAATAATGTTATCATTGTCAGCTTTGGCATAAAGATTATTATTAGTCAATAAATTTAAATTTTCACGTTGTTCTAAAGCAGCATCACTAAAAAAGAAATCGACAAAACTACTTTGTTCGGGACTAAGCAGATTAGTCATCAAAAATAGTGTCCATTGTAACTGAAAAATCTCAATCTGTCCTCTTATTTCTTCGTCTCGTTCGTTATTAGAAAGAGAAGCCATAACCCCCTCATCTATTTTATTGTTTGTATTGTTGTCTTCATCAAAATAATAGATAGATCCAGTAGCCACTTCATTCACTATGACTTTTTTCTCCTCACTTTCTATCCCCAACCATTTGATCACAAAAAATATTACAACCACCAATAAAACCAAAAACACAATCAAATAAACAGGTTTTTTCATAAACAGATTATGACATTATTTGGAGAAAAAGACAATCTTTTTTATAATACTTTTGTGTTAGCCAAATATCAAATTAAACAACTTAAAGCAGAAGAATTTCCTGAAAGTTTAAATGAAATTCCCCAACCACCGAAACAACTTTTTTTGCTTGGAAATCTGCCTAAAGCAAATTATAAAATTTTAGCGATTGTTGGTTCACGTAAATTTTCGGCTTACGGTAAAATGGTTTGTGAAAAATTAATTGCTGGTTTAGCTGGTCAACCGGTGGTGATTGTTTCTGGTCTGGCCTTAGGGATTGATTCAATCGCTCACCGAGCGGCATTAAAGGCTGGTTTACAAACTATCGCCTTCCCCGGTTCTGGTTTAGATGAAAAAGTTTTATATCCCAACACTCACCTTCAACTAGCTCGTGAAATTGTGTCAGCTGGCGGTGGTTTAATTAGTGAATTTTCTCCAAACTTGCACGCTGAAAAATATACTTTTCCGCAACGTAACCGTTTAATTGCTGGCATTGCTCACGCGGTTTTGATTATAGAAGCCGAAGAAAGGTCGGGCACCCTAATTACCGCTCGTTTAGCCACAGAATATAATAAAGATGTATTAACAATACCAGGGTCAATTTTTTCTAATACTTCAGCTGGTCCGCACAGTTTAATAAAATTAGGTGCTACTCCAATCACTTCCGCGGAAGATATTTTAGAAGCCTTGCATTTAGACCTTGGACAAAATCACACCCCCAAAAACTATGACGACTGCAGCGAAGAGGAACAAAAAGTTTTACAACTGCTAACAGAAAATAAAACCCGTGATGAATTGATAAAACTAACCAAACTTTCCACCTCCGAATTAAATTCTATTTTAATGATGTTGGAGTTAAAAAATCATATTGAAGAAAAAGCTGGACAAATTTTTAAGAAATAGAAAATTTCAAGAAATATAAAGGCCGCGAAGAGCATAGCTCTTCGCGGCCAAGCAAAACTATTGGCGAAACCAAATTCTGACCATGATGGTCCATCGCTTCTGACAGGCGTTTAGGATAACACGCCCCACCTCGTCAGCATTGGCCCCGTGAGCTGGAACTACTATTGGAACAATGAACCTGGGGTATCTTTTAACCCCACTGGCTTCTTGCCAAGTGATTTGGTTGGCTTGTTTTTTGGCACGCCAGACCGACGATTTGACATCTATAGCTATTTCCAATATTTCACTTGAGGTTTTTGATTCAATTACCAAAATGTAATCTGAATGAAAGCTGCGGTCCTCGTGTCTGGTCGATTCCCTGTAAGACAAAATCACAAAACCATCAAGGCTTTTCCCCACTAGCTTCTCCAGAGCTTTAGCCATACTCTTCTCTCTATCTTCTCCAATCTTGACGCCCTTTCGATATTTTCTAGTATTTCTTATTTTTTTCATTATCCCTCCTTTCCTTATTTAGGCTTGGAATTTTTGAACACCTCTTTTAATTATAGCATATTTAGGTTTTTTTGTCAATTGCAACACTAGTGTGACAATGATTAACAATAAGCACTGCCACCACCCACCAATACGCAGGTTGATACTAAGTATTTTGGGAAATAAAATAGATAATATGATATATTATCTAATAACATTATTTATCATAAAATTTAATAAAATTTAAATGACTAGAATACAAACGGTAGACGCTAATCACCTTAAAAAGGAGAAAAAAAGAGCAAATAAGAAAATTGCTGATAACATAGAAGTGGTTTACGAATTAGAACATTTTGAGCCGCATTTCGACCCCAGCAAACCAATCACTTGGCCAGAGTTTGAAGTTAAAACACCGATATCCTACTCAGTCATGTTACCTTTTTCTCTCGTTTATGCCAAATGGGCAAAATTTAAAAGAAAAATCTATGAATTAGCCGACGAAAAAAAAGCTAAATCCCAAAATGTGGAATTTTACGATGGTGGCGTGACCATTAAATATCGTAAGGTTCCACTTTTTTTCTTTGAGAAATTAAGTGATGCCTGTGAAATTATTAAAAAAAGTGCTGGAAGTTCAGAAAGTGTGGAGGAAATGTATAATCACTCTTTTAATAATGTTGAACGATACCCCACTTTTATCAATCGCTTTGTGGCTGATACATGGGAAAGATGCTACAACGCTCGAGCGATGCGAAACAGATTAAAACTAGTCCGACAAACCATTAAAGAAGAAATTGCCAAGAAAATTCAAGCTGGTAAGAAGATAATTAAAATTATTGATCTCGCTTCCGGCACTGGGACAAACACATTACAGATAGTGGCCGAATATGCTAAACAAAATATTGATCTGCAAGTTTTGTTGATAGATATAAATGAAGCAGCTATTACTAAAGCTAAGGAAGAAGCCAAAAAACTAGGCATCGAAAGCAGAGTTTCCACTAAGATTTCTGATGTATCAAAAACTGGTGAAATTATTAAAGAGTTTAATCCAGACATTATTCAGTGTATAGGTCTTAATGATTATTTTAACGATGAATCATCTGTTGATTTTATCAAATCTATATATCAAAATATTAGCAAAGATTCTATATTCATTTTAGACAATATTGCCCCCAACATCGAAACAGATATTACCCTACATATTTTATCTTGGAAATTATTTTTTCGCACCTCAGCCGAAATGATAGCGATTGCTCAAAAAGCTGGATTCACTGATATACATATTAAAATAGAACCAATAAAAATACACCAACTTATGATCTTAACAAAATAAGTGTGATATAATATAAAACATATGCTCATGTTTTATGTGTTATCACCACTAATCAACGCTGTAGTCGGATTTATTATTTCTTTTTCCATAATAAAAAATAATAAAACTAAAACGAATATAGCGTTTTTTATCACCTACGTAAATATTGCCCTGTGGTCTTTATCATATTTCTTCTGGCAAAAAACGTCAGATCTTAGCACTGCACTATTTTGGTGTCAGATGTTAATGTCTTTTGCAATCTTCGTCCCGCCATTTTACTTGCTATTTTTTTCTAACTTAACTGATCAGGTTAAAAAATATAAAAATATCGTTATAGCAGAAATTGCGGTGGGAGTGATTTTTTTATGGTTTAATTGGTTCACCGGCACCTTTATTATAGATATTGTAGAACTAACAGCCTGGGGCACCACATTCAAGCTGTGGCCAATCGCCGGACCAAGCTATCATGTGTTTTTGTTTTTATGGTTTACTGCCTCAATTCATGCAATTATAGTATTATATAAATCATTTAAAAAATCTACTGGTATAAAAAAATCACAGCTAACTTTGATTTTTTATGGAGTTATCCTTACTCTTATTGGATCAACCACCAACTTTTTTCTTTGGTATAAAATACTAATTCCACCTTTCGGCAATATAGCTTTCTCTATACAGTGTATTATTGTTGGATATGGTATTATTAAATATCATTTCTTGGATGCCAGAGTTATCATGGAAAAAACATTGATATATGTTGTATTAACACTCTTTACCTTTTTCAGTTTTCATGCTGTTCAATGGTTTATGAACATTTTTTACGACACAACATCAATGGTAGCAACTTATCGTATCGGCGCGCTTCTGTCTGTAATTTTCGTGATTTGTTTTTTTCTGTTTGACCAAATTGTCCGTAACTTTTTTGCCTCTAATATTTTTTATAATTTTCATAATTATGAAAAAACTCTAAAGGAATTCACTGCCGATTTAGTTAAAAATAATAATGTGGACAAAATTATTGAGGAAATTACACGAATCCTCAAAGAGGTTTTATATACCAAAGAGGTTGCTTTTACGATATATAACGAAGGTGATGATAAAAGTTACTATAATGATTTAGAACAGTTTTTTCAAAGCAATAATATTTTTTACACTGAAGAGGCCTCAACTTTGATTAAAGCTCAGAAAAAAGATTTTAGTAACAGAACGCTACTAAAAATCAAAGATCGGATAGCTTCTCAAAACTTTACCATTTGTCTTCCTCTTAAAGATTCCAATATTTTTTTTGGATATATTATGCTGGCTGAAAAAACCAATGGAGAAAAATATACTGATCGAGACTTAACGATGTTAATTACATTATCTCAACAAACCTCTATCGCTATCCACAACTCTCTGCAATATGCCGAAATTCAAGACCTAAAAAATAATTTAGAGAAAAAAGTTAAAATCCAAACTCGAGTACTGGAAAAACGCGCTTTAGAACTAGAAAAAACTAACAAAAAACAACGTGAACTTTTGGCAATGAAAAATGAGTTTTTACGTGTAGTTAATCACCAACTCAACACCCCAATTTCAATTATGAAAGGATATTTATCCATGATTGGAGATAATTCTTTCTCCACTGAGGAAATTGATAAAGTGTTAAATAATGAGTTAGAGCGAATCTCAATTACTGTGGCCGATTTTTGGGAGGCCTATTCAATGGAGGGAGAAAATGATATTGCGATGAACCCTGCCCCATTAGCCATTAAACCTATCATCCAAAAAATGGTCGAAGAAAAACAAAAACTCAGCACCGTTAAAGAACGAAATCTAGAGGTGGTTTTAGTTAACCCTGAATTAGAAATTCCAGAAGTCTGGGCTGATGCTAAAAAAATTACTCATGTTATTTCCAACCTGATTGACAATGCGGTTTTTTACACCAGAGCTGGATCAATTAAAATCGGTTTAGATTCTAACAACGGATTCGTAAATGTGACAGTCGAGGATACCGGACATGGTATAACCGAACAAGACCGACAAAAATTATTTAAAAAATTCTCTAGGGGTAATGATGCTAACAGTCTCAACCCTAATGGTTCTGGATTAGGTCTTTATATTGCTCATAAAATTATTGAAAGAAGTGGCGGTCAGATCACCGTCCAAAGCTCTGGATTAAATAAGGGAAGCAAATTCAGCTTTACCCTACCCGTCTATGCTGGTCAAAATCAAGAGGAACGCGATCCCAACAAAACCACCACAGGGATGAAAATTGAGATATTTAAGTAGTTTTTGACCCCTTGTTGTTCTTTTTTATAGATAGGTGTATAATGGGTTTATTTATTATCTAATTATTTTTACTACAAATGAAACCAAAAATTCTATATATTGAAGATGAGGCACCATTACGCCACTTATATGAACGGGTCTTTGTGAATGCTGATTGTGAGTTTTATTCCGCTACTAATGTAGAAGAAGGTTTAAATATTACCAACAGCACCAAACCACATATTGTATTACTGGATATAATTTTTCCAGGTCAGAGTAACAGCAAGGAAGAACAGGGTTACGTTTATCTTCGTAAGGTAAAAGATAATCCCGATACCCAAGATATTCCAGTGGTTGCTTTTAGCAACCTAGACACTGTCCAGGACCGTGAAAAAAGCCGTTCACTAGGAGCTAGTGCCTATTTACTTAAACGAGACTGTATGCCCAAAGACGTTTTAGAAACGTTACTATCATTGGTAAAATAAAAATAATAAAAATATACTATATATTAAAGTTTACTAATTTCTGGTAAGGTAGTTTTTTTCTTCCAAAATTTATGCAACAAGGTATTTAAAACTGTGTGCCACTCCTGATTTTTAAGTATTGTTAGCACTATCGCCCAAACAATTAACCCAGCAGAGCCAGCTACAAAACCCTGAGTCAATATTCCTACGAAAGTGTTCATATCTACTAAGTCAGCCATTACTTTTAGTCCTAAATATATCACTACTCCCATTATCAATGACGAAAAAGTACTTTGCCATAATACTCGCCGACTGGAACGCCATAAACCAGGCCACTCATACTCAAATTCCCTCCATAACCAAATTAATTCAATAAAAGCCGAAATAGAAAAAGCTAACGGTAAAGCCAAAACCACCGACCCGCCCACCTCTGACACACGTAGAAATTTTTCAAAAATTAATGCCAATTCTGGAAACCAAATGAAGGTCTTAACTCCTAAAACAGCTAAAACGAAACCAATACAAGAGCTAGCGGCCACGATCATCAAAGGTTTTTTAGTTTGACCAGCCGAATAAAAAGCGCGTAAGAATAATAACTCTAAATTTTTGGCTGACACTGAAATCACAAACAGAGCCAAAGCGGCAGCGACCAACCTGGTGCTACTCCAACCAAACTCACCCGAGCCATATAAGACTCGCACAATTTGGGCTCGTTCCACAATAAAAAAGATGGTAATAGGAATAGACCAAAATATAATATGTTTGAGAGCAGTGGTGAGATGAGAAATAAATTCATCTCGCTTACCTGTAGCGTGAAGTTTAGCTAAAGTAGGAAAGGCTGCTAAAGAATAACTAACGCCAATAATAGAGAGTGGGGCTGATTGAAGGTTATACGCTAACGTTAAGACCGCAATCGAACCAACCGTCATCATTGAAGCAATAGCATAAAAAACCGTCATTAACAACTGGCTACAAGCCAAGGAAACGGTTCTAGGAATTGACAACAGAACTACTTCTTTAATACTTCGCCAATCAATCTTCCAAACAAACTTAAATAACTGTAGACGGTTAGGAATAGATGGTAGTTGAATTAAAAGGTGTAAAACTGAACCCAAAATTACTCCCATAGTTAGGCCAACCAAACCAAAGCTTGGATATAAGAAAACTGCGCCAAGAATAATTGAAAAATTATAAAAAATAGGACTGAGAGCAGTTACAATGAAAATTTTTCTGGATTGGTTAATACTGGATAACAAATTAGAAATACCCAAAAAAAACGGCGAGAGCAACAAAATCCTGCTCATCAATAATAGCTCCTCCTGACGTCCTCCTTGGTAAATCCCAGGCACTAAAACTTGCAAAATCTGAGGCAGAAAAAATGCCGCTAGTCCAACCACTAAAACAATCAACCAAAAGAAGGCGGTCCAAATATTGCGAATAAAGTTTTGCTCTGCCACCTCCCCTTTGTGCCGCTCTTTAATTAAAAATGGAATTAAGACCGAAACCGAAACCAACGAGGCGGCAGTGGCAAAAATTAAGTCCGGCACCATAAAAGAAGCATAATAGACATCCAAAATTTCTCCCGCGCCAAAATTATGGGTAAAAATCTTATCACGCACCAAACCTAAAATCTGCGATAATAAGGTAAAAAAAATCAAATAATAAGCGGCTTCATGTAATCCCTTTATCTCTTTATTAATTCCATTAAGCCACTTTTGTATCATACGAAAATTTCAAAAATTATTGTGCTACAGCAAAAACGCTCTCAGCATCACGAGCTAGATATTTTTCAACCTGCATTTTAACTAAACCATCCAAGGCAAAATCATCATTCTGTACCAACACTAAATCTCGCTCTTGATCCATAACCTCAGATTGTATTTTTTTTATTTCCAATGTCAAGCTATTTTCTTTTTGCAGGTTGCTCAACATTAGCAACCAATAAAACGCAAAAGTTAAAACTGACCCAATAATCAGTGTTAATAATACGGCAAATAATAGTTTTTGTTGATTGGAAATTTTATAGGCGGTGATTTTTATATTACTCATTGTTTTGGTTTTGATTATTTTTGTAAATGATACGCATTTTAGCACTACGAGACCTGGGGTTGGCTAATAATTCCTCTTCGCTTGGTAAAACTGGTTTCTTGCTTAGACTTTGACCCTCCCCCGACTTTTTTATCTCTTTACCAAAGTTTTTAACAATTCTATCTTCCAAGCTATGAAAAGAAATAATCACTATTCTGCCACCTGGTTTTATAACTTTCCATAATTCCCTTAAACCAATTTCTAAGACCTGTAATTCTTTATTCACCGCAATTCGTAAAGCTTGAAAAGTTCGAGTAGCTGGATGAATCTTACCAAAACGATACGCTTTGGGCACTGCCCTGTAAATAATATCAACCAATTCTTGAGTAGTTTCAATAGCTTTATATTGCCTATTTTCTACGATAAACCCTGCAATTTTCTTAGCATATCTTTCTTCACCAAAACCGTAAAAGATATCAGCCAAACTTTTCTCTTCCCAAGTGTTGACAATTTCTCTGGCGGTTAAATCTTCGTCTGATAATTCTTTTTTTAAAGACATAATTAACGGTTCATTTACTTGAAAAGAAAAACCGCGACCGCTCTGTTCAAATTGACGAGAGTTCCAACCTAAATCTAATAAAACCTTATCAACTCCATTTATCTTTTCTTGCTCCAAAACTTTAGCAATATTAATAAAAGAATCCTGGACAAAAACAAAACGCTCACCAAATTCTGCTGAAATCTTTTCAGCAAACTCTAATGAGTCGCTATCTAAATCACTAGCTACCACCTTAACCGAACCATTGCTTTCTAAAATCTTACGAGTATGCCCTCCTAGTCCAAAGGTGCCGTCAAAAACAACTTCGCCATCGTTTAGATCCAACCACTCAATCGCTTCGTTTAAAAGAACAGTTTTATGCATCTCGTTGTTTTAATAATTATTAGTTTTAATGTTTTTAGTAATTCATTTTTTATAAAGCACCAATATCACTTAACTTCTCTGCTAGATTATTTGCCTCAACCAAAATTTCTTCCTGCTTTTTATTCCACTTGCTTTCATTCCAAATCTCAATGTGATTATAGACTCCAGCAAATAAAACCTTATCGCTAATTCCTGCAAAATCACGTAGATACTCTGGAATCAAAATCCGACCGTTACCATCAACCTCAATCTCATTAGCGCCTGCTAACAAAAATTGATTAAATTTACGCTTATCTTCTGAAAACCCCATTCCAGATATTTTGCTAGCTATCTCCTGCCAACCCTTAACTGTATACAACCAAAGGCAGCCATCTAAACCCCGAGAGACTACTACTTGTTTGCCTACTTCCTTCCGAAATTTGGCTGGTAGTGAAACTCGTTTTTTATCATCAAAATTATGTGTGTATTGGCCGATTAACATTGAATTGATAAGCTTATTTATGTGAAACACCTTTTATAACACTTTGTCCCACATTTATACCATTTTATACCACTTGATTACATTTTGCAAACAGCTTCCACCCAAAAATGTGCAAAACTCTCCCAAAAACCAAATTATTTTTTATGAGCATTAAGCTGACAGTTTTTTGAAAAAACATTTTTTTTGAAAAAACCACAAAATCTTTTATAATTTGACCATGCAAATACCAACCGAAACCCCATTTTTAATTATTTATGCCCTTTCTTTTGTTTTAATCGTTTTGTTATTTTTCTTAATCCGCCTAGAAATACGAATCAAAAAAATAATGAGAGGCAAAAGTGGCCACTCACTAGAAAGCGCTTTTAATGAAATGAATCAAGAGATTAGATCACTCCACCAATTTAATAGTGAACTTCAACAATATCTCAATAATGTAGAAAGTCGTTTGCGCCGCTCAGTGCAATCGGTTGAAACTATCCGTTACAACCCTTTTCAAGGTACTGGTGAAGGTGGTAACCAAAGCTTTGTTTCTACTTTTTTAAATGAGGAAGGCGATGGCCTAATTATCTCTTCAATCTTTTCTCGTGAACGCACTAGTATTTTTGGTAAACCAGTCAAAACTCACTCCTCAAAATTTGAACTTACACCCGAAGAAGCTGAATCACTTAAACGTGCCAGCCAACGTTTTTCTTAAACTTTACCAAAGTTTTTACACATTAGCTATTGCCAAGAAAAATATCTTTTGCTATATATAATTGTCATATTTAATAGTAACAATAATTAAAAAGATGGACGATTTCAAAAATGACGATGAATTATTAGACGAAGCTATCGACGGCGACCTAGATGGTGAAAATGAACCATATGAGGATGAAGATAGTCTAGATGGAAACAGTGATGAAGATTTAGGCGAGGATAGCGAGACACAACAGGACGAAGATCTTTCCCCTAGCGCCGAAGAGGAATAAAAAAGCCCCGATTTTGATTACGAAATCGGGGCTTTTTTACTTTTATCTAATCTCCCATCCAGCTTTAAGTTTAAGTTCATTATAAATTTTATTCATGATGGTGCTAATTTCTTCCTCTTCTAAAGTCCTATCCATAGCCTGTAAAACCAAACGATAAGCCAGAGAGACACGTCCATCTTTATCAAATCTATCAAACAGCACTAAACGCACCAGCAGACCAGCTGAGTGGCTTTGTATAATGTTTTCTATCACTGCTTCTGGTTTCGGCTCGCTATCAGGCACCCAGCAGGCCACATCGCGGACTACAAACGGAAAGCTGGAAAAAGCAAGAAATTTGGTCTCTTTCAAACCCAGTCTTAAATCTGGCAAAATAATCTTATCGTCTACTTCACTTAACAAATCTGACAATTTAATCTCTAAAATGCCATCAGAAATTTTGGCTTCCATTTTAATATTTAATTCTGATAAAAGATCTTGCCAAAGGTCTTTTAAAATATCATCAGCCGTCTTGCCTTTAATTTTTTTAATATTTTTTAACCCCAAACATAACCTACTCTCTTCCGTGTTGGCCAAAAAAACCTGACCAATTTCAAAAATTTTAATTTGTTCTAATCCTAACAAGTCAGCAGACTTTGCGTTAAAGCCCAAGCTCTCCTGTATTGCTTCACTTAAATTTTGCCTCATAAATTTTTTATCCACTGAGACAGAATTAGCTAAAGCTACTGCACCATGTTTAGTTAGAGCATAGCTGATTACCTCCGACCACCCACGAAGAATCAAAAAATTTCTTATTATTTGCTCAACAATAAACTGCTTAGGCGGTTTGACTTCAGCTAAAACCAGAGGAGTTTTGGCTTTAATTTTATCCATACCATATAATCTACCAATTTCTTCAATTAAGTCTGCAGCGATTTGTAAATCAAAAACTCTATCCGCCGCCGGAGTAACCGTCCAGAGATTATCTTGCTCAACAAAAAGCAACCCAGCTTGAGATAAAATCTTTGTAACTTCGTTAGCCGACAATTCCACTCCTAAACGATTATTAATCTCTGACAATGACACCGCAACTGGAAGAATTTCTTTTTTAATTGGGTAAACATCCTTACTTGCCACAATTTGTCCACCTGCAATCTCCTGAACTAATTTGCTAGCCAATCGCAACCCATCTTCAGCATATGCAGGACTAATTTCATTCTCAAATCGCTTGGAGGTATCAGAGCGGGAATTGTAAAGCGTAGCAAAGCGACGAGTAACCACTGGGCTAAAATTAGCTCCTTCTAAAATAATATTTTTGGTTTTTGCACTAATGCTAGACTTAGCACCACCCTTAATTCCAGCTAAGACCAATGGCTCTTGATCATCAGCAATTACACACTCACCTTGACCTAAAATTATTTCCCGATTTTGAGTCCTTGAATCAGCTGAATCTAATAATTTTAAAACTTCCCCCTCCCGCCCAGCTCGAGCGGTTAATCCGCCCACCACCAGATCAGCGTCAAAAGCGTGTAGCGGTTGACCCAAAGCATACATCACATAATTAGTAATATCTACTATATTATTAATCGGGCGTTGACCAATACTTTCCAATCGCTGTTTTAACCAATTAGGACTTTCTCCTACTGTTATGCCATCAATTCTAACTGCAAAATAGCGCCGACACAAATCAGTGTTTTCAATTTCTATTTTTAAATTTTCACTGTCATATTTATGGAGGTCAATTTCTGGAACAAAATCTTTAAAAGTTAGAGCAAAAATGGCACAAATCTCACGTGCAATACCCCTATGCGATAGGGCATAATGAGCTCGATCTGGTAAAACTTTAATATCCAAGATCTCATCATCTTCAAATACTTGAATATCCTCAACTTCCCAAATTTTAACGTTTAATTCCTCTGCCAACCTTTCGGTCTCAGGCAATGGTTCTACAATAAAATCTTGTAACCACTGTTTAGATACTAACATAATCCGTCTATTGTAACATAATATGTTGTAAAAAAATAGCCAACAAAAAAGTTCAACTTCTCCTAAGAGATAATTGAACTTTTATGAGTTTAACTCAATAAGCCATAGCTTGATTAGTCTGGTATGATAATGACCAAAACTAAACAAAGCAGAGCAAATAAAATGATTGGCATCTTTTTTCTCCTCTCTCTTAACATTATACCACGACCAGAAGCAAAAGTATTATGATATTTTTGTTTTTTTCCAAAAACCATTGTTTTTAAAAGATTTTATAAAAAAATAAATTTTTATCGGTCAAAAGCGACAAAAAGTAATAAAATTACACGCCAGTCTTAGCTCGGTTTATTTTATGTCCTTCAAAAGTTTCTGCATAATAAGGCACCCCGTTCGCATCGTGAAGATAATAGAGATTATTAGTTAGACCAGGATACATTGCTGCTTCAATCGTTTTTAAACCCGGATTATTGATTGGGGTTGGCGGTAAACCTTTGTTAAGATAAGTGTTATAATCATGCTCGGTTTGTAAATCTTCCATTGTTAGCTGGTCAGAGGTTTTGCCATTGATATACTTTAAAGTTGCGTCCACCTGCAACGGCATATCACTTTGAATTCGGTTCCATAAAATACCCGCAATCATCTTTCGGTCAGAGTCTGTATTATTAGCCTCCCACTCAATAATAGAAGCAAAGGTTAAAATTTCAGCGAGGGTTTTAAAGGTGGTTGATTGAGAGAAATCTAATGAAGCTAGTTTCTCATTGAAGTTATCTGACATCTTTTTAATTACTATCTCAGCCGTGGTATTAGGGGCAAAACGATAACTGTCTGGGAAGAGGTAGCCCTCACGTTCGCTGGCTAGTTTTTTAAAGGTTTCTCTATTAAACTTGGGAAAAAATTCTGGATCAAATTGACCAGCGATGTCATCAGCATTCATTCCCTCATAAATCGTGACCCACCTGTCTGGTAAATTATATTGGCCAAGGATTAAACGACGCGCTAAAGCCCAAGCTCTTAAATCACCCAGTTGATTAAAATAATAACTACCAGCCTTAATATTATTTTCTCCATTTTGTAAAACCAAAGCCAAATGCAAGGCGGTGGCAGAAAACACTATTTTTTGCTTAACTAACTCTTGCCCAACCTCTACGCTTGTCATTCCCTCACTAATCTCAATGGTGACAGGCAACTCAACGGATGGAATTGCTATAAAGATTAACCAAAAACTAGTTAACAAAGCGGCTAAGCCCAAGAGTAAAATAACTAATATTCCCCAAATCAATTTAATCTTTTTTTTCTTTAATAACATAAAAAATATATTATAGCATTAAAAGCTTCACACCGAAAAGACGGTGTTTAAAAATAAATAACTGATAAAAATTAAAAATTGTTTTGACAAATTTCATCTTGGTTGCAGTAAAAAACTTGATTATTAGCAATATAGCTTAAATCAATATAAGCTAAATTTTGATTATTTAAATAATTATTATCGGATAATAGTTTAACGGTTTTCCAGACGTTGTCTAAATTATCATCATAATAAATTATGATTTTTAAACCATTCACCAATTCTAAAACCAATTCCAAATTATCGGTAATGTGCAGGGTTTTTATCCGACCAAATTCATTAACAAATCGACTTACCCAATTTCGCAGTTCAGTAAATTTATCTTGATCTAAAATTTGTTGTCCAAGAAGTTTTTCCGAGATAGATAAGCGACTAGTCCCCGTCCAAATTAAATAACCAGTAGAAAAATAAGGTGACTCAGCAAAAATTAGACCAGTCTGATCTAAGAAAAAACAATCAAAATTATCATCTTTTTCTTGACACCATAAATCTTGCGGTTCACGTTCTTCAATTTTAATTTGTAAAACATTTCCAGCAATTACCACCCAAACATCTTTAATTACTAAAAAATTATTTAAGATATCTACTTTTAGTTCTTCGGTAGAAAAAAATAATTTATTAGTACAAGGAATTAGTGGCCAACAGCTTCCCCTCATTTTCTTTTGAGCTAAGGGAATTATTTCCTCTGCAATCACTAACTTATTATTAGAGACTTTTATTTCTTTAATCTGCCAAAAATCTAAACGTAGTAAATAAATTAAACCTACTAAAATTATCAACAATAAAATCATTATCAAGCAAAACAAAATTTTATATTTGCGAGATTGTTTATTTTTCTTCTCCGGAGAACAGTAAGCCATTAGCCAACTTGTTGAGTGTTGGCAAAATCAATTGAGCTTTGTAATGATTCTTCGCGAGAATTTTTGACTAACCAACTGTTTAAGAAATAAATTACTAAAACTAAGATGACTAAAAACAAAGCATTGAGAATAATATCAAAATAGTGTCCCACCAACTTACCCCGTTTAATCGCAATAATTTTAAGCAAAATTGCCAACAAGACCAAGATAGCCATGGTCACCAGAATAATATTCATCACAATGTAAGCAATGGAGGAAGTAAAATTACCAGTAGGGATAAAAGCATTAACTAGTGAATTAGATTCTGAATTTTGAGGCTGACTATAATCGGTTGTAGGTGTAGAGTTATTTTCGTTACCCAACTCACTATTATCGGAAGGGCCATAGTCCACTGCAGTAGTATCTGGTATGTTTGTCGTTTCATTGCTTGCTACCGCCAAAACTGCTTGGTTATTAAAAGATAATTTTTCTTCAGCAATTTTAGTTAAATCAGCTAAAGCCAAACGTAACTCTTCTTCACTAACCTCACCAAATTGTCCAAGATCAGCGTCGGTTAAATTAGCTACAGTGGCAGCACCAGCTACTTGACCGTCAACCACCAAATTAGCTGAAACCACAGCTGGGTTGGCATAAAGTTGAACTACATAGATAGTGTCTCGGCCCTCGTATCTGCCAAGTGCCACACCTGTCCCCACCTCACTGTATTGTTCTTTGATGATATTAGAACGGTGAGTGGGAGAATTCATCCACGCTTTGGTAATTCTTTTAGAATCAGAAAAATCAATCGCTAAGTTCTCACCGGCAAAAGTGTATGCGTAACCAACTTTTTCAAACCAATACCAAGGCTCTTTACCATCAGGACTAGTGTGAGAAAAATATTGGCCGTTGGCCATATCTTGAGCCTTATAGGTAGCAGCCTGTTCTAATAAGGGTGAGACCTTTAATAGAGATAAATTATTTTGGCTACGCTCCTGATTAGTTAAATCATTTAAGACGCTAGGCAAAACAGAAGCTAAATTACTAAAAAACTGACTACCATTATAGTAAAGAAATGGCGCCATAAATACTGCCAACTCCAGAATCATTAAGCCAGCAACAACTTTAAATAAATTTTCTGGCTTTAAGAAAGCCGGACGGTATTGATTTTTTTCTGTGGGTAATAACATATGTTTTTTTAATTAGTGTTAATATTATTATCAATATTTACGGACGCAGAGGTTGCTGCACTGCTCGAGGCTGTAGTTGTTGCGTTATTATTTAAGTCCATGCTGCTCGATAGCTCCAAACTACTACTAGCATTCAATATAGCTGGATTAACGACTACACTAGCTGTGGTTAATAATTTATACCAACCAGGTTTAAAGATTGCTCCGCTATATAAATTTTGATCATTAATAAGATCTAAGGATCCACTAGGTTCCCATTCACCAGTACACTCATTTAATTTATAGATATTTAAAAGTTGACCATGGTTTTGGCTAGCAGTAAAAGATACAGGCACTACAGAATCAGCAGAAAAAACTAATAATCTACCAGTATCTTTATCAACAAAATCAACCGCGAACACCCCTAGTAAATCATTAGTATGGTCAAGTGGAATCTCTTTATTTAATAAAGTCAGATTATCATTAGAGAAATAGGCTAAATTGACAGTTGTATTAGCGTCTTGTAAAAAGCCAGCATACTTTTGGAGTTGGACATTGGAAAAATCAAAAGTGATATTTTTTGCTACCGTAAAAGTATAATTTTGTGATTGATTAAAATCGGTGGAAATTGCATCATCGCCGTTTATTTTTTTCAAGACAATATTGTCAGCAAAATAATCATAGTTAACAGTCTGACGCCAGGTTGGGAAAAAACTATCTGCTTCCAACCTTAACATATTGCAAACTCCGTCTGAAACTGTGCGGTTAACAATAAAGACACCATCTCTACCAGATAAAGCTATTTGTTCTAAATCTAATAGGCTCTGATTTGCAGGGCGAGCTAAAACTTTAACATCATAAATAGGATTTTCGGTCTCATCCACCACTACTGCTGATAAGTATTGTAAATTGGTCACCACCTCTGGCTCTTCTACTACGACTTCAACTGGATCCACAATTTGTTCTTGGGTTGCTGGAGTCTTTTGGGTAAGCTTAGATATCAATTCAATTAGCTGCTCCTGATATTTCCAAGCAGCAAATATTCCTCCACCTAATATCAGAATTAAAAAAACCAAGAAAATCCAAAATCCTAAATTAGACTTTTTTGAGTTAGGATAAACTGTCTGAGCCATAGGAGTATCTAAGCGAGTAAAGGCTGGAGCTTGTTGATTGGTTTCAATATTATCAAAAAATTGAGTCGGCTGTTGAGGAGCTACATTATTAGCTGGTGTGACTGGTTGAAACTGGTTTTGAGTTGAGATATTGGGAGCAACAAAACCCTGGTTTTGCCCCTGTGTGCCTAAAGGACGATATTGTGATTGATTCTGCTGTGAATAATTTTGTTGAGGCTGGTTGTTGGGTGTTTGGTTTGGATTATTATAATATCCCGCATTATTGACTCCATTAAAACCATTATTAACAGGAGCTTGAAACTTAGGCTCGGGGTTAGAAAAGTTTGAATAAGCTTGAGGTGCTCCCTGTGGCTGATTTTGAACTCCTTGATTAGCTGGATAAATTGTCTGGTTGTTATAATTATTATCACTGATATTACCCAAGTCTTCCATACCCACAAAAGTCTCAGCATTATTGGTGGAGTTGGCAAAATTACTTATAGCTGGATCAACTTTAGGAGTGTAATCTGGAACTTGATTTGGATTATAGCCCAACTGAGAGCCATCCTGATTCGGAGTAGAACCATTATTATTAGTTGAATAATTTTGATTTTGAGGGTCCATATTGTGATATATAATATCATTTTTTATAACTAGAATTAAAAAAATGTTGAAAAAATCAGACAGGGGCAACTTGTTTCAAACAATCCGAACCTAAAAAATCAGTCTAAACCGAGAGATATTTTCTGACTGCAATGTAACTCGAGATTACTCCAATCAAAACTCCAGAACCTAGGATCAGACCAATGAAAAAGAAAATATTATTGATGAAATAAGTCCAGACACCGACTCCAGAAAAGAAATTGGCAGTGTAAGAATTTAATCCATAAGTTACCAAGGCAAGTATAACAAGAGTTAAAATAGAAGCAAAGATAGCATAAACCACTCCAGATACCACAAACGGCCCACGGACGTAATCACGTTTAGCTCCCACCAATTGCATCACCGCAATTTCATCTTTAGAGGTAAAGATGGCCAGGTGAACAGTATTAAAAGTAATTAAAATTGAAATTAAAATAAATATAACCACCAAGACAATTCCAGCGTTTTGAGTAGTGGCAATAATGCTGGTCAAATTATCAATTGCTGTTTTATTGCTTTGGTAGTTGACTTTGCTAATAATATTTTCAGCTCCGCCATCCACAATTTGAGTGTTAATCTCCTCGGCAATTTTAGCATAAAAATTAGGATCTTTAGCGTGAATGTTGAGAGTGGCGCCAAGAGGATTAAAACCAAACTCGTCAAACATCCCTACCGTGTATTGATCATTTTGGTGACGATCTTTAAACTGTTGTAATACCACATCTTGCGAAAGATATTCTACCGAAGCTACCTCCTCCATGGTTTCAATCTGAGTTTTAATAGTTTTTATTTCAGACTCCTGAGCGTTAGGTAAAAAGTAGACATTGATATCAACTTTATCTTGCAAAGTGTTTAAGGCTGAAGTTAAAAGAGCGTTGGAAAAGACGATTGCACTAATCACCAATAAAGCAATGGTCATAATTACGATGGATGATAGAGAAACCATTGTATTACGAAAGACGCTGATAAAACCTGTCCGAGAAATTCTTTTGAGATTAGTCCAAATCATATAATTATTTTTTAAAAAAGTTAAGATTAATTTTATAAAACATATTCGCCAGAATTAGAGTCACGAACAATTTTCCCGTCTTCTATGGTAATTACTCGCCCACCCACGGAATCAATAATCCCCTTGTTGTGAGTAGTTAAAATTACCGTGGTGCCTAATTCATTGATTTTTTTTAATAATTGAATCACATCGTAAGTATTGATAGGGTCAAGGTTTCCGGTCGGTTCATCGGCAATAATTAAGTCCGGCTGGTTAACTATAGCTCTAGCAATAGCAATTCGTTGTCTTTCTCCACCAGATAATTGATAAGGGAAACAATACATTTTGTCTAATAAACCAACTAACTCCAGCACGTAAGGCACATCATTGCGGATTTCCGCCTCATTCTTCCCTGCCACCTCCATGGCAAAAGCGATATTTTCATAAGCGGTCTTGTGAGTTAATAAACGAAAATCCTGAAAAATGGTACCGATACGGCGGCGATGTTTGTGAAGGTGACGTTTAGGGAGGCGGTGCAAATCAACTTCATCAAACAAAACAACCCCACCGGTTGGGTGTTCTTCGGCCAGAATCATTTTGAGTAGAGTTGATTTTCCAGCTCCACTGTGGCCAATAATAGATACGAACTCCTGGGGTTTAATTTTCAAATTAATACCTTTAATCCCCACAGAACCATTATCATATTCTTTAGATACGTTTTCGAAAGAAATCATATTACTCCTCAAGTATATCAAATGGCCTAAAAAATAGCAAAAGTTTTTTATAATTACTAACCCACAATTAAACCAAAATCATAGTCACATTTTAAAATAAATACTAAAAATAAACACTTTAGACTAAATTAGTTTAATAGAAGAAATCAACAATTTTAAACTGAGAGAAATTATTTAGCTTTAGCTTGAATCTTTTTTTCGTCCTCTGGGTCTAAATCTTCTAGTCGTTCCGAAATAATATCACCCTCAGTATCTACCACAATAATTTTTTCTATTGATTTTTTATTAACCCAATTCTTCCAACGTCGTCCCAGTTCGGCAAAATTTATTTTGCCACTCACAAAATATTCTCTGCGGTCGCATAACCAAACCACTACTCCAGTTAATAGAGCTACTGCTACTGCATTTTCATTAAAAATAAGGGCTAAAAATAAAACTAAGATAAATAAATAAAGTGACCATTCTCTCTTTTTAATGATTCCATAACCAATCGCGATCATCATCAAGCCGCTAATCAAGAACAGTAAAAATTCCATATTACTTTCCGAACGAGTTCGCACCACATCAGCTATACCAGATGCCACGATTGATAAACCACCAGCTGAAGCCAACAAGGCAATGATTTTAAAAGATAATGGTATGTGCCCAAAAGGTAAACTAATATGAAGTGTGTGCACCACCTCATCGGTTACCTCCTCCCCTTTCTGTTTGATTTCTTCCATCAGATAAATATAGCATATAAAAGCAAAAATAGATTGTTGACAAAAAAAACAAAAACTATTACACTTATCTGAGTGCATCCTGAGAATTACATTACACGCCCACCCACATTCAAATTCGCGAGTGCGAGACCTTGTCTGTGGGTGGTTTTTTATACCTTAAAATTCTACAATGATATTTTAATAATTACTGTTTTACTACAATATTAACAATTTTATTAGGCACCACAATTTCTTTAACAACCTGCTTACCGTCAATCCACTTTCTGATTTGTTCGTTTTGTTTAGCAACCGCTAAAACTTTTTCTTTGGCTAAATTGTTTTTGACTTCCACCACGGCGCGAACTTTTCCGTTTACCTGAACTGCGATTTTAACTTGCTCATCCACTAATTTAGTCTGATCAAATTTTGGCCAAGCACTTAAATGCACACTACCCTTTTGGCCAAAAACTTGCCACAATTCTTCAGTAATATGTGGAGCAAAAGGTGCCAAAATCTGCACAAATTTTAAATAATCAGCCTGGGCAATTTTTTCCTGCTTTTCCATTTCATTTAATAAAATCATCATAGCAGAAACGGCAGTGTTGTGTGAAAACTGGGCAATATCGTCGCCGACTTTTTTAATAGTTTTATTTAACTCTATTTCATAAGATTTATCACTAACCTTTTTACTAACTTTAAATTGAAGTCGCCAAAATCGTTCCAAAAACCTTCGCACACCAATAATATTAGCACTATTCCAAGCCACTGATTCTGTGAATGGCCCCATAAAAGCGATATACAACCTGGTCGCATCAGCTCCCCACACTTTAACTACATCAATCGGATCAATCCCGTTATTGAATCGTTTGGAAATTTTGCGACCGTCTTCACCCAAAACTAAACCAACTGGGGTGTAATGTTTGAACGGTTCCTTGGTGGAAACAACTCCGATATCATACAAAAATTTATGATAGAAACGAGCGTAAATTAAATGTCTGGTCGCATGTTCCGCTCCCCCAACATAATAATCAACCTGTCCCCAGTATTTTTCTTTTTTATCATCAACCAGTTTTTTATTATTAAGTGGATCCATATATCGCAAATAATACCAAGAACTACCAGCCCACTGTGGCATGGTATTAGTCTCGCGACGCCATTTCTTTTTATCTTTCCCCTTACCTGTTTCCACAAATAACCATTTTTTAATATTAGCCAACGGAGACTCTCCTGTCCCGGTTGGTTCATAGCTTTTTACCTTAGGTAATTCTAAAGGCAAATCTTTTTCATTGAGTGGAATTATTTCATCTAAATTTTCTGGATTATGTAAAACTGGAATCGGCTCACCCCAGTAACGCTGACGAGAAAAAACCCAGTCTTGTAATTTATATTTTGTAACTGTTTGACCGAATTTTTGGCTAATATTTTTACCCGCTTCTGCTGAACCTTGCCCAGAAAATTCAGCAGAATTAACTAAAATTCCCTGATCACAAAATGCTCGAGCTTGTTTTTTTTGTTCGTGAGACATATTTTTATTATTTATAAAATATCATATTTTACAAATAATTTCAATTTGTTCTTAATGGTATCGTAAAATAATATTATCTCACTAAATACTTGGTAAACCTAATTTTGTTTTTTACTAATTTTGTGATAGAATAAGCGGGTTTATCTAAAAGAATAATTTTGGAGAGTTGGCTGAGTGGTCGAAAGCGCCTCACTGCTAACGAGGTAGGGTCGTTAAACACCCTCGAGGGTTCGAATCCCTCACTCTCCGCCAA